>CALPIE020000220.1 GCA_943323545.2 Bifidobacterium breve | reverse complement strand
CTTCGAAAATAAAAATTTGATAGTAATTGATCCGATGTTAGCGACAGGGCAATCTATTGTTGCAGTATTAAAAAAACTTCATCTGGAACAAAAACCTAAAGAAATTCATATTGCGGTTGTCATTGCAGCGCCTGAGGGAATTGCATACCTAGAAGAAAACCTTCCTAACAATTGCCATCTTTGGGTTGCGGCATTAGATGATAAATTGAATGAAAAAAATTACATCATTCCTGGACTCGGAGATGCAGGTGATCTAGCTTATGGAAGTAAATTATAATTGAGAAAAAAAACAGAAAAACGCTCCTAAAATTGAAACACCTAATATTATTTCATTTCTTAAATTGTTTTGAGAGTATTCTATTGTGTTTGTCGCCATTATTGAAAGTGGTAAAATAGTAAAAACTAGAATATCACTATTTTTATTTGGAGAAATTATATAAATTGAAACTCCAATAATAAATGCAAAAATCATTTTTTTATAGGATGCCTGAAGATTTAAGGGCTTATTTGTTAATGTGAAAATAGAGGAAAACAGAAAAAAAACTGCAAAAACCGTATAAATAGAAAGCGATAAATTCTGAAAAGAATTGGTAAAATAATCAATATTAAAATTAACAACTGCTTTTTCTAGATAACCTCCAATTATTGATATATCAAATAATAAAGCATAAGAAATAAAAATAACTAGTGTTGTAAAAAAGGCAACAAATGGTAATAACCAGTTTCTGTAATCACGTGATACATGAAAGAAAATAGAAATGTAAACCAAGAGAATAAAAAGTAATGCCCAAAATTGAAACAAACTAGCGACAAATATCCACAACGATGCGTCAAATATTTTCTCCTTTGGCGCTTTTAATGTTTGAAGAGAAACCAATCTTCTTAAAGCTAAAAGAATAAAAAAATTAGAAACTAATAGATTGCTGTTTTTTAAAATAGATGGAAAAAACAGAAGAAAAAGGAAGAAAAAAAGTATAGTATAACTGCTTTTTTTGGTTAAAATATTCTTTTTTACAATAAAATTTGTGATAAATAGGGAGGCTAATAACAGTAATAATATCCCAAAAGTTTGATTGCTATCACTATGCAAATCAGGCGATTTAGTTGAACTAAATTGAAATAAAAAAAAGAAAAACAACAATAAAACAACTACTAACGAATAATTAATTGGCGTAGATTTTTTAAAAATAGTTGTTATCATAAGGATATTTTATACTTTTGTGGTTGTAAATATAATACTTGTTTAAAAATGAGAGCATTTTTTGAAGGAATACAAACACTTTTTGTAGATTTTTTATTCAAACCACTTGATTGGTTACGTTCATTAGAGTTAGATAATTGGTGGCTTGCTAATATTGTAAGTTGGGCATTAATAATTGTTTGTGCAAAATATTTTATCTATTGGTGTAAACAATTAAATATTCACCAAAAGAACGGCGAAGAGAATCAAGATACTACCGCTCATTCTTTTCTAAAGTAAATCGTTGCCTATATCTTTTCTAAAATAGCTCTTATCAAAATGTAACTTTTCTATATTTTGATAAGATTTTTTTATGGCTTCTTGAAAATCATTCCCATAAGAAGTAACTGCTAAAACACGGCCTCCATTGCTTACAATATTGCCATTTTTTATTTTGGTCCCAGCATGAAAAACAATAGAATCATCTACCTTTTCTAATCCTGTAATTACTTTTTCCCTTTCATATTCTTCAGGATATCCACCAGATACCATCATTATTGTAGCCACACTTCTTTCTTCAATCTCAAGAGAAACTTCATCTAATTTTTGATTTGCTACAGCTACAAATAACCCTACTAAATCGGATTTAATTCTTGGAATTACAACTTCTGTTTCAGGATCTCCCATTCTAACGTTGTATTCAATTACGATAGGCTCACCATTGACATTTATTAATCCGATAAAAACAAATCCTTTGTAATCAATATTGTCTTTTTGAAATCCGGCAATTGTAGGTTTTACAATTCGATTTTCAATTTTTTCTAATAATATAGAATCTACAAATGGTACCGGAGAAACAGCTCCCATTCCGCCTGTATTCAATCCCGTATCGCCCTCCCCAATTCTTTTGTAATCTTTTGCAGTTGGTAATATTTTATAATTTTTGCCATCTGTTAGTACAAAGCAACTCAATTCAATTCCGTCTAAAAATTCTTCAATAACTACTTTTGAACTTGCTTCTCCAAATTTGGCATTCACTAACATTTCTCTCAATTCAGATTTGGCTTCCTCTAAATCTTGAATAATTAACACTCCTTTTCCTGCAGCCAAACCATCGGCTTTTAAAACATAAGGTGGTTGCAATGTTTCTAAAAAAGCACATCCTTTTTCTACAGTTGCTGCCGTAAAACTATCATAAGCTGCCGTTGGAATTTGATGTTTAATTAGAAACTCTTTTGCAAATTCTTTACTTCCTTCTAATTGTGCTCCTACTTTTGACGGACCAATAACTGATATGTTTTTTAAAGAATTGTCGTTTATAAAATAATCGTAAATTCCGAGAACTAATGGGTCTTCGGGTCCCACAACAACCATATCAATGTTTTCTTGAAGAACAAATTTTTTGATTGCTTCAAAATTAGTTGGAGATACATCTACATTCGTTGCTATTGATGCTGTTCCTGCATTTCCTGTAGCCACAAAAAGTGAAGCGCATTTTGAACTTTGAAGCATTTTCCATGCTAAGGCATGTTCTCTTCCCCCTGAACCAAGTAGTAAAATTCTCATTGAATGGTGTTTTATTGGCAAAAATAATTTTTTTATTTTCAATAACTGAAGTTAAAAAAAACAAATTAAAGATTATTTGATTATTTTTGATAAAATTCTAAAAATTTAAATTATGAAAAAATTATTACTTTTATTATCTATTGCTTTTTGTTCTATTGCTAATGCACAATGGACATCTCAAGCAACTGGCTTTTCAACTGCTTTTAGAGGATTAGATGAAATCAAAATTGTGGATGCAAATACCGTATGGGCAAAAGCTTATG
>CALPIE020000219.1 GCA_943323545.2 Bifidobacterium breve | reverse complement strand
TTTATTGCTTACTTTTGAAGTGCAAATTTAGTAAAATTATATCAGTTATGTTTACCGGAATTATAGAAACACTCGGAATAATCAAAGAAATTCAAAAAGAACAGGGAAATCTGCACATTACCGTGGCTTCGGAAATTACGCACGAACTAAAAATTGATCAAAGTGTGGCCCATAATGGTATTTGTTTAACGGTGGTAAAAATCAACCAAAACGAATATACCGTAACTGCTATTCAGGAAACGATAGATAAAACGGCAATTGGCTCATGGCAAGTGAATGATGTCCTTAATTTAGAACGCGCTATGAAACTAGGCGACCGATTAGACGGTCATATTGTACAAGGACATGTAGACCAAACTGGTACTTGTACAAATATTATAGAAGCCAATGGGAGTTGGGTTTTTACGTTTGAATATGACCCCGCGCTTTCAAATATTACTATTGAAAAAGGCTCAATTACGGTAAACGGAACGAGTTTAACGGTGGTAAATTCAGGATTAAATACATTTAGTGTAGCGATTATTCCTTATACTTTTGAGCATACTAATTTTCATACTTACAAAATAGGCACTACTGTAAATTTAGAGTTTGATGTTATTGGTAAATACGTAGCAAGACTGACGGCATTAGGGAAATAAAAAAGCCCTACATTGCTGTAAGGCTTTTGTGGTCCCACCTGGGCTCGAACCAGGGACCACCTGATTATGAGTTGTTCTAATTAAACTTTGAACCGCTTGTTATCACTGACTTTCAAGATTTTAACTGATTTCAAGATTCTTTTATTTATCATTTATTCACCTCTTTTTTCAATAAATCTTGCTTAAAATCTTGCTTAAAAATGAGGTCATCATTTTTAAGTATGGCAAATATAAAAAAACACCTTATAAAAGGTGTTTATTTACTTCAAAAACTGTTTCTCTATCAAGACTTGCTAAATAATGTTCCGTTACAACTGAACTAGCATCATTTTATGGTTGTTAATCCTGATTAGCTAATTAGTTCAGAGGTATTAAGAATAAAAATTGTAATAGGTGTTGAAATGGTTTTTGTTAATGGGAGGTTGTATAAATAAAAAAAGCGTTACCCAAAAATTGAATAACGCTTCTAGAACTTACTAAATCTAAATTATTGTATAATTATCTTTTTAACATCCATAACCTGACCCTGTGGGTTGATGATTTGAACAAAATATATTCCAGTTCCACCCCAAGTGTTTAATTGCATACTGGTTTGTGTTCCCGAAAGGGTTATTGGCCTTGTGAATACTTCTTGACCTAATGAGTTGATGAATTTAATCATTCCGCCATTCAAATCAGTTTCGTTATTAAAATCAATATTAATATGAGTACTGGCAGGATTTGGATAAATTTTAATTGTTTTAATATTTTGGTCATCTATTCCGAGTGTTGTAGAAAAGTTATAATTAGCTCCTGTTGGTCCTTTGAAAAAATTAATATCATATACACCTGCAGGACTTGCCAAAATATTCGACCCATTCGGAATACCATCTCCAGTTGGAAAAGTAGTTCCTCCCCAATTAGTTAACCAACTATTGTTTTGTCTAAATTTTAATTGTCCAGCTGGAAGATTGTACGCAGGTAAATAATAGAGATACCCATCTGTTTGACTAAGGGTTACATCCGTATTCCAGGCAGTACCAATGTTAGCCCCAATAATTGAAATTGATGGAGCAGGAGTTAGTAATGTAAAGGTATAGGCTCCCGTTTGAATATTTAAACTAACACTATAATTTCCAGGGATAGTTACATTTATGTTAGCGCCTCCTTGAGTTCCAACTCCCGATGGAAAAGCAGTACTACCCCAGTTGATTGTCCAGTTGTTATCTTGCCTAAACTTTACCCAATAATCAGCGGAAATGCCACCTATTTGATTTGTTGCCCCCGTTAAGAAAATATTGTTAATGGTGTAGTTTACTCCATCGGTTGTGGTCATAGGATAGTCATAATTAACATTGTTTATTGTCCACCCAGGGAATAAAGTTGATTTATTACCGCTACTTGAAACCAGAGAGATATTGGCAAATGCCGGGGCGAGTTTTACAACCCAAACATCAGACATACCAATTATCCCTGAGACATCTCCATCGTTTGAAGAGGTGACACCAGTTAAACCATACCCCCCATCTGAAGTTTGTATTATAGAGTAACAATATTCACCACCACTACCACCAAGACATTTCTGCCATTGTATCGTTCCTGTACTTGATAATTTTACTACCCAAATATCAGTGTCGCCATGGTAACCGGAAACATCACCATCATTTGAAGTTGTCCAACCTCCTAAAATATAGCCGCCATCTGTAGTTTGAAGTATTGAATTGCATTCATCTAAACCACTTCCTCCGATAAAATTTTGCCATTGTACTAAACCAGTACTCGATAATTTTACTATCCAAATATCTCTATCGAGTCCATTGAGTCCAGTGTTATTATTCCCAATAACATCTCCATTATTTGAGTATGTAAAACCGGTCAAAACAAATCCCCCGTCTGAGGTTTTATTCATTGAATGAACTATTTCACCATAACTTCCACCTAAACATTTCTGCCATTGTATTGTTCCATTACTTGATAATTTAACTAACCTAATATCATAATCAGCACTATTCCCATGATATCCAACAACATCTCCATCTGATGAATTGGTGTAACCTGCAATAACAAATCCCCCATCTGTAGTTAATTGAATTTCTACCCCATAATCTTCTCGAGTTCCACCCAAACATTTTTGCCATTGTATTACACCAGAACTCGATAATTTAACTACCCAAATATCACCACCACCATGGTTTCCAATTACATCACTTTCAACCGAAAATGTCCTTCCAACAACTATAAATCCCCCATCAGTTGTATATTTTATTGATTTTAAGATGTCAGTATCTATGCCTCCTAAACATTTCTGCCATTGAATTGTGCCTATGCTTGATAATTTAACTACCCAACCATCATTACCGCCATGATTTCCAATAACATCTCCATTTGTTGATTGAGTTAAACCTACCAATATA
>CALPIE020000218.1 GCA_943323545.2 Bifidobacterium breve | reverse complement strand
TTGAGCATCGTTACAATGTAATGAAACGAAAAATGGAAGTAATTGAGAATAAAGAAATAATTTTTAAAGAAGACAAACTATGAGTACTGAATTTTATAAAAAAATACTTGATAACAATAAAAAATGGGTCGAGAATCAACTCGCTTTAGATAATGAATATTTCAAAGATTTAGCAAAAGGCCAACAACCACCATTACTTTGGATAGGATGTTCTGATAGTCGTGTACCTGCAAATGAAATAATAGGCGCAAAGCCAGGAGAAGTTTTTGTTCACAGAAACATTGCTAATATGGTAATTCATTCTGATATGAATATGCTAAGTGTCTTAGATTATGCTGTAAATGTTTTAAAAGTAAAGCACGTAATTGTTTGCGGACATTATGGATGTGGTGGTGTAAAAGCAGCAATGGGGAATCAATCTATAGGTCTTATAGACAATTGGATTCGTCATATAAAAGATGTATATCGTTTACACGAAGATTATTTAAATTCATTTGAAAATGAAGAAGATCGATTTAACAAGTTTGTAGAGATTAATGTTCAAGAACAAGTCTTTGATTTAGCCAAAACATCCATTGTTCAAGGAGCATGGAGAAACGAACAAGATTTAACATTGCACGGTTGGACCTATGGTTTAAATTCGGGTTATGTAACTGATTTAGATGTAAATATGAGTTCAAATAACGAACTTGATGAAGTATATCGTTTAAAATTTTCTAATTAGTGTTTTTTAACAGCAAAGTATAATTGAAAGATAAATTGGCATTCCGAAAGTAATATTAAACGGAAAAGTGATAGCCAATGCCATAGGTAAAAATAAACCCGGGTTTGCTTTTGGTGCTACAATTTTCATTGCTGCCGGTACAGCTATATAGGATGCACTTGCAGCAAGTATAGCAAATATGAATCTATTTCCAATTTCATTTGAAACTAACTGACTAAGTAGTGCAACTAAACTGCCATTTATTAACGGAATTATAATTGCGAAAACCACAGGAAACCATCCACTTTTAATAAAAACATTCAGTTTTTTGCCACTCAAAATACCCATGTCAAGTAAGAAAATGGCAAGAAATCCTTTAAAAATGTCCGTTGTAAAAGGTTTTATTCCCATAGCTTGTTGATCACTTGCTAAATAACCAATCAATAAACTACCCAGAATAAGCAGCACACTTCCATTGGTTAATGAATGCTTTATGACAGACTTCATTTTGGTTTTTATGACCTCATTTTTATTAAAAATTTTCATTAGGATTACACCTATGATAATTGCCGGTGCTTCCATCAAAGCCATAATAGCGACCATATGTCCGCTGAAGGTATATTTTTGAATTTCTAAAAATGAAATAGCAGTAACAAAGGTAACGGCACTTACAGATCCATATGCAGCAGCAATAGCACCAGAATTTTCAATACTAAATTTTCTTTTTAAAATAAAAAAACAATAAACAGGAATGATAATCGCGATAAATACTCCAAAAATTGCAGAGTAAATTATCTCTAGGTCAAAATGACTGTGAGCCAATTCCTGACCACCTTTAAATCCAATAGAGAATAAAAGATATAACGAAATAAATTTTGAAGAATTTGGCGGAATTTCCAAATCGCTTTTAAGTCGAGTGGCAATTATTCCTAACAAAAAGAAAAGTAAAGCCGGATTGGTTAAATTATCTAAAAGTAAATTAAAATTCATAGGCTAATTTTTAGTTGCTCGCTCCAAGCGATCATTAATAGATTTTCCTAAATCAATTTCAGGAAATCGTTCGGCAACAATTAAGTCTAATCCAAGTTTGTCCAATCGATGCATGGCGGAATAAAGATTTACGGCTGCTTGTTTAAAGTTTCCGTTTTCAGACAAAATTTCTTGGTGAATAAATTCATTATTCTCTATTCTTTGATTAAACAGCAGTATTCCAATTTTTTTATTTCGATGTTTTTTTAAAAATGCATTTATATCTGTTTCTAAAAATGTTTTGGTTTTTGGCGCGTAATGTTTGGAAAGCATTCCAGGTGCATCAGGAGCTACATCTTTTTTATTCTTTATAGTAATTTTGCCTACTATTTTTTCTATTTCTTCCACTGTAATTGAACCCAAACGATAGAGTACAGGTTCATCAAACTCAAACCCAATAATAGTAGATTCTATTCCGTTTTGACAAATTCCACCATCCAAAACCATCGGAATTTTTTCTTTAAAATAATCGGATACGTGTTTTGCTTCTGTTGGACTTATGGTTCCAAAAGGATTAGCACTTGGCGCTGCCAGAGGGAAATCTATTGCGTTTAAAAGCGCTAATGTTACCGGATGATTTGGAACGCGAACTGCTACAGTATTTTTTCCTGCTGTAATAATATTGGGAACTATCTCCTTTTTTGGTAAAATTAAAGTTAATGAACCAGGCCAAAAATGGTGCGCCAATTGCAACGCTTTGGGTGGAATGTTGTAAACTAACTGTTCTAAAAAGGCTAAAGATTTTATATGAATAATAAGTGGATTGAATAATGGTCTGCCTTTGATTTCAAATATTTTTCGGACAGCATCTTCATTAAAAGCATTGGCTGCTAATCCGTATACAGTTTCCGTTGGAATAGCAACTACATTTCCTTCTTTTAATAAGTTTGCTGCTTTCTGAATTTCTTCTTTCATTTCTTATGGATTACAATAATCACAAAACATTGGATCTTCTGTTTTCTTGTTATTTGGAAACATATTTTCCTGTTCAAAATTACATTTCTGACATTTATAAATATTTGATTTTGTTGAATTTGTTGGTGAACCACACCATTCACAAGGCAATCCCGATTTGATGTTTACTACACCAAAACCCGGTACGTGACATTGAGGACAAAGAGATTTTATTTTTTCTACTAGTTTGTGAGCAGCTTTTTCGATAACCTTCATACGAGTTGGATTATACATCGCTCGCATATCGGTTTCTGCAACAACTTGGGAATTAATAGCGGAGAGCTTATGAAAACTCTCTTCCAATAATTCCCAGGATTGAATTCCTTTTACAATGGTAGGAACTTCTTCCG
>CALPIE020000217.1 GCA_943323545.2 Bifidobacterium breve | reverse complement strand
TAAACAATGTATTCCCATTGTTTGCCTGGCAGTTTCTTTTCAATTAGTCTATTTCGAGAATCGTATTTGTATTGGTAACATAAGCCATTTAAAGCGGCAGCATCAATATTATTTGTATTTGCCAATGGTGGAATAACATAAGTTAAGTTACCATAATCATCATAAACATAGTAGGTATCATAACTGCCATTATAAGAAGAATGAACAGTTGTTGCTACCTCAATCCTTTTTAAAACAACTCTACCTTCTTTGTCTTTAAACTCATATGTGGTACTGTTATTACCACTTATCCAATTCTCATCTTTTGTTATGGTTTTAAAGAGTTCGTGCGGTACATAAGTAGAATTATAAATAAGGTCTCCATTACTTGCGACTCTAAACAGCTTTACTGCGTCATTATTGTCATTAGTTTGGTAATCAAATTTTATACTGTGGTCAGTCCCAGTAGGATTAAGAGCCCAATCATTACCGGGTGCTGCTTGTCTAAAAACCCTGTTTAGTGGTGATGATTCTAATAGTTTTTCACTATAAGGATTTGCAGTAAGTTCAAAGTTTGTGTTTCCTGTTAAAGCTAAATTGTTAGCTCCATAAAAAGAAAGCGTTTCATTATTTTTAATCAACAAAGATGGACTTCCAGTAGCTACAAATGGCAGGTTTTCCTTTACTTGTCTACCTAATAAATCATATTCAATATGTGTTACAATATCTTTTCCACTGTTTGATTGTTTGTGAGCTATTTGCTGAATAGGTCTACCTAATCCATCAAAATAACTTACTTGTATAGTTGCATTGGCGGGATAGTTAATATCAACAGTACCTTGTGAAGTGGGCTGTTTATAAGTAGTACTTTTAACGTAATTTTCTGTTGGTGTTTGCCCTACAATTACCATTGGAAACAAAAACAAAAGATAAAGCGTCTTTTTACTCATCATCTTTATTGACTTTAGGAATTCGTGAATCTTTGATTTCATGGCTATCAGTTTTGTGTTTTATGATGGTAATAGTTTTAAGATAAATTTTACTTTCATTATCCACGCTTTTCTGAGCGGAATTTTTTGAAGGCACGAGCAAGATACTCGCGCTAGCGGCGGGGCACGGATTGCAAATCCGTGCTATCTATCGCAGGATATATCCGCGCCATCGGGTTTTATGTCTTTTTTTTAAAAATCTTCTTGTTCCATATTAAACTCTCTTTTTCAATTTTTACAAAATCGTCAAATAGCCGTAACAAATTAATGTATTGATAGGAAAGTGATGATAATTCTATTTTAAATGAATTATTCTTATTATTTATTACTTTGTATGGAGATGTATAAATTATTTTAGCTTCTAAACTTCTAACTTTCATATCTGATTTAGGTACAATTACAATAGTAATTTCGTCAATTATAAGTCCTTTTGGTTTCTGTATTTGAATTTGATTTGTGTTCCACTTCATTTGAGCAACTCTGGCATTAAAATCAGTATTATTGGAGGAAATTTCTATTGAATAATAGAGCTCTCTATAAGTTTCACTAAATTTTTTATAATGATTTTCTATTGGATTATTTATAATTAAATAAATACTGTCCGTAGAATTATTTAAATATTCATTTACACTTATATTAATAACATTTGTATTAAAATTGTTTGGGCTACTAATTTTTATAAAATCATTATTCTTTACTTTTTCCCAATTACCATAACTTATGGTGTCACAACATTTATAAGGTGAATTTGACTTTCCTTTTGTATTTGTAATTAAGAAATTTTGTTCTTCTAAAACAAAATTAATATTATCATCTTCCGAATAATATAGTCCAATATAATCTTGTTTGGAAGCACAAGAACATATTAATAGACCTAAAACTATATATGATAAGATGATATTTGTCTTTTTATCTATCATTTTTTTTATTATTTTTTGCTTGTAATTGTTTATTGTAATATCGTTTTGTAATTTCTGGATATCTTGGATTGCCATTAGAATCCCTGAGGTTTGCAACATATTTTTCGTTTATTTCACTTCCTTTACTTACTGACCCTGGTAGACTAATTGGATCAAAACTATATTGTGCAACATATCCAGAAATTTCATCAATAGTTCCTACGCCAATTGTGGGAAGTAACCTCCCTCTTTCGTCGTACTGAAATCCCTCAGGTGATGATTTTGACAATGTAACATGTTTTATTTCGTGGATATGTAATGCATCTGTATCGCCTTGAATGTTTATTATTTCTTGATCATCTTTGTATACATAATTAGAATCACCACTGACTAAATCATATGTATTATTTTTATCAGCACCTAATATATCAATATTCTCTACTGAATTATCTAAACTTAATATTCTCGATTCTAAGTCTGATATTTTTCCTTCTATACTAGTTCTCTCTTTATCACTTAAATTCATTTCATTTAAGTTTTGAGAAAGTTTCAATTTATCACTATTTAATGACGAAATTTTATCATTAATTTTAGATTTTAACCTTTCAGCTTCTTTAGTATCTAACCAAATCATACCGTTTGGGTCAATAAATTTAATAGGATTATTTTTGACATAGCTATAGGGAGAGATTCCATTTGTCAACTCTGCAATTGGGTCTATATTAATCCATCTTCCCAAAGCAGGGTCATAATTCCTAGCTCCATAATCATACATTTTAAGCCCCAGTTCGTCTTGGTATTCCTTACCATTGTATTTATACTTATACTGCCTTGTAAAACCAACCGGCACGCTTTTTATTTTTGGTAATAAAACAACTTCTTCTAAAGCAAATATATCACTACCCGCATTATAATTGGTATGCTTTAACCCAAAAGGATAGTAATGGTTTTCTTCCAATATTTTAATAACATTGGTTTGTGGGTCAACAGCATACGATACGCGTATGTTGCCTAAATGGTCAGTGTAATTATACACATAATTAAAATAGTATTCTGCATTTTGCGGGCACTGCACACAAGGAGTAGCATTTACATAACCCTCGGCATGTGGGAAAAAATTTAGTATGCTATTGATGTATTGATACCCATCTAAATAATCTGTAATTGTCGTAGAAGCATTTGTTCCTACCTCAATTACACTTTTTTGTACTTTTTGTCCTAATGCATTATAAAAATAATAAATGTTATTTCCATTGCCAAAAATAATTTGAGTCGGTAAATTTAAATG
>CALPIE020000216.1 GCA_943323545.2 Bifidobacterium breve | reverse complement strand
GTTATCAGTGCAACTACCCCAAAAGACTGGGCAAGAGCAAATCAAACTTTATTTAATGGCTTTGACTTTTCAAATTCCAAGAACACACCAACGGTAGATGAAATTGAAAACTATTTAGTAGTTAGCGAAAGCTTTTCCCGGATTGAAAACAATGAAATTATTATCCTATATCCATACTTAAAGTTATAATGATACATCCTTGGCTCGAAAAATATCCAATTAAAAAAGATTCCAAATACTTAATAATTGGAACACATCCTCCAATGCCATATTGTGGCAAGCTCGAATTTTATTATGGCAACATGAGTGAATTTTGGCGGTTTTTAAATTTAGTTTATCCTGGCAATAAGCTTTATGAAAATGGTTGTCCTAAAATTGAAGATATTATTAGTTTCCTTGAGAAAAGCAAGTTGGATATCACTGATATAGTCTATAAAACAAGTGTAGCTAAATTTAGTACTGACACTGATATGGGGATAATAAATAATGACGATCTAAATCCATTTTTATTTAATTGGCTAAAAGAAAGCTCGATTGAAACTATTTATTTTACAAGTTTTGGAGGTGCGAATTCTGCAAAAAAACTTTTCAAAAAATGGTATAAATTAAATTTTAAACAGGATTCAAAAAAATATAAAATAACATCAAATCATTTAAATGAAATTGAATTATGGAAGCGGAAAATAAAACTAGTTGATCTTTACTCGCCATCTCCTTCGGCTAGAAGAAGTTCTCCAAGAATTAAAGAATTTAAAGAATGGCGTTTAGGAAAAGAAGCTAACAATGATTACGATTCCTTTAGAATTAATTGGTATAATAAGCATTTACCAAAATTATAATATGAAAAATCTACTATTGCTACTATCCCTTACTTTAGCATCTTCTGCATTTGGGCAATCTTTCGGCGATGAAAAAACTTCGGCAATAAATTTCGTGAAGCGCATTTATGCTTCATCTCCCTTTGAGGGAGTAAAGAAACTAGAAGGGGTAGCAGGGAATTACTACGCAGTTTCTGTTACATTGATGAATATCCCCAAAGACTCCGTACTTAGCGTAGTTCCAAAAGCACAATCAAAAGCGCAGATTATTGCAGAACAAGGTTTTGCCGAACCATGTGTGAAGTTTGAAATGATTGACAGAATAGAAAAAGGCAGTCAAAACACGTATCTTTTCTTGTGCACAACGCTGGAAGAATTTATTATCGAGTTTATTAAGAAAAAAAGTATTGACGGTGCACGCATCATTTCTGCACCAAGTAATAAATATATTGTTAGCACCATAACTTTAGAAAACGCAAAATATAGTAATCCTGAAATGCGAGATAAAGCAGCTTTTATGAAAGCAAAGCAATTGGTTAACACACTTATAAATGGATCAACCATCACATCCGACCAGATCATCAAGACAGACGAAAACGATATTAGATCAGAAATAACCAGCACCGAAATAGTTAAAGAACATGCCATGGGCTTTATTCAAGGCTTAGAATTACTTTTCGCCAAAGAAATAGCTCAAAACAAAACAACCTACGTATTTTACTCGAAAATTTAATCCCAAAAACATGAATAATCTCAAATCAATAATTGTTTTATTAGTTCTAATATTATTCGATTTTGGAGTATTTGCACAAACAGATAGTAAAGATGTAAGCATTATCTCAAGTGGTAGTGGTAAAACCCTAGAGGATGCAAAGCAAACAGCATTGCGAAGTTCTACTGAACAGGCCTTTGGTGCTTTTATTTCTACAAAAACTGAGATGTTTAATGATCAGGTTGTTGCCGACCAAATGGCATCAGTTTCTAGCGGGAATATAAAATCGTATGAGGTGCTTAATGAATCTCAATTACCAGATAGCAGCTGGGGAGTAACAATAAAAGCAACTGTATCTGTAGACAAGCTTACTAGCTTTGTAGAAGCGAAGGGTATTGCCATAGAAATTAAAGGCACCATGTTTGCTTTAAATATTAAACAACAATTGTTAAATGAACAAGGTGAAGTTAAAGCAGTAAGCGAAATGGTTGGATTACTTCATGAACCAATGCAGCTATCTTTTGATTATGTTATAAAAAGTAGTGAGCCTAAATCATTAGACGCAGAAAGTAAAAACTGGGAAATTCCTTTGGTTGTGACAGCCACTGCAAATAAAAATATGGATTTTTGTGCAACCTATTGTATTAAGACACTGGCTGCATTAAGCCTTTCTTCTGAAGAAGTAACAAGTTACCAAAGTTTAAACAAAGCCGTTTTCCCTGTTGTCATTAATTACAATGGAGTTGCTAAAACTTTTTATTTAAGAAAACAATATAGTCTTAAGGCATTACAAACACTTGCTAGCCAATGGGAGTTTTATACGCGCTTATTTACCGTGCAATCTGGAATCAATGAATCAAATGGAAAAGGGATTGGAAATATGCATGATTTTTACAGTGGTAAATTAAAATCTAATATGGTAGATAATTCCATTAGTTATTTAAATTTAAACATTAATTACTTGTCTACAGGCCAACAAGCTGCTACGTTTTGTTGGCATGTTAGATGCACACTTTCGCAAATTGAACAAATGACTGAATATAAAGTAAAGCCAAGAGGTGTTGTTTCACAATTTAAGCATGGTGGTTTTGTTGTTTTTGAAGGAAATGGGCATGGTTTAGTAGCCGCAATCACAGACCTAGGGAATATGGATTGGAACTCTGCTAAGACTGCTTGTGAAGAGTTAACATTAAATGGTTATAGTGATTGGCATTTGCCCTCATCAGAAGAATTAAATTTAATTTATGTTAACTTGAAACAGGTCGGAGTTGGCGGTTTTGCGAATGACTCCTATTGGAGTTCTACCAAGAGCGGCAGTAGCAACGCGTGGCTAGAGTGCTTCAATAATGGTGCTCAGCACAACAACTGGAAGGACTTCAAGTACAATGGTCGGCCAGTTAGGGCTTTTTAAAAATTTAACTATTTGCTTGATTATATTAAACTGCCAGTTTAAGCAGCCTCATCACACAAAATACTTCTCAAATTAAGAAACTCTTCACAATGTGCGACATAATGCGGCATTTGACACAAACTGTTATGTCGAATGCCGGATAGTGTCGGTGATTTACAAGACTTTCTTAACTCCAACCAATCTGCCAGCAGAAATTCTGGTTATCTCATAACCATACACTTTT
>CALPIE020000215.1 GCA_943323545.2 Bifidobacterium breve | reverse complement strand
TTGTTGTCGAAACACAGCCAAATTTTTCATCAGTAGCTATTGAATTAAAAAAATCGATATAATACGAATCGGAGATTACAATATTTAAAAACCCAGCAACGACATTAAATTTTTTAACTTCTTTTACATTTTCAACTAAATAAGTTCCGATTTTGTTGCCAATTTCTGCAGGATTAGCTTTGATGATTTTCAATAACGGAAAAATAACCATTGTAATATCACCTTCAAAATCTTTTCTAGTTGATTGAAATTCAATTTTATCGATTGTGGTATCGAACAATTCTTGAATTGCTTTATTAATACTTGGAATAAGAATTTCTTGTAATGACATTTTGATTGGTTTTTTTAAGACTGCAAAGATAGAATTAAATTACAAAATGCTTTTATAATATTTATTAGGGTTTAAATTATAAAAAAAATGAATTTTAAAGATTTAAATTTATTTTTCTGTAAGAATTTTATAGTTATTTTAATATATTTTATGTATTTCATCGATTTTATTTGTATTTAAACGATAAATATACTGATATTTGACCTGTAAAAAAACAAACACCCTTTTTGCCCCAAACAAAAAATGTTTAAATTAGTTTGATTATTATCAGAAAAAAAACCTGAAGAAATTCAGGTTTTTTTTATTCTTACCATTTAATGATTGCGCTTGCCCAAGTAAAGCCACTTCCAAAAGCAGCTAAAACAATTAGATCGCCTTCTTTAATTTTACCCAATTCCCATGCTTCTGTTAATGCTATTGGTATAGAGGCCGCAGTTGTATTTCCGTATTTTTGAATATTGTTATAAACTTGGTCATCTCTTAACTGAAACTTATGCTGAATAAATTGCGAAATTCTTAAATTGGCTTGGTGAGGAATAAATAAATCGATATCTGAAACTTGAAGATTATTCGCTTGCAATCCTTCGCTAATTACTTCACTAAAACGAACGATAGCATTTTTAAAAACCAATTGACCATTCATATATGGAAAATAACTTACATCATCTGGATTGTTTTCGGCAATAATATCAGTTACCCACCTTCCTCCCATTCCAGGAGCAACAACTGACAATTCTTTAGCATGTTCTCCTTCTGAATGTAAGTGAGTAGAAAGTACCCCTTTTGTAGTATCGTCTTCTCTACTTAAAATAATAGCTCCGGCTCCATCGCCAAAAATAACAGAAACAGCTCTTCCTCTATCTGTCATATCTAAACCTAACGATTGTACTTCTGATGCTACAACTAAAATGTTTTTATACATTCCGGTTTTTATATATTGATCGGCAATTGACAGTGCGTATATAAATCCGGAACACTGATTTCGAATATCTAAAGCGCCAATTGTTTTTAATTCTAATTCTTTTTGTAATGCAACTCCAGGTCCTGGAAAATAATAATCGGGTGAGATTGTAGCGAAAACAATAAAATCGATATCTTCTTTAGCAATTTTGGATCGTTCGATTGCAATCTTAGCCGCTTTTACACCCATTGAAGTGGTAGTGTCTTCTCCTCTTTTGATGTGGCGACGTTCTTTTATTCCGGTTCGTTCTTGAATCCATTCATCATTAGTATCCATTATTTTTGATAAATCGTCATTGGTAACTACATTATCTGGAACATAAAATCCTAAGCCAGTTATTTTAGAATGGTACATAATTTATTGTTATATTAAAAAAGAATTTCAAAAATAAGCATCTTTTAAAAAACACAAGACAAATAGTGTCGTTTTTTATGAAATTCTTATAATTAAAATCGATTTTTATCTATTAATTTGTATTGTAATATTATGTAAATGGATTATTTTATTATTTGCTTGGTTGCACTTATCGGTTCGGGGTTAACGTTGTTTTCTGGTTTTGGATTGGGAACGATTCTACTTCCGGTTTTTGGTTTATTTTTTCCTATTGAAATAGCCATAATACTAACCTCAATAGTTCACTTTTCAAATAATATGTTAAAATGTATTGTATTTGGGAAAAAAGCAAATATTGATACCATACTTAAATTTGGCTTGCCAGCTATATTTTTTGCCTACTTGGGGGCAACTGTATTAAAATCATTAACTTTTACAAAACCTATATTTGAATATTATATAGACCAAAACTCCTTTCAAATACTGCCTATAAAACTGATTATCGGAATTTTATTGATAGTTTTTGCACTATTTGATATTATTCCAAAATACAAAAACCTTGATTTTGATAAAAAATACTTACCAATTGGAGGTGTTTTAAGTGGTTTTTTCGGAGGTTTATCGGGACACCAAGGTGCTTTACGAAGTGCTTTTTTGATTCGAGTAAATTTATCAAAAGAAGCTTTTATAGCAACAGGAGTAGTAATTGCTTGTTTGGTAGATGTATCTCGATTGTCTGTTTATATTCCACAAATTATAGAGCAAAAAAATGTGGTAGATTTTAAACTATTACTTTTAGCAACCTTGTCTGCTTTTTTAGGTATTTATTTCGGAACAAAACTACTCCAAAAAACAACCATAAAAACCATACAAAATATTGTTGCTGTAATGCTTTTTATATATGCCGTGTTACTAATTCTGGGGATTTTATAAATCTTATTTTGATATTTTAACCGATTGTCTTCCCGTATTTGTATGCAAATTAAGTATGTAAATTCCGCTTTCATAAGGGAAATCAAATGTATATCTTTTGGTACCGGCAGTTTCGATTAAATCTAATTTAAGTTGGTTAATTAATTTACCATCTACCGAATACAATTCGAGAACCAAATGGTCGGTTCCCCTAAAATCAATTTCTAAGTTTAATTTGTCTTTTATTGGATTTGGAGAAACCCTTACATTTAATGGTATTCTTGCATACTCTTGATATTCATTAGTGTTAAAAGTGTTTGTCATTTTGTAAACGGTTGTTCCGCATGCATAAGCTACATTATCATTTACAAAGAAAATTCTATTTAAATTACTTCCAACATTAGTGTTTGTCCAAGTATCTCCTCCATCAAAAGTTTCATAAAAGCCAGTATCATGTCCGCCCATCCAACCATGATTTTCAGTTAAAAAACCAACGGCTTGAACATCATCATCAAAAATAAAATTTTTAGTAGTCCAATTTAATCCGCCATTTGTTGTTTTTATCAATTTGCCAAGGTTTGGAGCAACTGACTCAACGGCACCAAAAATTACATTTGTATTAGATGGCAAC
>CALPIE020000214.1 GCA_943323545.2 Bifidobacterium breve | reverse complement strand
GCAAGGAATGATATCGCTTCCGGATGATGCATCGGGAACCAACATTGATGTTCAGCTATTTGATACAGCCAAAATAGATTGGGCAAAAACCAGTTTTCCAAAAGCAAAAGTTGGTAACGAAAGTCCGGTATTAATTGTAATGGATTATGCTTTCGGCGAACAGGCATTTGAAACTATTGATGAATTATTAAAACCATACAAAGAAGGCAAAAAAATAACTTTCATGAATGTAGAATCCGTTTCGATAATGGGTAAAGCAGGAATTCTGGAAGGAGGAAAAGGCGACATTATGATTCCTTCTGCCCATATCAATGAAGGAACAGCCGATAATTATCCTTTTGAAAATGAATTGACTGCTGAAATGTTTGAAGGAAATGGAATTCCAGTTTTTTCAGGACCAATGGTTACGGTTTTGGGAACATCACTTCAAAATAAGGATTTGTTGAAGTTTTTCCACGAGTCAACCTGGGAAGTTATCGGACTTGAAATGGAAGGTGCTTATTATCAGAAAGCCATTCAATCGGCATCAAAAATCAGAAAAAGTATTCCACAAGATGTGAAAGTAAGATATGCCTATTATGCTTCGGATAATCCTTTGGAAACCGGAAGCACATTAGCGTCAGGAGGCTTAGGAACAACAGGCGTGAAGCCAACTTATTTAATTACAATCAAAATATTAGAACAAATTTTTAACTTAAAATAATTATTTTTTATGAGCTCAACATCTCAAAACAATGACAACCAAGAAATTGATTTGTCACAGATTTATAAGAAAATCGGTGTTTTTTTCGAAAAAATTCCTACTGCAATTTTTCGAAGATTTTTATTCTTTAAAAGAAATATTGTCTGGGTTGGAATTTTAATTGTATTAGGATTTGGATTTGGAATTTATGTTGATGAAACATCAAAAGAATATGAAAATAAAATAATAGTTTGTCCAAATTTTGGTTCAACAGATTATTTATATGAAAAAATAAAATTGATAAATTCGAAAATTGAAGACAAAGACACTGATTTTTTAAAAAATGTAATAGGTTTAGAAGACACACAAAAAATCATTAAAATTGAGGTTAAACCGATCATAGATGTTTTTAAATTTATTCAAGACACTGACAATGACAAAGATCAAGACAAAGATCAAGACAAAGATCAAGATTATAATTTTGAGTTATTAAAATTAATGGCTGAAGATGGAGATATCAAAAAGATTATTAACGAGTCAATCATAACTAAAAATTATCCATATCATTTAATTAATTTTGTTATTATTGGAGAGACTACTCGAGAAAAAACTATAAATCCTCTTTTAAAATATTTGAATAATTCAGAATATTATACAGTCATTCAAAAACAATTTATTGATAACGTTAAAAATAAAATTGTTGAAAACGACTCAATCATCTCTCAAATAAATACTATTTTAAATACTTTTTCGAAAACATCAACAGGGTCTTATAAAAGCGATAAATTGGTTTATTATAATGAAAATTATCAGTTGGGTGACATGTTGAAAACAAAAAATAATTTAGTGTATGAAAAAGGAATGCGTCGTTTAGATTTAATAAATTTAGATAAAATCATAAAAGAAAACAGTTGTACATTAAACAAAAAAAATAAAGACTCCGTTAACGGAAAATTAAAGATCATATTGCCAATATTCTTTATTTTCATATTCGTTTTAGTTAGGTTTTTAAACTCTTTTTACAGAAGAGAAATGGTAAAAATAAAAAGTTAATTTATGAAAGGAATTATTCTAGCGGGAGGATCAGGAACAAGATTGCATCCATTGACTTTAGCAGTTAGTAAACAGTTAATGCCAATTTATGATAAGCCAATGATTTATTATCCGCTATCTACTTTAATGTGGTCGGGGATTAATGAAATTTTAATTATATCAACCCCACATGATTTACCATTGTTCAGACAATTGTTAGGCGATGGTAAAAGTTTAGGCTGTCGATTTGAATATGCAGTTCAGGATAATCCAAATGGTCTTGCAGAAGCATTTATCATTGGAAAAGAATTTATAGGTAATGATAAAGTTGCCTTAGTTCTAGGGGATAATATTTTTTATGGAACAGGTCTTTCGGATTTGTTATTAGCCAATAATAATCCTGATGGCGGAATAATTTATGCCTATCACGTAAACGACCCGGAGCGATATGGTGTAGTAGATTTTGATAAAGCAGGGAAAGTACTTTCGATTGAAGAAAAACCAGAACATCCTAAATCAAACTTTGCTGTTCCAGGCATTTATTTTTACGACAATGATGTGGTAGAGATTGCTGCCAATATTAAACCAAGCCATCGAGGTGAACTTGAAATTACTGATGTTAATAAGGAATATTTAAAAAGAGACAAACTCAAAGTAAGTATACTCGACAGAGGAACAGCGTGGCTGGATACAGGAACCTTTCAATCGTTGATGCAGGCTGGACAATTTGTTCAGGTTATAGAAGAACGCCAAGGATTAAAAATTGGAGCCATCGAAGAAGCTGCCTACAGAATGGGCTTCATAGATGCTCATCAGTTAGAAACATTAGCCCAACCGCTTTTAAAAAGTGGTTATGGAGTTCATCTAATGAGTTTATTACAAGAATCATAAAAATATAAAACTAAAAAACATCAATTATCTATTTTTTGAAATTGATTTTTGAAATTGAAATTGAAAATGAATTTTATTCCAACAAAACTTGAAGGCTGTTTTATTATTGAACCAAAAATAATCCTCGACGAAAGGGGTTATTTTATGGAAAGTTTTAATGAAAACACGTTTCAAAAAGGAGTGAACCAACAAGTTCATTTTGTACAAGACAACCAATCGTATTCATCTAAAGGAGTTTTGCGCGGATTACACTATCAAACCGGAGAACATGCTCAGGCTAAATTAGTGCAGGTTTTACAAGGAGAAGTTCTAGACGTTGCGGTTGATATCAGACCCAATTCACCAACATTTGGACACTATGAAGCCGTACTTTTATCGGGAGAAAATCAGCGGCAATTTTTCGTTCCAAGAGGATTTGCACATGGTTTTTTAGTGTTGAGTGATACTGCGACATTTTTCTACAAATGTGATAATTTTTATAACAAAGAATCAGAAGGAGGAATCAGTTATAATGATCAAACCATCAATATTGATTGGGGTTTCCCAACGGAAAACTTAATCATTTC
>CALPIE020000213.1 GCA_943323545.2 Bifidobacterium breve | reverse complement strand
GCCTATTGCTGTTGAAGTACTGCCATCAATTCCGCTGGTACCTCGATTACAAAAAACAGCAATTGAATTTTTAATTGGAAACAATTGTGCATAACGAATAGCCGAACTGTTACTTATTTGTAATTGGGTCTTTTCGGGTATACTTTGCAACACTTTTTCGAATACTTTTAAATCAGAAAACGAAATTTTATCCAAATATTCTTTGTGCTTTATAGCACGATGCGATTTTAATTCGTGAAGCTTCTTATTGTAATTGCTTTCTATTGTATTGGTTAAACTAAAAAACGAATTAAAAAACACATTCGGTGACACTTCAAAATGTTTTGTCAAACAACCAAACGTATCATACGCTCGCAATTCATCAATATGCCAATGCTGTTGTGGTTGGTATTTTCGTAAAAACGATTTGATTCTTTTTGAAACAATCATTCCTCCAAAAGTGATTAAAATATCGGGTTGAAAATCAAGAAAATCATCTTGAGTAAAAGGTGTAATTATAGTATCGATATTGGTAATGAAGTTTTCATGATGCAAATTGGATGTTGTTTCAGTCATCACCACAACCGAAGCATCATTTGCTAGTCGATTTAAAATAGCCTGATCAATTGTATTTGGATAATTGTTTCCGATTAAAATCAGTTTCTTTTTGGATTGATTCCAATCATTAGCATAACTCGATAAAGCTTCTTCTAAAATAAAATCTTGAGTTAAAGAAGTACTTATTTTTGGATCAACCAAAAGTGACTCAACAGTTTCATACAAAGGCTCTTCAAAAGGAGCGTTGATATGAACTGGACCTGATTTTAAAATAGCTGTATTGATAGCTTCATTAATAAGAAAATCGTTTTCAGCTGAAGCTTTTTCGTCTAAATTGGCATTAAAAAGCGAATGGTTTTCAAAGACATTTGACTGTCGAATAGTTTGGCCGTCGCCTATATCAATTTTACTTTTTGGACGATCAGCAGAAACAACTACAAGCGGAATCTGACTGTAAAAAGCTTCCGCAAAAGCGGGATAATAATTCAATAATGCTGAACCAGAAGTACAAACAACTGCCACTGGTTTTTGTAATTGTTGTGCCATTCCCAATGCAAAAAAAGCAGCACAACGTTCGTCAGCTATACTGTAACAAGTAAAATTCGAATTATTAGTAAATCCGATTGTTAAAGGAGCATTTCTTGAACCTGGAGAAATTATAATATGTTGGATTCCTTTTACACGAAAAATTTCTATAATTGATTGTGCTAAAGGAATTTTTGGGTAAATCATTCTTTAAATTTAGGAGTTAAAAGTTTAGGAGTTTATACCTAAAAAATCCATTACAAAGTTACAAAGTTGAAAAGTAATAATTCTGCTTTTAAGATTTTTTTAAACGATGTAGAAACATTATTTTTGAAGTATGGAAATCGAAATCAGACCTTATATCGTTGAAGATACGCAAGCTATTTTAGACATTATCAACTATAATATTCTAAATTCTACTGCATTATACGATTATCAACCAAGAACATTAGCCAATCAAATCGCAATTTTTGATGATAAATTAAGTAAAGGATTTCCAATTATCGTGGCAACAATTGCAGATACAGTTGTTGGTTTTGGTTATTATAGTGAATTTCGCTTTCGCGAAGCCTATAAATTTACCGTAGAACATTCTGTTTATGCAACTCCTGAATATGTTGGGAAAGGTGTTGGAAAAAAAATCATGCAAAACTTAATAGATTTGGCTAAAGCGCAAAAGCTTCACACTATGATTGCCGTTATCGATGCTGAAAATGAAAGTAGTATTGGCTTTCATGAGAAATTCGGATTTAAAACTGTCGGAATTATTAAAGAATCTGGATTTAAATTTGATCGATGGTTGCATTCGGTAATTATGCAACTTCTGTTAGAGTAAGTCTACTTTTATCAAATAGAATTACTTTTCTATATTATTTTATTGTAATTTCATAAATTAATTTTTATAACAAAACCATGAAAAGACGAAGTTTTATTACAAATACTACTTTAGCTTCAATAGGAATATCTGCTTTTTTAGCTTCCTCTTGTACTACAAAATCTTCAGAAAATAAATCTGAATCCAATGAATCAAAATTAGATGATGATTTTGAATTGAATGAAATTACCATCAGTGAATTGCAAGAAAAAATGGCTTCTGGTAAGTATACTTCAGAGCAGATAACTAAACTTTATTTAGACAGAATTGAAGCTTTAGACAAAAAAGGTCCAAATTTAAATGCCATAATTGAACTAAATCCTGATGCTCTAAATATTGCCAAAGCAATGGATAAAGAATGGAATGAAGGTAAAATTAGAGGTGCATTACATGGAATTCCAATATTAATAAAAGACAATATTGACTCTGCAGATAAAATGATGACTACAGCAGGTTCTTTAGCATTAGTTGGAAATATTGCTGCAAAAGATGCTTTTATTGTAAAAAAAATACGTGAAGCTGGAGCAGTTTTGTTAGGCAAAACAAATCTAAGTGAGTGGGCTAACTTTCGGTCTTCTTCTTCGAGCTCTGGCTGGAGTAGTCGAGGAGGACAAACTAAAAACCCTTATATATTAGATCATTCGCCTTGTGGTTCAAGTGCAGGATCTGGCGTAGCTGTTGCTGCTAATTTTTGTGCAATTGCCATTGGAACAGAAACTGATGGATCAATTGTATGCCCGGCATCTGTAAATGGAATTGTGGGTATAAAACCTACAGTGGGATTGGTAAGCCGTTCAGGTATTATTCCGATTTCACATACACAAGATACGGCTGGACCAATGGCTAGAACTGTTAAAGATGCTACAATTCTTTTAGACGCTATGATAGGTTTTGATATTACAGATAGTGTAACCAAAGAAAGCATGAATAAATCAACTGGAAAATATACTCAATATTTAACAAAAGATGGTTTAAAAGGAAAAAGAATTGGTATTGAAAAAAAGAAATATTCCAATCCTTTACTAAACGATTTACTAGAGGAAACAAAAAATATAATGAAACAAAAAGGGGCTGAAATAGTTGAAATAGAATACTTAGATGAAATAAATGCGAATGGTAATGCAGAATTTGAACTTATGAAATTTGAATTTAAATATGGTGTAAACAAGTATTTATCTTCTGCTAACGCTAAAGTAAAATCATTACAAGATGTTATTGCTTTTAATAAAAAAAATGAAGCTACAG
>CALPIE020000212.1 GCA_943323545.2 Bifidobacterium breve | reverse complement strand
GCTAATGTTGGAACTTTTCCACCATCCCAAGTTCCTGGCTGAGACCAAAGACCAGATTGCGCACAAGTAATTTCTTCAGGTAATCTAGAAGTTAGTGAGATATTATCGATAGCAGCCGGAGGAAGTGTTCCTGCGGTAGTACTGTTAGTCCAAACAAAAATCAATCGGAAAGAAGTTCCTGCAAAAGATTTAGGAATATAAGCCGTAGTTCTTGTAGTTGCTACTTGTGGATTAGAGTTAAAAGAAATCAACGTTGCACCTGCCCAAATAGGATTTGTACCTGTCGGGTAAGTAAAAGGTAAAGTCACTTGAGTATCTGTACCTGTTACTGTTTGAGAAGTTGGAGCAACAAATACTTGCCATCCACCACCAGTAGCAGGAGCCGATTTTACATCAAACGTTAACGTCATTGCTGTTTCACTAGAAGGAATTGTGGTAATATCTCTGTAGAAATAAACCGTTCTATTAGTAGGATATCCAGCATAAGAGTTGGTTGTACCATTGTCGTTTGAAACATAAGCTGCATTACCTGAAATTGCTGATGAAGTTGCCGAAAATGTTAATGTTTGTGCACTAGCTGCTGCACCAATTGTTGCTTGAGACAATCCCAATGCTGTTCCATTAATACTTGCAACATAGGTATTGGAAGCAATAATACCAGCAATCGGAGCTATTGCCATACCCACAGAAATATTTGGGTTGGGATTTGTAGCAAGCGTAATTGTATAGGAACCTGATGCAATAGACGCTGTAGTCAATTGAGCTATTCCAACACTAATACCTCCTGAAAACATACCAAAACCTAGTGTAGCACTAGCCGTTGAGATAGTGGCAGGTTGTGTTAATGTTAAAGCCGTTCCAGCAATAGCAGATACAAATGTGTTAACAGGAATACCTGAACCATACACTATTTGACCTACAGCTATGTTAGCATTAGCAGCTGTTAAGGTTACTGCTGTCGAACCAGATGTTACTGAGCCAACTGATGATGTACCAGAAGCAGCAGTTCCAACTGCCCATTTCACAGGACTCACACCCTGATTGGCAACTGTCCAACCATTGGCTGCGAAAGTTGATCCGTTAGAGAAGTTACCATCTCCGGCTGGAATTCTTTGGGTTTGTGCTTGTAAGCCTGTTACAGCAAACAACAACATCAAAACCATAATAGTAAAACTATTTGATTTTGTTTTTTGCTCAATGTGCTTTTCGCTAATAAACGAAACATGCCACAAAGAACTTTTAAAAGAGTAATTGTTAAACATAATTTTTAGTATTTAGTAATAATTAATTTTCGATGTGAATATATATTATATAATAAATACTATAAAACTATTAGATTTTAATTTTACTGAATTTTAAAAGAAATGGTTTGTTTTTAAATTACTTATTATCAATGATTTAAAATAAAAAAAGGAAGTGTTTCTTATTATTTATTTTTCATTTTGTAAAAGATGTATTTTAGTATTAAGTTCATGAATTTCTAGTTTTGCTTTCTTGTTAATATACAAAAATAGCAGTAAGAAACCCATCGAAATAATCAAAATAATTCCAATTGTAAAATAAAATTTAGGCTTTTCACTTTTTAAATTGGCATCCAATTCTTTTTCTTTTTCACTTAAAGTTACACTAATCGATTTACGTTCACTTTGCTTAATTAAATTTTGAGTGACTAAATATTTATCATGATACACTTTATAGTTATTCCAATCATTAACAGCTAAATAATTTTCGGATAGTCCATTGTATATTTCTTGGTCTAAAATTAAGTCATTCACATCGGCAGAAATTAATTCTGCCTCTTTTAAAGTAGTTATAGCAGCTGCGTAATCACCTTCTAATGTTTGTACTTTTGCCATTCCTTTCATTCCAAATCCTTGCAAAGTTTTTGCGTTTATTATTTTGGCAAGATCAATTGCTTCTTTAAAATTAATGTTTGCCAATTTAATATTTGACATCAATAAATAACAATTTCCTTTATTGTATTTGGCAATACTCAAAACAGGATTGTTACTGTAATCATTATTAACTTTCAACATTTCAGCGATTCCTTTATCGAAAAAGAAAATGGCAATTTCACAATTTAGTTTTTCTTTGTAAATAAATCCTCTTACAACATAATTTTTACCTAATTGACCATGAATAGAATCTTTTATAGGATAATTTAAGATCAACTGCTCTGCCTGATCTAAATATTGAATTGATTTATCGTAAATTTTAAGTTGGTGGTATTGAATACCTGTTTTATTGGCAATGATAATCTTGAGTAAATCATTTTTTGAAAACTTTAGTAACTCATTGGCTCTGATAACATACTCTAGTGATTTTTCGTAATTTCTCTTAGAAGAATAAGCATCTGAAATCAATTTATACCCTTTAATAGTAAAATCTATATCTTTATTTTTAATAGCATTTTTTACAATTTGATTTCCTATACGGATGGCTTTATCTGGATTTTTATATATTTCAAGTGATGTAACTCGGATAAGGCTATCGGTTTGTTTTTTATTTTGAGAAAATAAAGGAGTTGCCGAATGTAAGGTTACAATCAGAAGTAGATGAAAGATAAAGTTTGATTTTAGTTGATTATAAATCATCAGCTTGCGAATTTTTTTTCTCATTTCGTAACAATTCAATAAAAGTAACAGGAGAAATTTCAGTAATCGATTTAAAAACAGTAGCAAAACTACTATGTGATGAAAACCCACAGTTTTCAGCTAAATAACTTATTTTATAATTCATAAAATTCGAATCTTTCTTGAGCTTTTCTACTATATAATTAATCCGCAATTTATTTATATAGGTATTAAAATTCATATGATAATTAGAATTTATTACTTCCGAAAGGTATTTTGTATTGGTATCTAATTGTCCAGATAAAACAGAAAGCGAAATATCTTTATTTGTAAATCGGGTTGAATTTTCAAATTTTTCTAATTTTTTTAATAATAATTCTTCGGTTTCTTTTGGAATATTTATCTTCTTTGATTCTTCTGTTTTTACTGAAATTTTATTAATAAAGTTATTTCTGGTAACATTTAAATAATTAATAATTTCATTCAATCGCTTCTTTTTTTGAAAAATTTGCCACCATAAAAAACCCAAGGATGCTATAAAGAGAAGTGCTATTCCGGATACTATATAACCAATTTTATAATAATTTGCTTTTTGATTTAAATACTTTTCCGATTTAACTTGAGAAATTAAATTATAAGCGGT
>CALPIE020000211.1 GCA_943323545.2 Bifidobacterium breve | reverse complement strand
TTCGCACTAAAATCGACTTAAAAAAACATTAATATAACATTAATTTAATGTAAGGCTATTATTTAGTTATACGAAGATGAAAAGGTTGTTATTTACAATTAAGAATCATAGTTTTGTAAAGAGATAGAAAAAAAAGTATCCAAAACAAATGATATGATAGTGAAAAAAAATAATTTATTTTGCCTGTTTTTAATGATGGTATTTTTAAGTTCTTGTTCATCAAAAAAGGATATTTTATATTTTAATGATATTAATACAAACGAACAAGATAAGGTTGTTTTTTCGGCAAGTAAAATTCAGGTCAACGATATATTAAGTATTATAATTTCTTCAAGTTCTCCAGAATTAGCATCCATTTATAATCAGAATCAAACTACTACAACGACACTAGGATATCTTGTAAATACTGAAGGTAGTATAACAATGCCTTTGTTAGGGAAAATAAAAGCCAAAGATTTAACATTAATTGACCTCGAAAATTTTTTAGTGAAAAAACTAAAAGATGAAAATCATTTATCTGATCCAATTGTTACTGTTAGATTATTGAATGCAAAATTTTCTATTCTTGGCGAAGTGAATAAACCAGGGACTTATAACTTTAGTGAGGAAAATATTAGCCTACTTCAAGCATTAGGATATGCAGGTGATTTAACCATTTCCGGTAAAAGAGCTAACGTTCTAATAATTCGAGAAGAAAATAATGTAAAAACGTATGCAACCATAGATTTAACTTCAAAAAAATGGTTTGATTCACCTTACTATTATATAAAACCTAATGATGTAATATATGTTAATCCGAATGGGGCAAAAGTAAAATCAGCTGGATATATTGGTAGTCTTGGAACCTTTATGTCGGTAGTTTCCGTAGGATTATCAACGGTTTTAACCATCTTAGTTTTGTCAAAATAATTTAGAACAATGGAAAGTAAAGAAATACAAATTAATTTTAAAGATGAAATTTTTAAATATTTATTGTATTGGAAATGGATAGTTTTATCAGTAGTATTTTTTTCTATAGGAGGTTATTTTTATTTGCGATATGCAAGTAATATTTATCAAACATCTGCTAAAATTCAAATTTTAGATCATTCTAATTCTGCTTTCAAATTGCCAAGTGAAGGCATTTCGCTTTTTGGAACAACCAAACCAAATCTAGAAAACGAAATTGAGATTATAAAATCGGCAAGAATAATAGGTAGTGTTGTAGACAGTCTAAATTTAACTACAGAAATTTATGGTGTTGGAAAAATAAAGTCAATTGAATTTTGGAAAAATGCCCCGTTTAACGTTTTTTGGAGTATAGAGAGTGATGCTTTAAAAAATAAATCAACTTCTTTTCAAATTGAAATTACTGAAAATGGTTATCAATTAGAAGATAATCCTAAAGAGTATACATTTGGACTAACCAATTTTGATACAGAGATTCCGTTTAAATTAGAACTTAAAAATAAAGAGTTTCTTAAAAAGAATAGTGGTAACAAGTATTTAATTGTTCTAAAAGAAAAAGAAAGCATTTCTCAAGAACTTGCCAGAAACATTACTATTGACAATGTTGGAAGTCAAAGTAATATTTTAAAAATAACTTTAAGAGGCAAAAACGTAAATAAAATTAATGATATTGTAAATACATTAATATCTTGTTTTGATCGAGATGGCATAGAAGACAGACAACTTGTTTTTAAAAAGACAATCGATTTTGTAGATGATCGATTTAAGTATTTGTTTAATGAATTAGATTCTATTGAAAGTACAAAAGCCAACTTTAAAAAAACAAAAGGGTTAAGTTACGTTGAAGCTGATGCCTCTCAGTTAATGAAAAACAATTATGAGTCACAATTAAAAGTTGAAAATGCTACAACTCAAATTGCGTTATCCAAACTCATGTTGGCATCATTAAATAAAGAGAAAGGATTAGAATTGCTTCCATCAAATATAGGTATTGAGAACAACGAAGTAAATGGTTTGGTTGCCAATTATAACGAAATAATTCTAAAACGAAATAAACTAATTTCGTCAGGTGGTGGCGAATCGAATCCAATTATTAAACAAGCTACTAGTCAAGCTTTACAAATAAAAAATAATATCAAAGCCTCAATAGTTGGATATCAAAATGCATTGCAAATCAACAAAAATGAGTTAGGCAGAATAAGTTCAATTGAACAATCTAAATACAGCCAAGCTCCTTCCAATGAAAAAACAATGCGTTCTATCGAAAGACAACAATCCATAAAAGAAACTTTATATATTTTATTATTGCAGAAAAGAGAAGAAGCGGCTGTTAATTTGGCAATTACTAATCCTTCTATTAAAGTGGTCGATTATGCAATTTATTCATCACTACCTGTAGAGCCCAATAGAAAAACTATTTTTACAACAATATTCTTTATCGGATTATTGTTGCCTATCGGGATTATCTATTTGTATTATTTATCCAATAATAAAATACAGAATAAAGAAGAAATTGAAGCTCAAATTCCTGCAATTCCTGTAATTGCTGAAATACCTTTTATAGAAGCTGAACAAAAAACCATTCGTACTTTTGACCGTTCTATACTATCCGAATCGTTCCGAATTCTTAGAACCAATCTTAATTTTATTATTCCAATCACGACTAGTCAAGGTGCAGTTATATATGTTACCTCAACCATAAAATCGGAAGGAAAAACATTTGTGTCATTAAATTTAGCTATAACCCTTTCTACATTATCAAAAAAAATAATTATTGTTGGAGCCGATTTGAGAAATCCACAATTACATAGTTATTTAAAAATTGATAGATTGTCAAACTTAAAAGGGGTTTCAAATTATTTGTACGACACTTCATTGCAAATAGAAGACATCAAAATGCCTTGCCCAAATTTAGAATCTAATTTAGATTTTGATGTCATACTTTCGGGAACTATTCCACCAAACCCAGCAGAATTACTATCAAATGGTCGTTTTGAATTACTTTTGAATGAATTAAAAAAAGAATACGACTATGTTATTGTTGATACAGCTCCAACACTTCTAGTTACAGATACGACATTAATTACACACCTTGCCGATTTAGTACTTTATATTATTCGGGCTAATTTTACTGAGAAGAAATTATTGAAATTTATTTATAGTATTAAAAATCAAAATTCTAAAAAGAATATGGCTATTATATTAAATAATGTCGGACAAAATAATGGATATGGATATCGCTATTCTTATAATTATGGATATGGATATGGA
>CALPIE020000210.1 GCA_943323545.2 Bifidobacterium breve | reverse complement strand
CTTATTTTAGTCGAAACAAATGTACAGTTTGTATTACAAAAAAAATATTTTAAAATGTTTATAGAACAAATCAATACTAAAAAATTTAATCCGTTATTATACTTACCAATTCCAATTGTGTTTTTATTGCTGATTGTATTTAATTATTTTTCAACAAAAGACATAGATTCAGAGAAAGTGATTCATGATATTATCGAGAAACTAGGAGTAAATACAGCTTTTGTATTATTAGTTGCTCCTTTGTCTTTTGCTTGTTTATTAGTGCTTTTTTGGGTAAAATTTGTTCATCAGCAAAGTATAAGGAGTTTAACTACTTCTAGAGACAAAGTAGATTGGAAGCGGGTGTTTTTTTCATTCAGTTTGTGGGCATTATTTACTATTGGATCTACTTTAATTGCTTATTATTTAAAACCTGAAGATTTTGTTATCAATTTTCAATTACAACCTTTTTTGATTTTTTTAGTTTTAGCTGTGGTATTAATTCCGCTTCAAACTAGTTTTGAGGAGTATTTATTTAGAGGTTATATTATGCAAGGACTTGGTGTAGTTACAAAAAGTAGAATGATTCCATTTATTACTACATCTGTTTTATTTGGATTGATGCATATTGCCAATCCCGAAGTAGAGAAGATGGGTTATATCATTTTAATTTATTACATCGGAACTGGTTTTTTTCTCGGAATAATAACTCTAATGGATGAAGGATTAGAATTAGCTTTAGGTTTTCATGCAGCTAATAATTTAATTGGAGCATTATTAATTACTTCCGATTGGTCGGCTTTCCAAACTCATTCGATATTTAAAGATGTTTCCAATCCGTCTGCTGGATTTGATATAATTTTACCTATTTTTATAGTTTTTCCATTACTTTTATTTATTTTTAGTAAAAAATACAACTGGCAGAATTGGAAAGAAAAATTAACGGGAAAATTAAATAACAAATTAGAAGATAGTTTACTAAATCAAATAGGAGATAACAATGAATAATCCAACTTATGAAAATGTCCATAACCAATTTAAATTAAATGGTTTTCATTTAAACCGTGAAGATTTATGCCGTGTTGCTTATAGTTTTATAAAAGAGGGAGAAGAGTTTGAAAAACCAGTCGGTAATTTTTTATTAGATTGGTTTGATTCTAAACCATATTTAGAAGTCCAATCTTCAGGAACTACTGGCACGCCTAAACTCATTCGAATTGATAAAGAAGCAATGGTAAATTCGGCATTAGCTACTGGCGATTTCTTTGATTTACAACCAGGAAATAAAGCGTTACATTGTTTACCTGTAAAGTATGTAGCAGGTAAAATGATGTTGGTTCGAGCTATGATATTAGGTTTGGATTTAGATTTTGTAGCCCCGAGTTTACAGCCATTAGAAAACAATGAGACGGTTTATGATTTTGTAGCCATGGTTCCCATTCAAGCACAACATTCCTTAAAACAATTAAAACTGGTAAAAAAATTGATAGTTGGCGGTGCTAAAATGCACAAAACTTTAGAAACAGCATTGTCAAAATTAGATACAATAGTTTATGAAACTTACGGTATGACAGAAACTATTACTCATATTGCTGCTAAAAGGGCAGGCGAGAATGCATTTACCGTTTTACCCAATGTGACTATTTCTTATGATGACAGAAATTGCATGGTAATTCATGCGCCAAGAATTTCAAATGAAGTCATACAAACAAATGATATTGTTGAATTAATAAATGAAAATCAATTTATTTTTCTTGGTCGATATGATAACGTAATAAATAGTGGAGGGATAAAATTAATTCCAGAACAAATTGAAGAAAAATTGTCAACTAAAATTGAAAACCGATTTTATGTTATTGGTAAACCAGATAAAGATTTAGGTGAAAAATTAATTCTAGTTATTGAAGGAGAAAAGCAAGAAATAGATCCAGCTATTTTTGATGTTTTGGACAAGTATGAAAAACCAAAAGAAATTGTATTTGTACCTAAATTTAAAGATACAATTACTAGTAAAATATTAAGAAAAGAAACTTTAAATAATTAGAATCTTATTTCTGCATTTTGAAAAGATAATCGGCAGAATGTTTTCCGCTTCCAAAAAACAAAAAGAAAACACTTACGAGTAATGTTAAAGAGGCAAGCATTAAATTGTTTGTATGCATTTCGCCAATAAAATTTATAGCTACAGCTCCTAATAAAATAGGTAATTGCGCAATAATTGCCCAACGAGTAATCAATCCGAAAATGATCATGATTCCCCCCATAATGTGAGCCATTGCTATGTAGTGAAAGGAAATCATACCACCAGTAAAATCATCTGTAGTTGACATCAAGCCATTAAATTCGCCAGTATTAGTGATGAAAGAAGCACCTTTATAAATTAAAAATGCACCAAAAGCAATTCTTAGCGCATCCAACCAATAACTCGTATGAGCATTTGCCCATTTATTCAAACTTTTAACTGAAGTTTCCATAATTACAATGTTTAAATTAAACACTAATGTAGTGTTTATTAGAATAATACAGAACTAAAACTTGTTTTTTTGTGAACTATTTAATTAACATTGATGTAAAATTCGTCGGTTAAAACTTTGATAGAAGTGTTGTTGCTAATTTTTATATTTGATTTTTTCCATGTGTTAGTTGGTTTAATTCGAATTTCTTTACCATTGACTTTAATGTCAACCGGCATATTAAAATTGGCTACATCTGTTTTCCAACGGTACTCTAGTTTTTTGGAATTTCTTTTTAATTCTAATTCCGGAATGTTTTTATACCTTAAATATTGATTAAAAATAGGAGTAAGGTCTATTTTACTTTCTTTATTGAAAAAAGAAATTACAATTTCAGTATCAATAATTTTATGGCGGAATGTTTCGGAATATTTCAATAATATTTGCCACCAAAGGGTATCATTATTTATTACATTTCGAATGGTATTTAATAGCAAAGCGCCTTTAGGATACATATCGTAAGAACCCATGTTATTTAAACCATATTGACCAATTAAAGGTTTATCATTGTTAACACCATTCTGTAAACCAAATAGGTATTGTTTTGCTTTTTCATATCCATATTGGCATTCAATAAAAACAGCTTCAGCATATTGTCCAAACCCTTCGTGAATCCACATATCGGCAATATCTTTAGAGGTGATGCTATTACCGAACCATTCATGCGAACTTTCATGAATAGTGATGTAGTCAAATAAGAGTCCGATTCCAGTTCCTGATAAATCGTTCCCTAAATATCCTTTTTT
>CALPIE020000209.1 GCA_943323545.2 Bifidobacterium breve | reverse complement strand
TAGTTGCTGGTGGTATTTCCATTTATGCAGAAAGTTTAGTGGGTATCACTAAATATTTATTTGCCATCACGGCTGGTGTTGGTCCTGTTTTTATGCTTCGATGGTATTGGTGGCGCATTAACGCTTGGTCACAGTTATCGGCTATGGTTGCAGCGTTGGTCTACCCTCCTATTTTGGATGCTTTGTTTGAGAATAATACAGCTGTAAAACATTTTATAAACACTATAGAACATACTTATAAAATCGACTATTATCCCATTAAAATTGTCATTTTAACGATTGCTGTTTGCCTAACTTGGTTATTGGTTACTTTCTCAACCGCACCAACAGCAACCAAAACATTGAATACCTTTGCCGCAACCATAAAACCGGGCGGATTTTGGAAACCATTTAACAATAGTGGAAAAACTTTTTCTAAACTACGGCTTTTAGCATGGTTGCTTCAAACCGGAAATGGGCTTTTACTCTACTTTCTCTTTTGTAATTTCTTAATAGCAAATTACGTCTTATTCATTGGATTGTTGCTGTTGTTTATTTTAGGATTCTTTGTTTCTTACCAGCTTATTCAGAAAGCGAATGCTAATTATGATTTGGAGTTGGAAAAGAGATAAAAAAAACTGTTCAATAATTAGTTGCTTTCTAACCAAACTCATCATAACATCAATTAATATCATTCAATTCTGCTTAACACTTATTTAGATTTTTATTTCAATTCATTCTTACATCAATGTAAGTTCTTACAAATTAAAAAATAGCTATATTTGTTTTCAACTTTTATAATTAAGTTTAAAAAACATAAATGAGAAATCATCATTTCACCTTAAAATCTTTTAGTCTATTGGAACTTAAAAGCCAAATACAGGTAAAATTGCGCTTTCCTATCAATAGCAAACCTGATTGCAAAAAGTTAAGCGAAGTTTTATTTTTAGAAGGTTTTGGTAGTGTTTCTGAAACTACTTTGTATAGATTATTTGTAAATTATTCAGGAATTGTTCCCTACAAAAATACTTTAAACATCCTGGTCAATTATATTGGATATCCCACTTGGGAAAATTTCAGAGAAGCAATAGAAAACGTATCCCCAGAAAGCCTAACCATTATTAACAAGCAAGCAATTAGTGAAAATGGATTGCTTTATCAATGTATTGCGCTAGAAGCCGACAAACCATTACAGGCCTATTTTGAAAGCCTTTCGGATAAAAGCTATGAGTACCAATTTAGAGCAGGACTTGATGTTTTTGACAGTTTGCAAAAAGTCAAAAACCAAAAACGTTTCTTTACTACCTTCATCAAAAATGATTTTGTTAAGCACTATGTATTAGAATATCTTTTTGATCCCACTTTTAGAATAAAGGACTCCGATTATGCTTATAGTTTATATCTCAACGAATTGAAACCCAGTTTTACCCTAGACGATTTGCAAGATTTTATATTTTCTCAATCTGTTTTATTTCGCTACTATTATCTTCAGGGAGCATTAGACAAAGCGATAGCTGTGGGAAAAAAAATATACGTTTCTAATCCTTTTGAAAATAACGAAATAGAAGCCCTTTTTATTTTTCCTAGAATCCGATTTAAAGCCTACAAGCTTTGGTTTTTAGAATTAACAGGCAACGATAAAACTAGCATTGAAGACTACGTTATAGAACTATTGGACTATGCCAGAATCAACTATTCTAAACCTGATGCAATCTATAAAAAAATTATCTTTCAAGCTATAGCAGAGGTTTTTTGTCATTCAAAAGTAGATTACAAATACCACATGCTACTGAAAGATATTTTCAAAAACGAGTATGCCTCGCTACCCGAAAAGCTTTTTGAAAAATCGATAAAAAATGCCCTTCCTTATTTTGAAGCCAACGGCTTACTACACTTCCGACCTTTGAAATAAAGTTGAACTAAGTTGCACTTTTTTAAAACTTGATTTAGTTATTCATTTGTATTTAAATCTAAACATTATGAAAAAAATATTACTTTTAATAGGATTTGCATCCCTAACAATAAATGCTCAAGTACCATCATACGTTCCAACAAATGGATTAATTGGCTATTGGCCATTTGAAGGAAACGCCAATGATATAAGTGGAAATAACAATAATGGAACTGTAAATGGAGCTACATTAAATCAAGACAGATTTGGAAATGCTAATAGTGCTTATGTATTTAATGGAGTCTCAAATTATATAAATATAGCTAATTCATCGATTGCAGCATTTGGAACATCTTCTTTTACTGTATCGTGTTGGTTTAATTCATCAAACAATCATAAAGGTAATTTAATAAGATATGATAATTGTGTAACTGGATCAGGTTGGGGCATTCAATATAATCTTACAAATGGATTTTATGGAATGGACGGTTTCGAATTTCCTGCTTCAAGAAATGGTAATTCAGTACGACAACAGCAAGCCAATGTAAATGGGGTTTGGCAATTAATTACTTTTGTTAGAAATGTAAGTAGTGGGAAAGACCAACTTTATATTAACGGAATATTGATTAACGAAATAACTTTTTCAACAATTAATAATATTCAAACAGGTAGCCCTTTAAGATTTGGGTCTTGTGGGTCTTATGAATTTTTTCAAGGAAGTATAGATGATGTTGGTATTTGGAATAGAGCCTTAACTACTAATGAAATTTTAAATTTATATAATGGCAATATTTGCTATCAAAACATAACAGTGACTGACACTTTAGTAATTAACACAGGTATTTTAAGTTATAACCCTGTTACTTATAATAATACTATAACTATTTATCCTAACCCAACCAACGACCATATTACCATTGATTGCGGTAACATCGCCAATGTAGTTGGTTATCATATAGAAATATCTAATAGTTTAGGACAAATCCTTTTCAATCAACCAATGACTAATCAACAATATAATGTTGCATTGAATTCATGGTCTGGCAATGGAATTTACTTCGTTAGAGTATTTGATGCTCAGAATAATGTGCTAACTACAAGAAAAATCATTTTACAATAATAACCCAGTTAGTTATTTTTTTTTCAAAGAGAAAGAAAAAGTTACATCATATGTATACAGCTATTCTACAATAATTACTAGAATTTTTATTATCATCAAAAAGCCCAACTTCAGTTAATAGTTGCCCTTTTATTTGCTTTTATTTGCTTAAATATCTGGTGTTGTTTTGTAGTATTTTTGACAATAATTATAATTTATATCTTATAAAAGAAATAGATATTTGTGGTTATCCTTTTCATTTGATATCAAAT
>CALPIE020000208.1 GCA_943323545.2 Bifidobacterium breve | reverse complement strand
CAAATAAATGGTGCTTTTGAACATAGTGTCTCTATAATTGATTTGATATTTAATATTGGTGAAGACGCTTATAAATACATTTAATATTTTAAAATGAAATTATCTATTGTTACAACACTATTTCATTCTGAAAAATTCATAGTAGATTTTACCGAAAGATTATTAAAATTTATACCAAATGAATTTTTAGAGGTTGAAATTGTTTTTGTAAATGACGGATCACCAGATAATTCTTCTAGTATTGTTATTGATCTACAAAAAAATAAACCCTTTATAAAATTAATTGAACTATCTAGAAATTTTGGTCATCATTACGCAATTTTAGCTGGATTAAATGAGGCTTCTGGAGACTATGTTTTTTTAATTGATGTTGATTTAGAAGAAGACCCACAATATTTAATTCCTTTATGGGAAAAAATCATAATCTCTAACTATGAAGTTGATTGTTGTTATGGAGTCCAAAAATCAAGAAAAGGTAGTTGGAAAGAAAAGTATTTAGGTTTAATTTTTTACAAGTTTATAAGCTTAATTGGCGATATTGAATATCCATCAGATACATTAACAGCTAGAGTTATGTCTAAAAGATATGTGGAATCTCTTATTCAATTTAAAGAAAAAAATATAGATCTGTGGGGTGTTTTTGCGATGAATGGATTTAAGCAGGATTTTATACACTTAAATAAATTATCAAAGGGAACAACAACATATTCTTTTAAAAAGAAAATAAAAATGTCTTTTGACATAATCACTTCAATATCAAGCAAACCATTGGTTTATATTTTTTATATTGGATTGTTTTTGTTTTTCACTTCTTTTTGTTACATATTATATGTTTTATACAAATATATTTCAAACGATATGACTGATGCTATTGGTTGGTCAAGTGTAATTGCTTCAATTTGGTTTTTGGGTAGTCTTATAATTTTATTCTTAGGCACTTTATCAATATACATATCAAGAATATTTATTGAAGTAAAAAATAGACCAAATTACATAATTAAAAAAAATAATTAACATATTTATAATGAATGTTTTAAAGAAAATCGAATCTGAATTAAAAAAGTATTATGTTGATAAATCTATTTCAAATGTAAATGCTAAAAGAGTTGGATGGAAAAATGAAATGGCACAAGAAATTAGATTTGAACAATTATTTAGATCGTTTAAGTTAGTAGATGGAGATTCAATTATAGACCTTGGGTGTGGACTTGGTGATTTGTATCAATATTTAATAAAATTTAATCAAGAAATTAATTTAAGTTATTTTGGGGTTGATTTATTAGAAGAAATGATATTTGAGGCAAAAAAACGACATATCAATGCATCTTTTGAGCAAATAGATACTATTTCTTCTATAAAGAATAGTGACTATATAGTCGCTAGTGGAATTTTTAACCTAAAACATAATGCTTTTGAAGATGAATGGTTAGAATATATTCACGAAACAATATCGATAATGTATAACAAATCTAATAAAGGAGTTTCGTTTAATTGTTTAACATTGTTTTGTGACAAGGAATTTATTAGGGAAGAGCTATATTATTGTGATCCGATTAAATTATTTGAATTCTGTATGAAAAATATATCTAATAATGTTTCAATCTATCATGATTATAAACAATTTGATTTTACTATATCAATAACTAAATAATGAAATTAGGCTTAGTTTATCTAATTATAAATATTATTTCTTCGACTTTAAGTCAATTAATTTTAAAATGGCAGGTTAATGTTTTAAATTTTAAATTTGAATCATTTATTAACTTTTTTAATTTTATTTTTTCACCCTGGGTAATTTTAACGATTATTTTATTTGGAGTAGCATCTATCTCTTGGGTTTTGGTCTTATCACAATATGATATATCTTTCATATATCCTTTTTCATTGTTATCATTCGTTTTAATATTTATCTTTGGTGTAATTCTATTCAATGAACCTATAACTATAAAAAAAATAATGTCATTATTATTGATTCTAACTGGATTATACTTTTTTCACAAATCTAATTGAAAATAATAAATATGATTGGATTTAATAAACCTTATATAACCGGCAAAGAAAATGATTATATTTTAGATGCTATAAACACTACTCATATTTCAGGTAATGGAAAATATACACAAATTTGTCAAAATTGGTTTGAAAAGACATATGGATTTGGAAAATGCTTGTTGACTACATCTTGTACAGATGCTTTAGAGATGGCCGCAATATTACTAAACATTCAGCCTGGTGATGAAATTATAATCCCTTCATATACTTTTGTAAGTACAGCAAATGCTTTTGCTTTAAGGGGGGCAAAGTTAGTTTTTGTGGATAGTAGAAATGATCATCCAGGTATTGATGAATCATCTATTGAATCTTTAATTACTCTTAAAACTAAAGCAATTGTTCCAGTTCATTATGCTGGTGTAGCCTGTGATATGGATATTATAATGGAAGTTGCTAATAGGTATAACATTTATGTTGTAGAAGATGCGGCTCAAGCAATCAATAGCTATTATATTGGTAAGGATGGAGTAAAACGACCTTTAGGTAGTATTGGTCACTTAGCTGCTTTTTCTTTCCATGAAACCAAAAATATCATCAGTGGAGAAGGAGGTATGTTGGTTGTAAATGATTTAGAATTCAAAAATAGAGCTGAAATTATTTGGGAAAAAGGCACTAATAGATCTGAGTTTTTTAAAGGTAAGATTGATAAATATGGTTGGGTAGATATTGGGAGTTCTTTTCTGCCCTCAGAAATAATTGCTGCTTTTTTATGGGCTCAGTTAGAAAATATTGAAGACATACAACTAAGAAGGAATCAAATTTGGAATGAGTATAATAATAGTCTTAAAGTTTGGTCAAAAATGTTTGAAATCTCACAGCCAAAAATTCCAAATTATGCAACTAATAATTCTCATATGTATTATTTAGTTTTCAATAATTTGGAAGAAAGAACTTATTTTATAAATGAATTAAAAAAAAATAAAATTGATGCTGTATTCCATTATCAAAGCTTAAATAAAAGTTCATTTTATTTAAAAAATAATATTTCTAGAGATCTTATAAATTCAGATAAATTTACAAATTGCTTAGTTAGACTTCCTTTCTTTTATGAATTACAAGTTGATTTAGTAATCGATAAGATTAAAAAAATTATTTTCTAATTAACGATATTTTTATAATCTGGCGGATTCAAGCAATAAATGCAACTTGTCCATTGTTATTAATAGTTTGTAAAAATACTTGATTTGGGGACAGATAACCAAATCTTTTTCTTGGTCTATTATTTAGCTTTTCTTCAATCCTTAAAAT
>CALPIE020000207.1 GCA_943323545.2 Bifidobacterium breve | reverse complement strand
GGGTTGTGTAATAATCTTTCTTCTTGTAAGTCATACTTATATTTTTTTTAAGTTTGACTTACTTTTACGGAAATATGTATTTTTAGATTATGGAAACACCATGCTGGCTAGCGAAGCTTTTGTTCAACACGGGTTTGGCAAAAGTGGCGGTTCAGTGCTCCGCAGACACATTTGTGGTTAATCAAAGTTTGTTTCTCCGCATCAACATTTGTGGTGAAAATCGCCACCTTCGCCAAGCCCGAAAACGTTAGGTGCAACCCTAAAGACACGACACATTAACCAAAATATCACAGACGACAGAAATGCTTGAAATAAGAAAAGGAACAGCGACAAAAAACTATGAAAACACTTTTTTCAGAGAGTTTGCGGACAATTTGAAGAAGATGTTTGACAAATATTCGCTTGACGGATTACTTATTGCCAACTCTGAATGTGAAGCAGAAAGCCGACTGCAAATTGACGCTTTGCTTGTAACACCTAAGGCAGTTTGTATTATTGACTTTAAAAACTTTGGCGGTAAAATCACACTACCCAGAAATGCTAAATCTGAATTTGACTTTGGTATTTGGACAAACGAAAAAGGAGAACCAATAAAAGGCGGAAGTTCTATAAATCCGTTCATTCAACTGAAAACACAAAAAGAACGCTTTATCAAAGTAGTTGAAAAGCACATTCAAGCGAAACTGCCGCGAAGCGGCAGTTCGTTTAATGCTTTCCACACTGTTAGAGCAGTTTGTTTTCAGAAACCTATAGAATTGGTTGGTAAAATCCCAACAAAAGAAGAATTGAACTTTTTCATTTTTGACCAAAGCAACTACCTTGAAACAATAAAAGATATTATTGACATTTCAGACAAAGATGTTACGCTAACAAAAGAATCATTTGACCTTTTCAAAGAAGTTTTCCGAGCAGACATTTTTGACACTTCCGAAAAATACGACCAAGTAAATGATTTTACTTCTTATCACACTGAATTAGATTTTGAAAATCTTTATCCCGACCAAAAATCGGCACTTAATGAAATTGACAACTTTATTAAATCAGAAGAAGAAAAGATTTTCATACTTCAAGGAACTTCATTAAGCGGTAAAACACATTTAATTCCATTCATTCAAGACATTGCTTTTAATAATCAAATAAAGGAAGTAAAACTTTTTGCTTCGTCAAGCAGAATTTCAAATAACCTTTTAAAAAGTTCAAACTTAGAATTTGAAAGCATCTATTCCTACATCTATGGTGGTAATTCAACGGTTATTACTGAGAAAGAAAATGATGATGAAGAAACCGAAAATTCTTTGAACTTAGAAATTGTTCCACTTCTAAAATCTGATGACACAGAAGAAGCAATTTTTATTGTTGATGAATCACACTTGATTTCGGATAACTATCACCAATCTGTTGATTTAAGATTTGGTTCAGGTAAATTACTTAAAGATTTTTTGGAATTTGCGGACTTAAAAAATAGTAAGCGAAAAATAGTATTCATTGGCGACAGTTTCCAACTTTCGTTAGGTAAAAAAGAAGAATCATCTTTAAATCCTGATTATTTGAATAACGAATACGGATTTAAAAACAAGGCGTTTCAGTTGATTGACAAAGAAAATAAATCAACTATAGTTGCAGAAGCACTCAAAGCGGTTAATTGTATTCGTCAGCAATCTTTTAACAATCTTGCTTTCAACTTTTCTGAAAACATCAGAACATTATCAAAAGAAAATTTGAAAGAAGAAATTGAAAACTCGTTAAACACAAATTCCAATTCACATATCCTTTGCTACTCAAATTCTGATGCTCAAAAAGTAAATTATTGGATAAAAAATTCCATACTAAAAAATGGTAACGAATTAACGAAAGACGATTTTGTGATTTTCGGAAACAATATTCGTGTAGAAGATGAAAACGACCCATTTGCAGAACCAAAAAAAATATTTAATGGACAGTTCGGGACAGTTTTAAGCGTTTCAGAATTAATCACAAAGGACGTGAAACTTCTTACACCTTTGTATTTTCGTAAAACTCAAATTCAATTGAAAGAAACAAACCATATACTTTCTTTTTTAAGTTTTGAGAATTTCCGTTTAAGTGACAAAGGCGAACTTTCAAAAGAAGAAATAATTTCATTTAACATCTTACTGAATCAACTTGCTGAAAAAGAAATTCCAAATTTCAAAAGCGGTAAATATCAGGCAGATGAAGAAATAAAAAATTTAATAGCCAAATATGAAGCCGCCAAAAAAGAAGGTAAAAAAAACACAGGTATAACGAAATTGACAAAAGCACTTCAGAAGCAATTAAGAAATATCCCTTCTTCTGAATATTACAAATTCAAAAATTCCGCACAACTTCGTTTTGGTTGGGCTTTGACCGTTCATAAATCAATGTCTTACAAGTGGAATGAAATTTATTTTAATGTTGAAACAGGTGGTGGAAAAACAAACGAAAACTATTTTAAATGGATTTATACAGGCTTAATAAGAGCAACACAAAAAGTTTCTTTGATAAACTACGAGCCAATTAGTCCGTTTTTCAAATTGACTATAAATCCAGCCGTTCCAAAAATAGAAAAAGGAAAAGAATTGTTTTACGTTGCTGACACAACAGCTGACCTTTCAAACTTTAATAAAACAACATCTGAAAAATTCAAATTTCCCGACATTGAAAATAAATCTTCCCTGTTGCAGTTGTTTCAGTTTGTTGAAAATAAAATTTCTCAAAACAATTTATCAATAAACATAATCAACCATCCGAATTATCAAGAACTATACGAAATAAAAGGTGGTGCAGGCGAATTGGCGACCATTTCAATTTATTACAACAACAAAGGGCAATTTAAGATGCCAACGCTGATGAAATCAACGCCAAAAGAATTTGGTGGGGAACTACTAAATCTTTTGAAATCGGAAAATCAAATTTCAGACTTTGCGTTTATTCACAGTAATTGGCGAAAATCAATATACGAGAAGTTATGCCAACAACTAAAATCGAAGAAAATTGGATTTGGTTACATTATACAAGTTCCTTACAAAGACACAATTCAATTTAACAACGGAATGGAAACTCTTGTTGCTGATTTGTATTATGACGGGGACGGATTTTTCACATCAATGATTGTAATATCTTGCACAAACATTGATTTTTACGCTGAAATTCAAAGTTTTTTCAATCAAACAAAAGAAAACTAATGCCTACTCTGTTTGAATTTAGTCAGCAAATTGCCACGTTTAAAAAGGAAAAGAAATTTTCCGAAGCACTCTCCTATTTCAGAGAAAATAAAGGCAGTTTTACAAAAGAACAAATCGGAAACAATGAATATATCGTTTCTGATATGATTTCTTGTTTGCGATATT
>CALPIE020000206.1 GCA_943323545.2 Bifidobacterium breve | reverse complement strand
GGTGCTGCTTGTCTAAAAACCCTGTTTAGTGGTGATGATTCTAATAGTTTTTCACTATAAGGATTTGCAGTAAGTTCAAAGTTTGTGTTTCCTGTTAAAGCTAAATTGTTATGTCCATAAAAAGCAAGCGTTTCATTATTTTTAATCAACAAAGAGGGACTTCCAGTAGCTACAAATGGTAAGTTTTCCTTTACTTGTCTACCTAATAAATCATATTCAATATGTGTTACAATATCTTTTCCACTACTAGATTGTTTGTGAGCTATTTGCTGAATAGGTCTACCTAATCCATCAAAATAACTTACTTGTATAGTAGCATTTGCTGGATTGCTAATATCAACTGTTCCTGCTGATGTTGGCTTTTTATAGCTTGTGCTTTTTATGTAATTCTCATCTGTTGATTGTCCAATAACTAAAATGGGAAATAAAACTAAAAGATAGAATAGCTTTTTCATAAAGGTCAGTTTTGAAGTTTAAAATGATGTTTCATTTTTGGATGTTTTTTCATAAAATGATACTTTAGTTGCTGGGCACGGATTGCAAATCCGCTATCTGCCGTGGGATATATCCGCGCCATCGGGTTTGAAATTTTAACATTACTCCATCGCTAATTTGATAATTACCTAAATATTCTACTTTTATTTGAATACTCTATCAAGTATTTTCCCTTATTCATGAATTTACTTATATAAATAAATTTGTATTTAATTAAATTATTGTGATTAAGAGAAATATTAAAAACATTAAATTTTATAGAAATTGGATTCTCGTTTTGAACTACTTGAATATGAGCAAGACTTAATTGGTCTATAGTATTAGTTTTTTCGCTGTATACTATATCACTTCCGACTTTCACCTCAATATTTTCATTGTAAAACCCACTTGTAAAATAAAGTATATTCTTATTTACTTCTTCAGCGCTATTTTCTTTTAAAATATACTTTATAGTTTTATCATCACGATTTAACAAACTCGCATCGGATACTGATTTAATGTTTGAGCATTGCACAAATAAAAAAAATAATGTTAGTAAATAAACATATTTCATAAATTTATTATTGTTTTGGTTGTTGTTGTTCAATTAATTTTATTGCCTCACTTCTTTGCTTTCGACTAATATTTCGTCCATTTGAATCATTATTATTCATTAAATTACTCCTGTCTTTTGCCTGTTCTTTTCCATTTGAATTTTTTGGGTCATTATCATGCCTTAATCCAAGAGTATGAGCATCTTCGTGATTACCAGTAGTTGCTGTAGCTGACCTTGAATTTTTATCATCAAAATTTGGCAAACCTGCATCGTTAACGAAGCCCATATTTCCAGGCTGTGCAATATTTACTTGAGTTCTGTTATTTTGAGTATCACCAATTTTATCTGTAATTCCAAGTGCTCCACCTAAAGTTGTTTCTATCTCTTTTTGGGATTTACCTTCAAAGTCAATTCCGTCAGGAGTTAAAACTGTATTGTATTCCCAAGTCATTGTTGCATTTTCGTTTTCACATACTGTTACTATTACAGCTCTACCTTGCTCATCTATTCCACCTAGAGTTTTGTTTAGCACCATAGCTCGCTCGCTCGCTAACGTTGCAACTTGGGAATTTGTTAAAATACCGTTTGTTTTATTTTCTGTGTGAACATTAAGATTTAAATTTGTAGTCTTACCATCACTTGATGTGCTGGAAGTCCATTCCAATCCTTCCAATTCTCGACCATCAATAACCCGATTTTCTGCAAAAGCATATGGAGAATTATATACATAGTCTTCAGCCAATGGGTCAATGCTCATAAACCTTCCAATCGCATAATCATAATTACGCCACTTAAAGCTGTCCCAGTTAAGCCCCAACTCGTCTTGCCGTTCCTGTCCTTGGAATTTATACTTATAAAATGTCTAAGAAAATGATATTAAGGCCTCTCTATAACCACAACCTTATGGGTAGCTCTAAATTCCTTGACAATATATCTAATATTATTTGAATCACTTTTGACTTTATTTGTATCTATTATGATATTATCACTTATAATTCCGTCTATATAGTATGTTCCTACTTTTTTAAATTTTAAATTTTTAAATGGTATTGAGTGTACGTCAGCAGCATCAAATGTATCAATTGCTATCTTTTTTAACTCTTTCAAATTATTAATTTTATTAGATTTAACTAAACTAAAAACTATTATCCTTTCATTTATAGTATCTGTAAGGCTTGTTGTTATAGTGTCAAAAATTGAATTGTAGTTAAGTTTTCCATCGTAAGTTTTATTTACTAAAACAGTGTCGGGAAACTCAAATTTATAGCCGAAAATACTATCTTGATAAATAGTTGTATATTCGTCTTTTACATCTCTTTTTTTTTGTTCATTCTGACATGCGCCAAATAACAAAACTAAAATAATAAAGCTACTAATTTTTACTGTTTTTTCTTTTAACTTCTTCATCTCCTTGTTGATTTCTATTTCTATTTATTACTGGAATTTTATTTAAATCCGACCTTTTAACTACGGTATCTTTCTCTTCAACATGCTTTTGGGATTCAGCTACATCACCTCCTTGTAAAGGGTCTGAGACAGATACTACGTCAACTTTTGTGTCTACCATATCTCCATCCGAAGCATTAGCAATACTCATAGTTGAATTGGCTGCACCACCCCCAATATCATGTTTAGTCAAAGGATTACTTCCATCAGGTGCTGCGCCTGGAGTTTTAGTTTCTGCCGACCAAACATCAACTGCAAAAGTAATTAAAGAAGTGAAATCAACTGTTTGTACATATCTACCCCCTTGTGGAGAGGCCATAAATCCGTCTTTTCCTCCTTCAGTTGTAATACTTACACCACCTTTACCTTTTACCTTATCACCCTTATCTGGTTTTGCAGGAGTAAAAGGATTACTAATGTTTGGTGTTAGTGCTTTAAGTACCTCTTTGGATTTTTGAGCTACATAATTTTTAGCTACAGAATATGTTTTAGCTACAGCTGCATAAGCCAAATCTTTTACTGCACTTCTTGCTCTATTTAATAATCCAGTAATTGGATTGTCTGGCCACATTCCGTCAGGGTCTTGAAAATAAACTGGATTATCCATTGCGTAACAATATGGTGACCATCGTCTGCCTTGCTCTGCCAATGGGTCCATTTGCCACCAACGACCATCTGCTGGGTCATAAGTTCTATTCTCATAGTCGTAAACATTAAGCCCCAACTCGTCTTGCCATTCTTTCGAGTTGTACTTATACTTATACTGCCTTGTAAAACCAACCGGCACGCTTTTTATTTTTGGTAATAAAACAACTTCTTCTAAAGCAAATATATCACTACCCGCATTATAATTGGTATGCTTTAACCCAAAAGGATAGTAATGGTTTT
>CALPIE020000205.1 GCA_943323545.2 Bifidobacterium breve | reverse complement strand
TCCACGAGACGAATTTCGGATAAAGTCTAGTATTTCATCACGTTCGGTTGAAGCCGTCATTTCCGCTTCTATTATTCCAACTGCTTGTGATGTATTGTAATTTTTTTGGTATAATATTCTGTAAATTTCTTGAATTTCTCTAATTTTTTCGGTGGTAAATCCTCTTCTTCGTAATCCAACCGAATTGATTCCGACATAAGAAAGTGGTTCTTTAGCAGCTTTTGTAAAAGGAGGCACATCTTTACGTACAAGAGAACCGCCAGATATCATCGCATGATCGCCAATATGTATGAATTGATGAATTGCTGCTAAACCTCCAATAATGGCATAATCCCCAACAATAACATGTCCGGCCAATGCGACACCGTTTACGATTATAGCATTATCTCCAATATGACAATCATGTGCAATATGAGCAGTAGCCATAATTAAGCAATTTTTACCAATTTTAGTTTGACCAGAAGCAATTGTTCCTCTATTGATAGTTACACATTCTCTAACAGTTGTATTATCTCCAATAATAGCTAGAGAATCCTCACCTCCAAATTTTAAATCTTGCGGAACAGCAGAAATTACTGCACCCGGAAAAATACTACAATTTTTACCAATTCGTGCCCCTTCCATTATGGTTACATTAGAGCCAATCCATGTACCGTCACCTATTTCAACATTATTATGAATTGTAGTAAATGGTTCAATTACAACATTTTTAGCAATTTTTGCACCTGGATGAACGTAGGCTAATGGTTGATTCATAATTTTTTATTTATTGTTTTTTAGCAATTTGTGCCATTAATTCTGCTTCAGCTACTAATCTTCCATTAGCATAAGCATGAGCTTGCATATGACAAATTCCCCTTCTTATAGACGTTATTAATTCACATTTAAAAATTAAAGTATCGCCAGGAAGTACTTTTTGTTTGAACTTCACATTGTCAATTTTCATAAAGAAAGTAAGATAATTTTCTGGATCTGGAACGGTACTTAATACTAATATTCCACCCGTTTGTGCCATTGCTTCCACTATAATTACTCCCGGCATAACTGGAGCTTCTGGAAAATGTCCTACAAAAAAACCTTCATTCATGGTCACATTTTTCATTCCGACTACATGACTATCTGACATTTCAATGATTCTATCAATGAATAAAAACGGAGGTCTATGTGGTAGGATACTCATTATTTTATGAATATCCATCAATGGTTCTTTATGTAAATCGAAAGAAGGTACATGATTGCGTTGTTCTATTTTAATGATTTTAGACATTTTTTTTGCAAATTGAGTATTTACAAAATGTCCAGGTTTGTTAGCAATAACTTTACCTTTAATTCGCGTTCCTATTAAAGCTAAATCGCCAACTACATCTAATAATTTATGGCGAGCAGCTTCATTTGGATAGTGTAAAGTTAGGTTATCTAATATACCATTTGGTTTTACAGCTATATGATCCTTTCCAAAAGCCACTTTTAAATTTTCCATAGTTGATTGAGAAATATCTTTATCAACATAAACAATTGCATTATTAAGATCGCCACCTTTTATTAATCCTTCATCAAGTAACGTTTCTAATTCATGTAAAAAACTAAATGTTCTTGAGTTGGCAATTTCCGATTTAAACTCAGAAATATTTTTCATAGTTGCATTTTGAGTACCTAATACTTTGGTGCCGAAATCGACCATTGCAGTTACTTGATAATCATCGGCAGGCATTACTAAAATTTCACTTCCTGTAGAATCATCTACAAATGAAATTATTTCTTTAACTACATAATAATTTCTTTCAGCATCTTGTTCTTCTGTACCTGCTTTTTCAATTGCTTCTACAAAATATTTAGAAGAACCATCCATTATTGGTGGCTCTGATTCATCAAGTTCAATAATTACATTATCGATATCACATCCAACAAATGCTGCCAAAACGTGTTCTGAAGTTTGAATTTTTACACCTAGTTTTTCAAGATTAGTACCTCTTTGTGTATTAACAACATAATTGGCATCAGCTTCTATTATCGGACTACCTTCAAGATCAACACGAACAAATGTATAACCATTGTTAATTGGTGCTGGTTTGAAAGTCATGTGTACTTCTTTTCCAGTATGAAGTCCTACACCAGTTAATGAAATTTCGTTTTTGATGGTCTTTTGTTTAACCATAATAAAGTATTTATTTTAAGTATTTAATTTAATCTATTTTTTTCTTCAATTCTTCTATATCTGATACAATTTTAGGTAAATTTCTAAAATGCACATATGATTTATTCCAATCACCATAATTAAATGAAGGAGAACCTTGTAAAGTATCGCCATCTTTTACATTTTTACCTATACCCGATTGGGCTTGAATGCGAACATTATCACCGATAATTAAATGTCCCGCAAAACCAACTTGCCCTCCAATCATACAATTTTTGCCAATTTTTGTTGAGCCTGCTATTCCGGTTTGAGCAGCTATAACCGTATTTTCACCAATTTCAACGTTGTGTGCAATTTGTATTTGATTGTCAAGTTTTACACCTTTTCTAATAATTGTTGAACCTAAGGTAGCCCTATCAATGGTAGTACAAGCACCTATTTCGACGTTATCTTCTAAAATTACATTGCCAATTTGAGGCACTTTGTTATACGAGCCGTCTTCAGTTGGAGCAAATCCAAAACCATCTGATCCAATAATACTTCCAGAATGAATGATGCAATTATTTCCTATTTCTGTTTCAGAATAAATTCGAACACCAGCATAAAACAAACAATTATCTCCAATTATTACATTATCACCTATAAAAGTATTTGGATAAATTTTTACATTATTCCCGATTTTTACATTTTTACCAAGATAACAAAAACTTCCTAAATACAAATTTTCGCCATATTCTACATTTTCAGAAATAACAGAAGGTTGTTCTATTCCAGATTTCATCAATTTGACTTGATTGTAATATTCCAATAATTTAGAAAAAGATTTATAAGCGTCTTCTACTTTAATTAAAGTAGTAGTAACTTCTTGTTCTGGTTCAAAGGATTTGTTTACAATTGTAATAGTAGCCTTAGTTAAGTAGATAAAACTTTGGTATTTAGGATTCGCTAAAAAAGTAAGAGAACCGGCTGTTCCCTCTTCAATTTTTGCTAATTTAAAGACTTCGGCATTTGGATTACCAACTACTTCCCCTTCTAGAATACCTGCAATTTGTTCGGCTGTAAATTTCATCTTCGCAAAAATATAAAATTAAATTAATACTTAGGTATCTAAGAGCACTTTTGGATAACATATAAAATATTTGGTCACTGTTTTTGACAATGCTTTTAAATACATTTGATCGGAGGCTTCTAATACATCTTCAATGGTTTTGTCTTTTTTTAAGATTCGTAT
>CALPIE020000204.1 GCA_943323545.2 Bifidobacterium breve | reverse complement strand
TTCATTGTTCATTGTTCATTGTTCATTGTTCATTGTTCATTGTTCATTTTAATTTTAGATATTCAATTTACGAATTATTCGAATTTACGCCAAACTTTTGTGGGTTTAGTATCATGTAATTTATTAGTTTTCTTACTTCATCAGCATCTTTAATCAGTTCATTGAAAATAGGTTCGTTTATATATTCACAATTATGGGTAAATCCAAGCCTACTGAACACTAATCCAACTTCCCATTATAATACAAATGCCATTTTCCTTGCACTTTCATTACTTGTTCAATAACATCGCGAACGGCACCTTTTCCGCCATTTACATGAGATATATATGTGGCAATTGCTTTAATTTCGGGAGCGGCATCTTGCGGACAAGTAGGCAATCCGACCAATTGCATGACATGAAAATCGGGGATGTCATCACCCATATACAAAACGTTTTCTGGATTTATGTTGTACAATTCGGCGTATTCTTTAAAAGTGGCCACTTTATCTGGTGTGCCTAAATGAATATCTGTAATCCCGAGATTTCTCAATCGAATTCGCACGCCTTCATTACTTCCGCCCGAAATAATACATACATTGTAACCACTTTCAATAGCTGCTTTCATGGCAAATCCATCTCGGATATGCATTTCACGCAACATTTCACCTAATGGAGAAACATGAACCGTTCCGTCTGTTAAAACACCATCTACATCAAAAATAAAAGTGGTTATGGAATTCATTAACTCTTTATAACTTTTTGCCATTGTCAATTATCGATTTGGTTAGTATTTTATATATTTCTTTTTGATTTTTATTAGATAGAAAATTCAAATGCGTATTTATTGTTTGCGTATCGTTTCGTTTTGCTGGACCAGTTTGTGCTTCGTTCGGAGAAATTGTCATTACTTTATTTGCGGTTTCTAAAATAAGCGGTTTTAGAATTTCAAAAGGCAATTCATTTTCGATACAAATTTCTTGTCCAATTTGATACAAATGGTTTACAAAATTACTAACAAAAACGGCCGCTATATGTAATGATTTACGTTGGTTGGAATCAATTTCATATATGTTTTTAGAAATACAATTAGCCACTTTTTTAATCAATTCTAAGTCTGCTGCATTTTCAGATTCTATACAAATTGGGACTTCTTCAAAATTGATAGCTTTATTTTTTGAAAAAGTTTGCAACGGATAAAATACACCTTTTCTGTTTTTGTTAGTTAATGTTGCTATAGAAACGCTACCCGAAGTATGAACTACTAATTTATTTTCTAATGGAAGTAAATTTGAAATAGCTTCAATAGCATTGTCAGAAACGGCAATTATATAAATATCGGCTTCTTTTATTTGATTGTAATCGCTTGTAATTACTTCCGAATTTAGCAAGTGGGTAAGACTGTTTTTATTTCTAGCTAAAACTTGAACCAATTCGATACCTACTGCTTTTTTGAAAGCTAGAATTAGATGATGGGCAACATTCCCAGAGCCGATTAATATAACTTTAAACATTCGGCTAAATTATTCATTTTTTTCGAATAATAATATTCAGTCAACATCTCATAAAAAACACTTAAATCAGTTATTATAAAATTAAAAAATCAACAATTTTAATTTACTTTTGTACCACTAAAAAAGAAATTCCAAACACATGGAAAAAAAAATATTCTCAGTTTTGTTCTCTACACGTTTAATGGCGATATTGTTTCTAACTTATGCCGCTTCAATGGCAGCAGGAACATTTAAAGAAAATGAATACAATACAGATACAGCCCGAATTTTAGTTTACAACTCTTGGTGGTTTGAAGCCATTCATTTATTTTTCTTAATTAATTTCTTCGGAAATATGAAGCGATATCAATTATTGAAAAAAGAGAAATGGGCTACTTTACTTTTACATCTTTCTTTTATTTTTATAATCATAGGCGCTATAATTACTCGTTATATTAGTTATGAAGGAATGATGCCAATTAGAGAAGGTGCTTCTTCAAATCAGTTTTTTTCAGATAAAAATTATTTAACATTTTTTGTTGACGGCGATTATCAAGGACAGTTAAGAAGACGCAATTTTGAAAAACCTTTGTTACTTTCTCAAGCAACTCATAATGATTTCTCAATTAGTGAAAAATTTGATAAAATTCCGTTTGAAGTAACGTATAAGAATTTTGTGATGGATGCAAAGGAAACTGTTGTACCATCAAAAAATGGTGATGTTTATATAAAATTAGTAGAATCGAGTGATGGTTCTAGACACGAGCATTATTTAAAAGCGGGAGAAGTTCAAAATATTCACAATTTACTTTTTGCTTTAGATGTTCCAACAAAAGGAGCCATAAATATAGATTCTAAGAACAACACCATTTCAACGCCATTTGATGGACAGTTTATGCGAATGGCAGACAAATTTCAAGGAAAAGTAGTGCGTGATTCCATACAACAATTGATGTACAGATCCTTATATAATTTAGGTGGAGCACAATTTGTTTTTCCAGAAGTTCCCATAAAAGGAGAAAAATCTTTTATATCTAGCGGTGATTATAAAAACAAAAAAGGAGATGATGCATTAACGGTTACAATTTCTTCACAAGGTAAATCAAAAGACATTACTCTTATTGCTTCAAAAGGAAAAGCGAGTGAACCTAAAGTGGTTAAAATAGGCAAACTCGATTTTACCTTAGTTTATGGAAGCAAAACGTACACTTTGCCTTTTAATATTAAACTGAATGATTTTATTGGGAAAAAATATCCAGGTACAGAAAAAAGTTTTTCATCATACGAGAGTAAAGTTACAGTGCAAGAAGCGCCTAAAAATTTTGATGCGCACATTTATATGAATCATATTCTAGATCATAAAGGATATCGTTTTTTTCAAGCTTCATTTGATGCAGATGAAAAAGGAACTATCTTATCAGTAAACCATGATTTTTGGGGAACTTTAATTACTTATATCGGTTATTTTATGTTGTTTTTTGCTTTGATGGCCATATTATTTACTAAACATTCTCGTTTTGCCGATTTGAAAAGAAAATTAGAAGTAGTGAAATCTAAAAAGGCAAAATTAATTTCTATACTACTATTTTTATTTTCATTAAATGGATTTACTCAAAATCATATCAATACGAGTATTAAAATTAATTATATCGATTCCATTTTAAAATACAAAGTACCAGAATTACAAGCTGAAAAATTTGGAAGATTAATTATTCAAGATGATGGTGGAAGAATGAAACCTATCAATACTTTTTCGTCAGAATTGTTGCGAAAAGTAAGTAAGAAAGATTCTTATAACGGAATGAATTCTGATCAGGTTTTCATATCCATAAAACAATTTCCATTTGCATGGATAGAAGTACCGTTAATCTATATTAAAAATGGAAACGACAGCATTCGAAAAATAATAGGAGCAGCGTCAG
>CALPIE020000203.1 GCA_943323545.2 Bifidobacterium breve | reverse complement strand
GATGATAAATCCAAAATCATCTTTTGGCGTATTTAGTGGTTCTCCTACGTTAAATACTTCTTTAAAGCTATTGTCTTTTTGAACTTTAGATACAAAAACATCCAATCCTCCAAGTCCAGGATGACCATCAGAAGCAAAGTAAAATTCATCATCTGCTATAAATGGAAATGTTTCTCTGCCTTCAGTATTAATTACATTTCCTAAATTTTGTGGTGTTCCGAAGCTTCCGTCATTATTAATGGCTACTTTAAAGATATCCGATTGTCCTAATGTTCCTGGCATATCTGAAGCAAAGTAAAGTGTTTTTTCATCTTTGCTCAGTATCGGATGTGCTACACTGTACTGGTCACTGTTAAAAGGCAATTCGGTTATGTTGGTCCACTTATCAGATTCTATAGCTGCACGGTATACTTTTAACAATATTGTTTTCTGGTCATCTTTTCCTTTTTTACCATTAAGAAAATTATTTCTGGTGAAGTAAACTGTTTTTCCGTCTTTGGTAAATACCGGAGTTGATTCGTGGAATCTAGAGTTTAGTTTGTCACCAAAACGCTCGGCTTTAGTAAGAACTCCTTCTTCACCCATATCGGCAGAGAATAAATTGGTATATCCTTCATTTGTCCATTTGAATTTTCTTGGAGACAATCCACCAGTATCTCTTGCCGAGGCAAAAATAACTTTGTTTCCGAAAATAGCACTTCCATAATCTGATTTATCAGAATTGATACCTGTATTTTCTATGGTGTATCTACCAGAGTTTTTCTTAATTTGAGCCAGATAATCTTTTTGGGCTAGGGCTAACTTACCTCTAAGATCATTGCCGCTTTTTTGATTGAATTGTGCCAACATCTGATCGGCTTTGGTATAGTCTTTTATCGACTTTAGCGATTGCGAATAACGATAGTAATATTCTGGCTCTACATCTTGTGTTAGTGCAAATAGCTCCCCGTACCATTTTGCAGCTTTTTCTAAATCGGCTTTAAAATAATAGGCATTTCCTAATTTTTGCAACATCTCTGGCGTTTTATAGCCTTTCTCAAAGACACGCTCATAGGTTTTTATTGCATCTACGTAGGCAAATTTATCGTATTGTTTATCTGCTTTGACTACTTTCCTTTTTTGTGAATAAAGAGTCATCGAAGCCAAACATACTACTACTAGAATAATTTTATTTATAGGCACCATTATAGTATTTTTTTTTCGGAATTGTTTTACCAGTTCCCTGGCGCTTGTGTCGTGAATAGGTGATTTCATAATTGTCGCTTTTTAGAAGAATCTAGGTGAAACTACTCGCTCTTGTTTTTTGAATAATTCAAATCGTAAAAATACTTCATGAGAACCAGAGTTATAATTTCTTAATTTGGTTGTTTCTAAATCATATCCATATCCAATGTATAAACCATCAGTTATTTGAAAACCTGCCATAAAACTAACGGCTGCATCCCATCTCCATGCGGCTCCTAATACAAGCTTGTCAAAGAGTAAAAAGTTCCCAGAAACATCAAGTTGTAATGGCGCACCTTCTATAATTTTTGATAAAAATGCAGGCTTAAACTTTAAATTTGATGATAAATCAAATACATATCCTCCTATAATATAGTAATTCATTCGCTCTTTATTTATTGCAATTTCATTATCACTATATCTATTGGTTTCAAAAAAGTTAGGCACCGAAAGTCCTAAATACAATTTGTCTGAATGCAAGTAGACACCAGCTCCAAAGTTTGGTGAAAACTTATTACTAAAGTTCTGTAATAAAGGATCATTTTGTGTCTCTGGATTTAACTTATTCACATCTAAATCAAACAAATTAGCAGAGCCTTTTATACCAAATGATAACTTATAAGTCTCGGATGTTTTAATGGTATAAGAAACGTCTACAGATATTAAATTCTCCGATGTAGGACCTATTCGGTCATTTACAAAAGACATTCCCACTCCTAAATTTGAATTCTCAATTGGAAAGTTAACAGATGCCGAATTCGTTACTGGTGCACCATCTAATCCAACCCATTGGGTTCTATGTAATCCAAAAATACTTAAAGCTCCTCGTGAACCAGCATAGGCAGGATTAATATTAATTGTGTTATACATATAATGAGTGTATTGCGCATCTTGCTGTGCGGTACTCACTAATCCAGTTAACATCAAAGCGAATATTAAAATTTTTGTTCTCATTTATTTTGGTTTTTTAAGAAATACCAGAGGTAATTACCCTCTGGTATTGATTATCTAGATAAGTATAAGTATCCGTTTTTAGTTATATAATTGTTGTCAACTTTATATTTTAATATATAGAAATACGTTCCAGTTGGTAATTCTGCTGATTGATTAACAGTACTTCTACCTTCAGAAACCCCTCTAAATACTCTATCATTGTTGTTATAGTTGTCAATGTCAAATACTAAAACACCCCAACGGTTGTATATTTCAACATTGTTTTCAAGATAACATGGATCGGTTATATTATCTATGATAAAGAATTCGTTTACACCATCTCCATTTGGAGTAAATGCATTATGAACTAGTAAAGCATCACATTCAACAGGTTCAATAATACAAACATTTTGATCTACAGGTATTGTTACTTCAACAATTTTTGGACATGAAGGATCGTTATTGTTGTATTGAACAACATAATTCCCATTTGCTAAGTTAAGAGGCGTGAATACTCCAGTACTTAAATTTAATCCTCCTGAATTGTTTACATCTGTCCAAGTTCCTGTTGTTGCAATAGTACCAGGGAATTGTGAATTAATGATAGCTGTAACATCTATAGTTAAATCAATATCAGTATTACAAACAGCACCAACTGTGGTAGTTTGTATATAATTTTGGATTGTTACATTAACAGTCTGGGTAAATATCGCTTGATTATTACAGTTGTCGCTCACAGTCCATGTTCTTATTATTGTATAAGTTCCATTTGAAGAAATTACTGAAGTCACACTATTAGTTACCACAACAATATTTGATGCAGAAGAACAATTGTCAGTAAATTGTAATTGAGGTGTTTCAGGAATTTGTCCACATGTAGCATTTATAATTGTAGTTAATTGTGAAACTAAAGTCGGAGCTGTTGTGTCCTGAACTGTTATAGTTTGTACATGAATAACACTATTATTACAAGAATCTGATGCTGTCCAAGTTCTTATGATTGAATATGACCCTTCACATGCACCATTTACAGTAGTAGTTACTAATGTAACATTTGCATTACCACAGTTATCCGTAGCTGTTAAAACAACAGGATCTGGAATAGCAGAACATTCAACAGTTACATTAGCTGGTAATGTACCTACAAAAGTAGGAGGTGTTGTATCTTGAACTGTAAGTACTTGCGTATGAACTGTAGTTAATCCACAAAGATCAGTAGCAGTCCAAGTTCTAGTGATGGTATAAGCACCCGCACATTGACCAGG
>CALPIE020000202.1 GCA_943323545.2 Bifidobacterium breve | reverse complement strand
ATAAAAAAAGTTGCTTTCAATTTAGACAACGATTAAATTAATCATATTTTCTTTTGATAAACCATCTGTCATTAAATGACAATCCAATACTAATGTTTGTATAATTTTCTTCAACTAAACCAGCAATTGTAGTACCTCTTTTTCCGTATTCTAGACCAATATTAATATTAGAAAAAGTATTCGAGCCAATTGGAAAACCAAACCCTAGAGACATAGCAGCGTCTTTTATCGATTGGTTATTGATGCTTAATCCGGTATTTTCATATCTAAGTCCACCTCTATAAGTTATTCTTTTCCAATAGCCTGCAAAGGAATTGTATTTGGGAACAAAAAAACCACCAAGACTTATTTTGGTAGCATTTTGATAAGTTACACTAGTTATATCATTAAATCGATTACCAAAGTTACTATTGTTTTGAAATATTAACTCTGCTCCTACAAACCACTTTTTTAAATTACCGATTCCAGATCCAAAGCTAAATTTGGAAGGAAGTTTTAAATTAGTATTTGCAACAGGAACATTAAAAGGATCTCCTACTTCAATTTCTGCATTTGTTATTGCTTGAACTGCGGTAATTGTTCTTTCATTTCTAAGTGTAAGATTTGATTGTGGCGCAAAAGTTAATCCACTAAAAAGATCCAATTTATTATTAATTTTTTTCTTGTATGAAAGTCCAATATTAAAACCAAATCCTCCAACATTTGAAGTATTTATTTCTCTTGTACCATATTGTATATCGAATTGTGTTGTAATTTTTTTTGTTTCTATTGTTCCAAAATTGTATTGTAAATCTATACCTGCGCTAAAATTAGAATTAATTTTGGCACTTAAAGTACCATAAACTCTGTTTATACCACCACTTCCTTCAAATCTATTATCTTGATTTAGGATTGCATTTGAATTCCTTATACTGTAACCAACAGAAGAAAACGGCATTAATCCAAATCCGATTGTAAATTTTTTAGATGGTAATGCTATTGATAAATAATCAAAAGTAGTTCTTTGCGCTTTTTCGCTTTGCGTTGTTGTTTTTAGTTTAACAGGAGAGAAAGTACCTCCAACAGAAAATGCAGTAAGTTTAATACTTGACAAAAGTGCAGGATTTTGAATATTGATATGTATACTATCTGGCACGAAAGACAATCCTCCCATTGATCTGGTTTCGATTGTTCCTTTAGAACGAACATCACCAATTCCGTAAAAAGAATAAGGAGATGAAGTTCCTTGTTGAGAGAAAGTAACTAATGTAAAAAGTAAAAACAGGCTTAAACTAACTTTTTTAATCATTTTGATTGTATTGAAATAATTGGTTCAAACTTTCTAAAAGAAAATTTTGATTGGCAAAGATGGTATTTTTTAATCGTTTAGCCAAAAAATCTGAATCGCCACCCGTTAAAATTATTATAAAGTTTTTATAAATATTGGAATAGTCATTAATAAATCCGTCAATCTCGTATGTAATTCCGTTTATTACTCCAGAATGAATGGATTGATTTGTTGAGTTTCCAATTGTACTTATAGGAACCTCTTTGACTAACAACGGTAAATTAGCCGTATAATTATGTAATGCTTCGTAACGTAATTGTATGCCTGGAGAAATGGCTCCTCCAAAATAGTTGTCGTTTTCATCAATAAAATCGTAGGTTACACAAGTGCCAACGTCTATTATTAATCGATTTTTATTTGGATAATTTATAACCGCGCCAGCTGCTAAAACCAGTCTATCTATTCCTAAAGTGTTGGGCGAACTATATAAATTTTGGAATGGATAATTATAATCTCTAGTAATAAAATATACTTTAACTTGTTTACTGAAATGTAAGAAAGCAGCTTCTTCAATTTTCCCAACAGAAGCGACAATCATGTTTTTAATTAAATTATAGACATTAAGCGTTTTTTCTATTTCTTTTTCGAATTGATGTAAATTAAAAACTGATTTATATAAAAGCGTATTGTTCTCAAAAACAGCGGCTTTGACTTTAGTATTTCCAACATCAATAGTTAAAAGCATAATAACTTGTTTTAAAATACAAAGTTACAATAGATTTTTTTGAATAAATGTTTTGAATAAAGTAAAAATCATTATATATTTGCACCCGCAATAGCGAGGTACCTTAGCTCAGATGGTAGAGCAATGGACTGAAAATCCATGTGTCCCTGGTTCGATCCCTGGAGGTACCACAGAAAATATCCCTAATCACTTATAAATCAAGTAGTTAGGGATTTTTTGTTTCTTAAGGGGACTTGAAAGAGGACTCACATATCTTAATAGATTTTAATATAAATTAATTAAAATAATTATTATTAAAAATAAAAAAACCCACTATTCAGTGGGTTTATGAAGGTATTAAAATATGATTTTAGTTTAGTTTTGCATAAACATCATCTCTTAAATAGAGAACACGCCCCCCAACTTTTTTGGAAACAAGGACTTTTTTCTTTTCCCAGTTGAATAGTGTAACAAGTGAAACGTTCAAAAGTTTACTTACTTCTTCTCTGGTCATTAACTCTGACTGTGGTTTTGCATTTTGGATATTATTAACCATACCATATATTTTTTGCAACTCTGCTGCTACTGTATTTCTTACCAAATTTTCAAAATCTTCTTTTGAAAATTCTAATACTCTGAAATTTGACTCAATCATAATTTTATATTTTAAATAATTGAGGTAATATTCGCCATACCTAATGCGGGGTTTTTTCGGTTTCCTCGTTTGTTTTTTTATGCAGCCAATTGAAAGAATTGTTCTTCTTTATCAGTTAAAATTTTTGGAGATGACATCATTACATATTCAGGGTAATGTTTTCTGTTTTCAACACGAAATCCAAATTTTCTAAAAAAACTGGTTTGACCTTGTATTCCAATGGGAGCTAAAAAACCATGTAATCCCAGACTTCCTGTACACTCTAATACAAATCTTGGTCTAAATTCTAATTGAGAATAACAAAAATCAAATACTGTATTCATTAATCTTGAACCTTCTCCTTTTCGTATTTTATTTTCATTGACTCTTATCACAGGTATTTCCAATGAATCAGCGGTTGTTGAAGAAATTTTGATATACGATCCGCTTCTTAATGAAATTTTTATTACGTTATGAAATGTTGCTTCCGTTGTGTTTTTTTTAGAAATAACCAAAACATCAAAGATATACTCAACCTTAATAGAGGGATTCGCAGTTTTAAATAAATTAATTCCATTTAGTAATTTTTCAAAAATTTCATTGTTTTCAATAACATTAATTTTTTTTAAACCAAATCCAGTTTCATTATTAAAATAAGAAATCAAACCTCTTTGATTTTCTTTCGATATTTTACTTAAATATTCAAATTCATCTTGTGTTAAAATGTCTTGATTTATTTTATTAATAATATTAGTTAACATAGTATTGTTTACTGTCAAATTTGTTGATTTTACTGAGTTTATTACCGTTGTGTTATTTTTTGT
>CALPIE020000201.1 GCA_943323545.2 Bifidobacterium breve | reverse complement strand
GTAAGAACATTGCTTTAGACAACTCACCGTTTGCTACTTTAGGATCTGTTTTATAATCCTTAATCAACTTATACATTTCAGCTTGGGTGAACTGTTTGTCTCCTACAGCTTTTACAGCTTCTTCATAAATCTTATCAGCTGCATTTTTCTTAAATGAATATCCAAAATGTTTACTGAGTATATTTTTAGCAGCATTTATTTTAGCACCACCAAACTTAGGAGCTTTATGTAATACTTCAGCATAAGCAGAAGTAGCTTCTCTTTGCTCTTTTACATATTCTCTTACTAATGGTTGTGACACAAAGTAAATAGCATCTTTAATTGGAACACCTGTTTTTGCTAAATAAGTAAGTATAGGAGCAACTTCATAGTTACCCTGGATAAAGAATATCCATGCATCTTTTTCAACATCCACCCAGCCGTTCATTGCTTGAGAAAAGATATCTGCAATCTTATTGTAGTTATCTACATCATATCTGTTGGATAAAGAAATTCTTTTTTCTCCATCAACATCTATTGTATTATGTCTTAAAGCAAGGTTAACTTTTTTAGTTATCTCTTTTCCTGGATACTGATCTGGCATATAAGCACCAATTGAATTAAACAGTACATTGAATGTGTTTTCAATAGCACCAAGACCAAGAGTTTTCTTACCTACAATGTTTGATTCATGTTTAAAGATATTATAAGCATTTTCCAATACTCTTGTTGGACTAATTATATCTGCACCTTTCTTGTTTTTCTGACCTTCAGTCATGAAAGTTTCAAAACGGTTATAGTCCATCACATATTGAGATAAATCATCTGCAATATCTTTAAGTAAGAAAGTACCATTAGGTGTAATCAATGAAACATAATTGCTTGGTAACTCAAGAATTTCTTTGATGTCTTTGATCAATTCATTTTCTAAACCAGCTTTCTGTGCTTTAAATAAAGCTTCAGTAGATTCACCTTTAGCATTTAGTTCTTTTAATTGTTCTTTTATCCACTCATTATTTTCATGAGTCTTTTCTTTAAGCTTACCATCTTTGTCTATGTTAGTCATGAAGATTGTAAGTTTATCAATATCAAAGTCACCCCCTGACTTAGCAACTATCTCTGCTGGAGGAATGATTATATTACCTGCTTGTGGAGGTAAGAACTCATAAACTTCCATGAACTCCATAGAGTTTAGACCCTGAACCGGAATTCTAACCCCTACAAGAGTTATTGCTTGTCTATTAGCACCATTATTAGCATCTAACCATTCATCATCTTTGATAGCCTGATTTAATCTTTCTAATGTACCAATTGTTTCTCCTTTGTATTCAAGATTTAATAAGTTAGCATAATCACCTTGTAAAGCAATCATCACTTTCATTGCTGCAGTTTTACCATCACTAGTACTAGTTACTCTTGGTTTTTTACCTGCTATTCTATCTTCAATATGACTTATTTCATCTCTTAAAGATTGCTTGTAAGAATCAGTCCAATAAGCTGAACTTTCTTGTTGTGTTTTTAACTTAGCTTGTAAAGCTTCTTCTAATTCAGTTTTACTTAAATCTTTATATTTAGCTGTTAAATCAATTACTTTCTTATGGTAAGTAGGAAGACCATTACTACCTAACCATTTTTTTCTCTCTTCATCTGTAGGATTAGTAAGAGTAGGCATTCCCGTGAAATTGTTTTCATACAGTGCAGAAGAAACTTGAATCAAAGCTTCACCTTTTACTTTTTGTTTAACAATTCTTTTATTGATAAGAGAAAGTAAAAGCTTTTCAATTTTACCTGCTTCTGGATGAAATGAAAGGTCATTAACCAGTTCACCAGTTTTAGTTGCATCAATAAATGAAATGATATCATCACTTATAGCATCTTCTCTTTCTAAGTTATCTCTGATAAGCATAAGAAGTTTACCAATACTTTCTGCATCTTTTGGTGTATACTCTCCTGAAACAGTTTCATCATAACCAATTTCATCAAGTAACTCAAGTTTTAACAATTCAGTATATTCAGTAATGTCATTTAAGTACTTGTTTACAACTGCATTAGTTATTTCTTTATCATTTTTAGTTGCAATAACACCTTGTTCATAAAGACCATCCAAGATAAGCTTTCTCATCTGAGTAGAGAATATGGACTTACCTTTATATGCATCATTCATTTCTGTTTGATTCTTCAAGTATTCAGCAAATACTGTATTCTTAGTAAATGGAACATCTTTATTAATTGAGTTATCTGCATTAAAAACATCATCACCTTTTCCAATATGCCCAACTTTTGAACCTGTAGGAAATGTAACATAGTCTATACCCTCAACTAACATTTTTTCATGTAAGTCATATAAAGGTGTACCTTCTTTAGCTACTCCTGGTACTATTGGAGCAAGAGAGAATTTATGAAAAGACATTAATGGAAGACCTTCAGTTTTTATATTCCCAAAGTACTGTAATTTGTATGGTGGAAAGTATTTTACTACATCTTCCATAGTTACATCTTCACCTCTAGAAACTTTTCTGTAAAGTTCTTCTTGTTCATCAGACCATTTACCCTCTAAGTTTTTAAGGTTTCTATATGCTTCAATAGTAATATGACCTTGACCATCACCAATCTTCATTCCATTATACTCACCTAATGCAATGTCAGCTAATCTCTCAGCTTCTTTTGCATCTTTTAATCTGTCAGTGTAATCAGCAATAAGAGCTTCTCTATACTCATTAAAATAAACAGAATTCTCTACTCTTTCTTTTATAAGAGCTGCATCTAATGCACCAGTATAGTCTTTTGGAATAATTGGATCAAGACCTTCTGCAACTCTCTTTTCATTAAGCTTGTTGATATAAACTTTTTCTAAAGCATTTACATACTTCTGATCTTTAATATCAACACCAAAACCTAATCCTCCGGAACCTAAACCAGCATTACGCTTGTGGAACTCTTCTTTGTCATGATTGTACTGAGCAAAATCACCATAGGCAATGATAGCAGTTTCAAACTTGTGAATCCAAGAGTTATAGTTATAAGCTTTTAGTAAAGCTGTTTCTTTCTCAGATGGTTTAAGTGATTTGTCTACTCTAGAAAGTAAACCATTATCAATATATTTAGCTGCATTAAGCATTGACTGACTTTGTTTAGTAAGCTGGTTGAAGTATTTAACTACATCAGCTTTTACTCTCAATCTTAACTCAGGATTTTCTGCTAATACATCATACATATTGAATGCTGTATCTTTAGAATCTACAGCCTTGTCAATTATCTTGTATAATTCAGCTTGTGTTTTTTCAGTAAGAACATCATCAAAGGCAGTAAAGGCCGCTCCAGCCATCACCTCTGTATTTTTGCCATCTTTTCTTTTTACTGGTCTATTGTATCCAGCCCAATTTTCAAACTTGGAATCAGACTTGAATCTAAAAATTCTATTAGCCTCACCAGATAAGTAACCTTCTAAGATTTTGAATGCTTCATTTTCACCAAATGTTTTAGCTCCTT
>CALPIE020000200.1 GCA_943323545.2 Bifidobacterium breve | reverse complement strand
TGTGAAACCAAAAATGGAGGCAGGCATAGTTAGTAGTCCTATGAACAAAAAAATAACAATCCATTTTTTCATAGCAGAAATGAATTATATTATTGGTTAAATTGAATTAGACTAAGGATTACAAATATACAAATTGCATTTACAATAATTGCATTTTAACGTTAAAATTTGCATTTTAACGATTTTTTAATATAAAAGTCTATAAATAGGGTAATTTTTTTAGTCTTTCATAAGCACTAAATAAAGTGTTTTCTTCTTTAGCAAAACACAGACGAATACAATGAGTTTGTTTATTATCTGCAAAAAAGGGAGAAAGAGGAATGGCAGAAACGCCATATTCAATTACTAATTTTTTGGTAAAATCGATGTCTTTTTCTAAGGAAAGTTGTTTATATGAAACCAATTGAAAATATGTTCCCTCACAAGGCAGTAATAGGAATTTCGTTTCTTGTAATAAATTTCTGAAATAATCTCTTTTTTGTTGGTAAAATGTACTCAATTCATCAACATGTATAATGTCAAGATAATCATTTATTGCATATTGGGCTATACTGTTAACACTAAATACCAAAAATTGATGTACTTTTTTTATTTCTACCATCAAATGTTCAGGCGCAATTAAATATCCTATTTTCCAACCAGTAATGTGAAATGATTTGCCAAACGACGATATTATCACACTTCTTTCTTTCAATTTTTCACGATGATGAACCGATATATGTTTGTTTTCAAAAGTAATATATTCATAAACTTCATCTGAAAGGACAATTATATTTGGAAATAAATCCAACAGTTTTTCCAATTGTAAATAATCGTTAATTGTCCATACTTTTCCAGTAGGATTGTGTGGATTATTAATGATAATCATTTTGGTATTAGAATTCATTGCATTGCCAATAGTATTCCAATTCGGAGTAAAATCATCGTTTAAATTAATTCGTATTGGTTTTGCATTGCAAAGCAAAATAGGTGTTTCATAACAATCATAACTAGGGTCTAAAATTATTACTTCTTCATTTTGATTCACCAGAGCTTGTATGGTAGCAAAAATTCCTTCTGTAGCACCAGCTGTAATTAATATTTCTGTTAAAGGGTTTACTATTTTTTGATAAGAGTTTAGAGTAAGTAAGGTAATTTTTTCTAATAAAGGAGGTAAACCTGCCATTGGTATATACTGGTGAACTTCTGATTTTGCCCATTTTGCCAAACTGTTTTTCAATCGTTCATCAATGGGGAAGTTTGGAAATCCCTGTGAAAGATTAATGGCATTGTATTCGTTTGCCATTTGAGACATTATAGTAAAAATACTAGAACCAATATGTGGTAGTTTCGACATATACATTTTAAAAACTAAAAGTACTTTTTATATTTGAAAAAACAATAATTTTGATTTATAACAAAAAAACACTTCGGTAAAGAAGTGCTTTTTTATTTAATATTGGTTTTTATTATTTTTTTTCTGCAGGCATAATTGAAGAACTCATATCACGAATACAAACATATTTGCCATTTCTTTTTTCAAATAAACTCATATAGTTTCCGCTTTGTTTTACGGTAGAAGTAGAATCAACCACTACATAACTTCCAAGTTCTACTACTTGATTTCCATCATTTGAAGGAAAAACTTCATTGGCAGTATAAGTAACCTTATGACCTTTTTCCATCTTTTCATTATCTTCTTTTATCGACTTGTCAACAGCTTCTTTACCAACTAATGGTGGCTTGTTTTGAGAGTAACTGGTAACATCATCAGCATAATAAACAATGTTGGCTACATTTCTTGAGTTTACAGCATCTGCAAAGCCTGTTTCTAATGCTTGAAGTTCAGCCTTAATTTGTTCTTTGTCAACTACAGGAGCTGCAGTTTCTTCTTTTTTTGGATTACAGCCCATGGCAAGTGCCACAAATACAACAACTGTAATCCCTTTTAAAATCTTGTTTTTCATAAATTAATTGTTTTTTAATTATTAATTTAGGTTCTCTACAAAACTTAGGGTTGTTAAATGTAGGAATAATATATTGAAAATCAGCTATTTTTTTAATTTTAATTTAACATTAACCTCTTCCAGTGGAGTAACAGATTATCCTTTTCCAAAGGTTTTGTTAATGCCTTTCAACAGATCGCTGGCAGAAAAAGAACCGGGTACAATCATTCGCTGAATGGTATATAAGGGTTTTCTGGGATCGTTTTTGCCGTAAACAATAAACGCCATTTTGTAGCCATCCTTTTTTAAACTATCGGCTGTGGGTTCGTTCCATACACCATAAGGATACGCAAAATAGACAATGGGTTTTTGGGTAATGTTTTCGAGTGTTTTTTTAGGCTTTACTAACTGCAATTGCCAATCTTCGGGGCCGAATTGATTTACCCTTTGATGATCCCACGTATGGCAACCAATCGTATGTCCGTCATCAAAAAGCGATTTGATTTCATCTTTGGTCATATACTCTTTTTTGCCGGTAGCCACGGTCATGATAAAGAAGACACCTTTAAAGTGGTACTTTTTCATTTCTTTGGATCCGATGGTGTACTGTTCTTTTCGTCCGTCGTCAAAGGTAATTAGTATCGGTTTTTTGGGTAATGATTTGTGGTATACCAAATAGTTGTAAAGGGCATCGGGCGAAATGGTCGTATACCCGGCATCTGACAATGCTTTCATTTGTTGGGCAAAAACTTCGGGCGCCACACTGTACGTTCTTTTATTGGCACTGTCACTTTTAGCAGTGGTTCGAATGGCATGGTAACAAATAACAGGCACTTTCTTTTGTACCTTCTTTGAACTGGCTACAGCATTTTTTTCTGTAACCGCTGATTTCTTTTTTTCCGGAGTTGCCTTGTTATCTTTTTCGGAATGGGAAATGCAACCCGTTACCAGCCACAAGCAGCCCATCATCAAAAACCATTTATTTTTAGACAACAACATCATGGCAATTTATTGGTATTGAATATAAATGGGTTCGGGTTTAAACGTCATGAGTTCCTCAGGCAAAAACATCTTTGCATTGCCTTTAGTATCATTTTTATAAAATAATTTGAAACCAGAAAACTGAATGGGTTCGCGGTATATTGCTAAATGATAGGAGGAGCGTTTCAGAGATTGATGGCCAAATCCGTCCATGTTTATCACGATCTGCACCTCGGGTGTGGTTTTGATATTTTTGTAATCGGTGACCATGCCTTGGGTAAAACGGTGTATTACTAATACCTTTGGCGGAAGCTTGTTTTCCTTAACAATAGCCGAAAGGAGTTCGATGGCATCGTTGATTTGAGTCGCCGATAGCGTTCCGATTTTGGAACCCGGAACTTCACCACTTTTCATGGCAAATTCGGGGTCTATTCCCAAATGGACATTGGGAAGTTTTAGATAGTCGGTCAGCGTACTCACTTCTTCCTTTACCGTACTTTGTCCGATTTGAACATCGAGAAATACGATGGCATTGATGGATTTGGCCCACGAAATAACAGTGTCGATTTGCTTAAACGGCATCCGCAACCGGTATTTACAGTTCTTACCGGGTTTGCCCTGCGCCGTAATGGC
>CALPIE020000199.1 GCA_943323545.2 Bifidobacterium breve | reverse complement strand
ATTTGTATTCTTGAGTGTTCCAATGTAAAAATCGTACTCTTTATTTCCATAAAGTTGGGTGAAACGAAGACGTGGCACAATGCATAGTTCGTTTGAACTAATCAAAAAACTTTGATTTAAACCTAAATCTACATCATACCCATAATAGCCTGTAACAATTTTTACTCGTGCCATGGGGTTTAAAACACCTGCTAAAACAGATGATTGAAAATTCAATCCCAATTTTTTTGTTGTATTATCAATTAAGAGTAATGTTGAACCAATTCTAATTTTAAAACTTGGTAAAGGTGCAATAAAAGCAGCCCTTATGCCTGTACTTAATTCTATTCTTTTATGAACCCCAAATCTTATATCTGAACTAAACAAATAGGATTGAATTGGAAAATTAGATATTTTTAAATTCTCAAATTTCATTCTCGGTATAAATATATTTGAATCATTTATTGAAGGCAAAAAATAGGAACTCCCAATTGTATGCGAAATGTAAGTTTTGTGTTCCCCTTTAGATATTAATTCATTTGACAAAAAAATCGAGTTATTTAATGTAGTACATGAATTTAAAAAACAGAACAATAAAATAGTTGTAAGACAATAAAAAATATTCATACTCAATTCAATTACACGAAGCATATCTGTAATGTGTTCTTAATTAAACTATTTATACATCTTAAACTCACTCGTTGTAGAACTCCTTACTGTTCGATGAATAATTAATCTGACTCTATTTATAACTTTTGCAATAGTTAGTAATGTCTTTGTCTTTTAATTCGTTTGGAAAATTCCACATTGCTTTTTTCACGTATGCAACGAATCGGTAAACCTGTTTTTTTATTCGCAATACCAACGAACATAGTTGCAGTGTTTTCTCTTAAATAAACGAGTTTAGATGATTCCATACTAAATTCTGTCATACTCCACCAGTTGCAATGATTCCCTTTGTTAATAAACTGTCCATCATACCTGTATCCAATTGCGAGACCATTAAATAAAGAACTATTAGTAGCTCCAGTATTTGGAAAATCCCAACTGGATGTACCCATTTCTTTTAATTTACCTCCTGCTAATGCTGAACCTCCCAGATAATTTATTAAAACAGACCAATCAGCTTCCGTAGGTACATGCCAACCTAAAGGACAAATGTTTTTCCCTCCATTTGTAATTGGACATATTACATACCAATTATATAATTTACCATACTTTAAATTATTCTCTATTTCATTATCATAGTAGCTCCAAGCTCCTGATGTTAAATTACTCCACTCATCTTCATTTTGTATGTTTGGTACTGGACTTCCATCATTGAATTTTGTTGTTTTTAAATTCTCAGACAACCACTCCTGAGTACCAATCTGAATAATTCTATATTCATTATCATCTATATCGTTAACATATCCTTTAAATATTCCTTCTTGCGCGAAGGACAAAATTGGAAATATAAATGCAAAAATAATTTTCATTAAAATGATTTATTACTATTTTGTTAAATAAATTATTCTTTTCTAGGTTTTGTAATTAAAAAAGTGATTTAGGTCATAACCTAAATGAAGATACAAATAAAATTATTGTTGAATTTAAAAAAAACCAATTAAAATTTAACGTGTTTTTTTATAAAAATCAAGTAAATAATTAACCCTATTGATATTTTTCAGTTCTATTGAATTTAATTTATTTGTTACATCATAAAATTTTGGTGTATACCAACTTGTTGTATTGAAGTAACTTGCTATTTTTTTATTAGAAAAACGTTTTCCTTTTGTTGCGTAAAGCTCATTTTTTAAAAGCAATAAATCATCGTAAGTTAATTTTTGTAAATAAAAGTAATCGAGTAATTGTAATGAGCAATATTCAAAATTGGGTGCATCGTTCGTTGGGTATTTTGCAGATAACTCAAAAAAATAGCCATCAGAACGTAATTGTATGTAGGATGAATCTACTTTTTCAATATGCGTCCAAGATTTTCGATCAATTGAATCTCTAACTGGAATTTTGTTGGTTCTATAGATTGTAACTAAACTATCGTTACTAGTATAATAAAAATCATTGTCTAAGCCTTCCAAGTATTCATTATCAGATCCGTCTTGTATCTTTATGAAGTCAATAATATCATCGTTTTTTGAAAAAGAATAAAGATATGATCGAATTCCAACACCGTGGTCTTCATTGAGTAGTAATGTACTCACGTTGGTTTTATCAAAATAGTACTTCTTTTTTATGCTAAAAACAGAATAATTTTCTCTTGACCAAGTTGTATCAATTTTAAAATTAGATTTTACAACTGAATAAGGTAGTTCTTCCCCTACTTGAAATGAATCAACTTCAAACGTTACTGCTTTCTGTTCAAATGAAACAAATGATTTTATTAAAAATATAAATAACAACCAGTGGTTAAATATCAATTGAGAGTTTTTAGTCATCTTCAAATGGCTTATTATCACCAAAGAGTTTAGAAATTTGATCTTCATTTAAATTTTTATAAATTATATCTCCCATATCATTCATTATTGAATAAATTGTTTTGTCTTCAAGTTCTTTTTCTAAAACACATAATTTTCCAACAGATGTGTTTTTAAATTTGTAAATCCTGGTGTACTCATTAGTAAAATGCATTGTTCGCTAACTACAAAATCAACAATGTGAACCCTGAAACTTGGTTCAACAAAGTATTAGAGGTAATCGCAGATTATCCATGAACTTTTTCCAGGAACTTTAGAAGTGTAGTTGGTCGGCTGTATAAGGAAAAGTAGCAGATAAGCACTTAATAATTGAATTCAAGATAAATTACAAAAACCAAGCTGCCTCAAATTCATTATTTATTTTCACCAATGACAGTTCTCCAAAATTTGGTCTAAATTCAATTTCATTTTTTAACGGATACATTTCAATTAAATGATTGTACTCAATCATAAAACTTTCCATATTTTGAAATCTGTTGCCTTGATCAAAAGCCAAACATTTTTCTAAAAATGCTCTCCAAACTGGAATACCATCTACATTTTCAATATTTGAATTACTATAATCCAAAAAAATCAAAGGCTCAGTAAGTATTTTTATATTTCTTAATACTCCGCCAGTTGGAATAATGTAATCCGTTGTTTTTCCATACATAATACCATCAATAATTGAGAGTATAATCAGTCCCAAATTATAAACATCTGTTGCTGGTGATACTGGAAGGTTTAATATTTGTTCAGGTGCACAGAAATTAGTTGTCATTCCAGCAGCAATTTCGCCATCTTTTACATTTATAGGATCAAATGGAATTAATCCATCTTTAAAACAAAGTATATTTTGAGGTTTTAAGTCGCAATGAATTAATCCATCATCATGCAATTCAGACAACTTTTTAAACATTGTAGAAAAAACAATAGCTATTTTTTGTCTCGAAACTTTAAAATAAATTGATAGAGAATTATTGTTAGACACTTCCGTTAAGTGTTTAATATAAGATTCATATTTAAAATCTTCCTCTAAAACAATTTCTGAAAAATTTTTTTTTACAAGTACTTTTGGATTAAATATTGATATTTCCTCACTTATAAAATTTTCAAT
>CALPIE020000198.1 GCA_943323545.2 Bifidobacterium breve | reverse complement strand
GCTAATCCTGAAATTGTTGTCGCAATTCCACTAGAACTTGTTATTGTTGCCGAACCGTTTGAAAGCCCAAAGCATGATACATTAACTTGACTAGTTAATGTTGCTACTGGAACTGGCTGGGTTATGGTAAAGCTTGTTGTACCTGTTACTGTACACCCGTTGCTTTCTGTTATCGTTACACTATAAGTACCTATTGCAAGACCACTAATGTCTTGTGTAGTTGCACCATTGCTCCATAAATAAGTATATGATCCACTGCCACCTACAACACTAAGATCGATTGATCCTGTTGAGTTGCCATTGCATAATACATTTACTTGTGTACCACTCGCTACTACTAAATCTGACTGTGTTACTGTTACCGTAGCGGTATCAGCTACAGTACAAGGTGCAGTGGCTGCTACTGTATAAGTGTAAACCAATCCTACATTGCTCCATGTTCCTCCTGCATCTGCTCCTGTTAATTGTGCAAATAATTGTTCATTGGTTGGTGTCGTTCCTGCGCAAACTGTAAGTGTTCCATCAGCTCCTGCATTTGGTTGTGCTTGAACACTAATTGCTAAAACTACATCTGTATTTCCACATGCATTAGTTACAGTAATGGTATAATTTGTAGATGCCATTTCGGCAGATGGTGTACCGGTGATTTCACCAGTAGCTGTATCAAAAGACAAACCCGCCGGCAAACCTGGACTTATTGAATAAGATGTAGCAGCATCACCCGTGAAGATTGGAGAATTTGTTGTAATAGCTGTTCCTGCACAATATGAAGCTGGATTACTACTGTATGTTAAAGACGTTGGCGGTATACAAGGTTCAAATGCAGCTTTATAATTTGAACCTCCATCATTTATACTTAAAATAGCATAACTTTGATATATACCACTGCTATCTTGCGCATAAACATTATAGTTGCCAAAAAACAAACTTAAAATTAAAATTATTGTTGCAAAAAATTTCTGAATGTGTAATTGTAGTTTCATAATAATTTAATTTTAATGTTTTAAAATATGCGATTTGGTCTTTAATTTTGTTGTATTTATTTTTGTTTAATGAAATATTCACCCTTTAAAGGTGTTTGAAATGCTTGTGTTTTTGTTTGTTTTTTGTTTAAAAATTAACAAAAAAAATATAAATTTAACCCTATTCGTTTTTAAATAAATAAAACTAAGGCCGTAAAAGTATAAAACAATTTTAATAAAAAAAAATAAAATGTTAAAAAAACCAAAAAAATCGATGAACTACACAAAATTATAAACAATTTCATTAACATTTTGTTTTGTTAAAAATTAACCCGTTGGTTGTGATTAAGCACTTTCAATAATATTATGGATGTTTTGGCTACGAATTCTCAAATTTTAAATTAGCTGAACGCAATAATTTGTCCCTCATTGATGAAAATTCGAATTTAATCTTATAAATATTACAAAAAATTCGTGACTCGAGACCAAAGGTCGAACAGACAAAGTAATTAGCGGTAGAATTATTCCAAAAAATAATTACACACAACGGGTTATTCTTTTAGTATTTTATAATGAATTGATATGTCATTTTTTACAACCTCTATAAAATACAAGCCCGATGATTGACATGAAATATCTATAGTTTCATCGACTAAATTTGTGTAGTTTTTATGAAAAATACGATTTCCGATTACGTCATATACCCTAATATTTACATCGTATGCATTAGAAAAATCGCCACCTGTTAAATGAACTAATCCGGTTGTTGGATTTGGATAAATGACTACATTAGTAGCGCTAATTTGATTTTGATTTACATCTAAAACACCACCTGAAAATTGATACAAATAAGCAAAAGCTTGGAAATATTGGTTCGTAATATTAGCATCGTGAACTATTAATGTGTTCTCATCATTTTTTGTTTCGGCTGAGTTACTCCAATTGTGTGAACCGAGCAAAACTTGAGGATCAGATGTATTATCGAAATTATCAATTACCATAAATTTATGATGCATAATTCCGCTTGCCGAGTAAAGAACAACCTGATTTACAGGTAAACCTGCTTGGATAATACTAAACTGATTTCCAGATGGATTTTGAGTATCTGCTACTAAATATGTTTTTGGTAATCCGGAATTGTATTTATTAAGAATGGCTGAACGGATATCGGTTCTGGTGATTAACATGGTTGCAATATCGATATCAGAATTGGCTGAATTTATGGCATTTATTATTTTTGAAGTGGTGCCATCAGTTGGACTAAAATAACTTTCTATATTTTTTCCGCCAATAAAATAATTATGTGGGGTATTGTCTGCTTTAAAGGGACCAAACTTTGAATTACTAGTATTAGGAGTTATCGTTGTACTGCCCCACATTTCATTAAATTCAATTTTATATCCTTGCGCGAGTGATTGGTCTTGAATAACAATAACATTATTGTCATCTGGTCCATCAATTTGGGCTACCGTCCAGTTGGTAGAACCTGTCCAAACATAAGGTTTATTTGGATCGCTGTTGTCTGCATCAAAAATAACAAACTTATTATGCATTATACCATAAGATGATGAAGTAGGACTTGCTAAAGTTGGTATGCTCGGATTGAGTAATGGAATCATAACACTACTCGTACTGCCATCGTAGATAACTCTAACTTGCACTCCTCTAGCATAGGCTGCATTTATAGCACCTGCAATTCCTGTTATATAAGAAGGTGAATACGAATTATAAATGGCTATATCTAAGGTTGAAACACAAGCATTTATGTAGGATATAAGTCTATCATCTAAGGTATTCCCTAAATCGACAGCGTTTTGTGTTTGAGCAAATGAAGTAGCAACAGGATGATTAAAAAAGACATTTATACTACCTGACGACATTGATTGTGTTGCAATATAACTGGTTTGAATATTGCTATTTTTGCCATTATTATAGGTGTAATTCAATTTTATTATTTGAGCTGGAGTAGTATTAAATAAATGAAACGTGTTTTTTTTGTTAAGCTCTTTATCTAAATTTATTTCTTGATTGGTTAATGCGTCATAGGCTTGTAATTCAACATTAGAATCGAATGTTAATGTTATATTCCTATCGCTGTAAATCATAGTATAGTCTTTTTCTTTTATAGTCATTTGACAAAAAGTGATACTCCAATAAAAGACTGTAATGAAAAAGATAATTATTGTTCTTGTGTTTTGCATTTTAATATAAATAATGTACAAATGTATCTATAAATTTATTAAAAGTGTTTTTAATATCAAATATGTTTGATAACAGAAAATTATATAATAATTGTATTGATTATTTAGGAAATATTACTCTTGTTCGTAATATCCTTTTTTAAAAAGGTTGATGCTAAACCTTTATGGATTAAAAAGAAAGTTATTATTAATAAAGGCAAGTCATTCTCAATAAACATAAAAAAGGATTCCCAATTTTTGAGAATCCTTTTTATATTTATTTAAATGGAATTTATCTTTTTAATGAGAAGTGAGCTTTAAATTGTTTTACTACATCTTGTTCTGTATAGTCTACTGTAAACCAGTAATCTGTTGATGGCATTGGCTGTCCGTTGTAAGTACCATCCCATCCTTGAGCTGTTGAACTGATTTGTTTGATCAGTTTTCCAAAGCGGTCAAATAT
>CALPIE020000197.1 GCA_943323545.2 Bifidobacterium breve | reverse complement strand
CGAACCGTTGATTCTACCTGGGATTGGGCCTTTGAATGGTTCGTAGTCTGTAAATCTATGGTTCATGATGGCCTCACCCTGGGTAGAAGTAAGTACGTTGTTTCGAAGACCAATTAGACCTCTTGAAGGGATTTTAAACTCAAGGTGCTGCAAGTCGCCTTTCGGTTCCATGATCAGCAATTCTCCTTTACGCTGGGTAGCCAATTCAATCACTTTACCTGCTGTTTCCTGAGGAACGTCCACCACGAGGGTTTCGATAGGCTCGCATTTCATGCCGTCAATATCTTTGAAGATAACTTGAGGCTGACCTACTTGAAGTTCGTACCCTTCTCTTCTCATGGTTTCAATCAATACAGACAAGTGAAGGATGCCTCGGCCATAGACCAAGAAACGGTCTTCAGAGTCTGTGGGCTCCACTCGAAGTGCTAAGTTTTTCTCGATTTCCTTCATCAAACGATCTCTCAAATGACGCGAGGTAACGAATTTACCTTCTTTGCCAAAAAATGGAGAGTTGTTGATGGTGAAGAGCATGTTCATCGTAGGCTCATCAATGGAGATACGCTTGAGTGCTTCTGGATTGTCCACATCTGCGATGGTATCTCCAATTTCAAAATCTTCGATTCCTGTTACTGCGCAAATGTCTCCTGCGGTAACGGTTTGAACTTTGAATTTACCAAGACCTTCAAACGTATGCAGTTCTTTTACCCGCATCTTTTTGATAGAGCCATCTGCTTTGCAAAGGGCAATCTGCTGGTTTTCAGAGATGCTTCCTCTAGCTACACGGCCGATGGCGATACGACCCACAAAGTTGGAATAGTCCAAGGAAGTGATTTGCATTTGAAGGGTACCTTCTTCAATTTTTGGCTCTGGTATGTGGTCAATAATTGCGTCCAAAAGAGGCACGATGGAGTCGGTTGGGTTTTTCCAGTCAGGACCCATCCAGTTTTGCTTTGCTGATCCATAAAGTGTTTGGAATTCCAGTTGCTCTTCGGTCGCATCCAAATTAAACATCAGTTCAAATACGGCTTCATTCACCTCATCTGGTCGACAGTTTTCTTTGTCCACTTTGTTAACCACTACAATTGGTGTAAGGCCAAGGGCTAAAGCTTTACCCAATACGAATCGGGTTTGTGGCATTGGGCCTTCAAAGGCATCCACGAGGAGAATTACTCCATCTGCCATTTTCAAGACGCGCTCTACTTCACCTCCAAAGTCGGCGTGACCAGGCGTGTCAATGATGTTGATTTTATGTTCTTTATAGCGTACCGAAACGTTCTTGGAAAGAATGGTTATTCCGCGCTCTCGCTCTAGATCGTTGTTGTCGAGGATAAGGTCTTCAAACTGTTGGTTTTCTCTGAAGATTTTTGAAAGGTGGATGATTTTATCCACGAGGGTAGTTTTACCGTGGTCAACGTGTGCGATGATCGCGATATTCCGAATTTGTTGCATGGTTTGCCTAATTGAAGCCGCAAAAGTACGAATATTATTTGGTAATAAGGTTACTAGTATGTGAAGTTTAAAGGAGAATCACCATTCAGGTAAACTTTTGCTTTCTCATCACTAAAAAATAACGCATAAGTGAATAATTAGTTGATTCTTAAATAAATGTAAATTATCTTTTGTCAATCGTGTATAATTCAGTACGAATAGCTGCTAATGTGAAAAAAAGGTTGATATCCATGTATTCGTCAAGAGACTCGTTTTTACTGCTCTTGGGAAAAGATGTCAAAGATTGCACTTTAGTTTCCTTCCTACTGGTATGAATACAAACTTCAAGCTACTGTAATTTTATTAAACCCTTGGCAAAACACTTATCCATTAAAGATGTACCTGCTTCTTCCCAATTTCGGGAGGATGTTTTGCTATGGGATAGTTTACGTAAGGGGAATGATATTGCTTTTTCTACGCTCTACAAAAAGTATGTACAGTCTCTTTTTAATTATGGGATGCATATTCATCCCAATCGTGATTTAATAAAGGATTGCATTCAGGAGCTATTCATCAAATTTTGGGAAAAAAGAGAATCCTTAGGTTCTATTGAAAAAGTAAGTTTTTACCTTTTTCGTTCCTTTAAAAATTTACTATTCCACAAAATTGAAATTTCCTCGAAAAAGTCCCCTTTGACACAGGATTTGATAGACCAAATGGCTCCTGAACTTCCGGTGGAGAATTTTTACATTAATTCGGAGATGGTCGATCAACGAATAATAAGATTAAAAAAGGCCGTTCTACTATTGACGGATAGGCAGCGGGAAGTGATTTTGCTGCGGTTTTTTCAAGGGTTTGAAGCAAAAGAGATAGCTGAAATAATGAATTTATCCATACCTGGCGTCCACAATCTCCTCTCGCTTACAATAAAATCCCTAAGAGGAAAAATTAAATGGAATGATCTTATACCCTAGTTTTTGATCTACTGCTAAGTTGCAGTTGTGTACTTTATTTTCAGTTTTTTATAAAAATCATTTCTCCTTATTTTAATTCCCATTTTTTATTTTATTTAAATTTTTTTATTCCGTTTATTTATTTTTTTAATACTAATTATTTTGTAAAAATATATGATGGCAATACTTTAAAGGAAAAAATTCTCTAAAAAAAAATTAAAAATTTTGGTGAGTATTAAGTTTTCGCCCACTCTTTAAGTTAAATCCCTTTTTGTGAAAAATTCTTTTGTCGATTATCGAGAGTTCAGTGTGGAACAATTTATGGAGGATTCATTCTTTCAAGAGTGGGTGTTGATGCCTGACGTGGATTCCGATCAATTCTGGATCAATTGGCTTTCCAAAAACCCAGATAAATCAGAGATCCTTAGCGAGGCCAAAAATTTATTGCAGGAATTGAGAATTCCGGAATATGCTCTTTCAGCCAAAGAAATTGAAGGAGGTCTTGAAAATATCAGAAAACAAATTAAATCTGAAAAAAAGCTAGTTGTAGTCCCTACTAAAAAAAGAAGCCTTTGGAAGCAATTCCTAGCAGGTGGAATTGCCGCAGGTTTAGTAATAGGGTTTCTATTGAATGTAAACTGGGAGAATAAGGTAGAACTCAAAACTACATTTGGGGAAACACTTCCCTATACCTTACCTGATGGTTCCAAGGTAGTATTAAACGCCAATTCAAAACTGACTTTTTCTGAGAATTGGGAAAATGAAGACCTAAGGGAAATATGGTTAGAAGGGGAGGCATTTTTTGATGTTGTGCACCTTGAATCTCACCAACCATTCTTGGTCTACACCTCCAATGGAGTTGAAGTAGAGGTTTTGGGCACTTCCTTTTCGGTTTATGATAGAAACAAAAAATCTCAGATCGTACTAGAGGAAGGAAATGTTTCACTTTCATTGGCCAACTCGGATCAGCCGAGAGAAAAAATTCTTATGAAGCCGGGAGATTTAGTGGCGATTAAGGATGATAAAGTGGAGAAAAGAAAGGTGAAAGCAGAGAATTATACTTCATGGAAGCATAATTTATTGATCCTAGAACAAACAAGCCTTGAAGAAATCATTCGAATAGGTAGGGAAGATTTTGGTTTAGAAATCGAAGTGGATTCCAACATATCCCTTAATCAGACAGCCTCTGGATCTATGTTGTTGGAAGATTCTGATCAATTTATGGATCTCACTTCCAAAGT
>CALPIE020000196.1 GCA_943323545.2 Bifidobacterium breve | reverse complement strand
TAAAGAAGAATTTCCGCTTTAGCATTTTTTTATTCTGAACCAGTTTCAAAATCTCATAAAAGATTCAAGTTCGAATAGAGGTTGCAATCAGTTCAAATTTTTCCTCTTGTTTTTCGGTTGCAAATGTATAAAGACTATTTCGAATACAAAAAACTATTTTACTTTTTTATTTTTATGATTTTTAAAAATTATAAATACTTAGTATTCAAATGTAAATAATATTCATAAAAAATATTTTTTAATTTTTATTTGGATAATTAAAAAAATGTTCTGAAGTTTGCCTCATCAAAAAATATTAAAAAAGAAAAAAATGAAATTTACAATGTGCCATATGTGTTGCATGATGACGGAAAATTCCGCAGAGCTCACTATTGCATAATTTTAAATTTTAAAATATATACAATTGAACCTCTGCAAATCGCAGAGGTTTTTTTTTACTCTGAATTTAGTTCAGAGTTTTATAAAGAAATAAAGTAACTTAAAAAGAAACTGAAACAAGTTCAGCTAAAAAAATGAAGGTAACAAGAAAAAATATGATGATGAACAACTTGATGATGCATATGATGTGTTGTTGTATTGGCATATCCTGTTACCAAAAGTTGAAGACCTAGTCGTAGTTAATAGCTACATCCTAAAAGTCCCTTTGGTAAGCCATCCAAAGGGACTTTTTTTTACTCTGAATTTAGTTCAGAGTCTTTAAAAAAAACATAAAATCTTAATACTAATATCTTAATACTTTAAAAAAATGAGCACACAAAAATTCGCAACCAACGCATTGCACGCAGGACACGACGTTACTAAAAACGCAGGAACAAGAGCGGTCCCAATTTATCAAACCACATCTTATGTATTCAACAATTCAGATCATGCCGCTAATTTATTTGGTTTGGCCGAAGCAGGATTTATCTACACTCGTCTGAACAATCCAACAAATGATATTCTTGAACAGCGACTGGCAAAACTTGAAGGCGGAATCGGAGCAGTTGTTACATCTTCAGGAACATCAGCAATTGCAACTACACTTTTGGTTTTGCTAAAAGCTGGAGATCATATCGTGGCTTCCAATAGCTTATATGGAGGAACATACAATTTGCTAAAAGTAACGTTACCAAGATTAGGAATCACAACAACATTTGTAGATCCTTCTAATCCGGAAAACTTCACTAAAGCGGCACAAGAAAATACTAGAGCATTCTTTGCAGAAAGTTTAGGAAATCCAAAATTGGATGTACTCGATTTGAAGTCAATTTCTAAAGAAGCAAAAGCGTTCAAAGTACCTTTTATAGTTGATAATACAGTGGCAACACCCTTTTTGTTAAACCCAATTCAATATGGAGCCGACATTGTTATTCATTCATTAACCAAATACATAACTGGAAACGGAACATCACTTGGCGGCGTAATAATAGACGCAGGAAACTTTGACTGGAGCAACGGGAAATTTCCCGAATTTACAGAACCTTCTGCAGGATATCACGGGTTGAAATACTATGAAGCTTTAGGAACAGCCTCTTTTATAGCCAAAGTAAGAATAGAAGGTCTACGTGATTTTGGTGCTGCTTTGAGTCCGTTCAATGCATTTCAAACCATACAAGGTTTGGAAACTTTGGAAATCAGAATCAAAAAGCACAGCGAAAATGCTTTGGCTTTAGCCAAATGGTTGCAAAATCAGGAAGAAGTAGCTTGGGTAAATTATCCGGGTTTAGAATCTTCAAAATACAAAGCATTAGCTGATGAATATTTACCTGAAGGAAAAAGTGGCATCGTAACATTTGGTCTAAAAGGTGGATTTGAAGCTGCCAAGAAAGTGGCTGATACAACTAAATTATTTTCATTGTTAGCCAATATTGGTGATACTAAATCGTTGATCATCCATCCGGCAAGTACCACGCATCAACAATTGTCAGATGCTGAACAAGAAACAACAGGAGTAACCAAAGACTTAATCCGTTTATCTATAGGCTTAGAAGATATCGAAGATTTAAAAACGGATTTAAAGGAAGCTTTTGTAGCAATTAAAACTCCTCAATTAATTTAAAAATATAAATAAAACCAAAGGTTAGGTTTGTTTGTTAGACTGTCTTCTATTTAGCGATTGAAGGCAGTCTTTAAAAAAAAATGTTATGAAAAAGAATTTAGAAAAAATAGACCTTTTTAATTTTGATTTGGAGATTGAGAAACAACGTAAATACATTCCATTATTTTATCAATCTTTTGGAAAAACTATTGGTACAGCACCTGTAGTTGTTGTTAATCATGCTCTGACAGGAAACTCTAATATAATCGGCAAAACAGGTTGGTGGAACGATTTAATAGGAGAAGATAAAATTATCGATACTCAATATTTTACTGTGATTGCTTTCAACATTCCTGGAAATGGGTATGATGATAATTTTGATAATCTTATTTCAAATTACACCAATTTTACCATTCGCGATGTAGCTAGAATCTTTTGGGAAGGCTTATCTTTTCTTAAAGTAGATGAAGTTTTTGCCGTTATCGGAGGAAGTTTAGGGGGAGCGATTGCTTGGGAAATGGCAGTATTAAAACCAAATGCTGTTCGAAATTTAATTCCAATTGCCACCGATTGGAAAGCTACTGATTGGGTAATTGCCAATGTGTTAATTCAGGATCAAATTCTTAATAATTCAGATGACCCTATTGCAGATGCACGCTTACACGCTATGTTGTTATATAGAACACCTGAATCTATAAATCAGCGTTTTCAGAGAAGAAAGTTCGATAATTCTTCTGTGTTTCAAATTGAAAATTGGTTGGCAAATCATGGTATTAAACTTAAAAACAGATTTCGTTTGCATGCATATAAATTGATGAATCATTTGCTTAAAACGAATGATATTACTCGAGATAGAAATGATTTTTTGGTTGTAGCTAATGCGATTCAGTCCAACATTCATGTTGTTGCTGTTGATACGGACTACTTTTTTATTCCAGATGAAAATCGGAAAACGCATCAAATCTTGAAATCAATAAAAGAAAATGTGTTTTATCACGAAATACAATCCATTCATGGTCATGATGCATTCTTAATTGAATTCGAACAATTGGCCCAAATTTTAGCCCCTATTTTTAACAAACAAAAAAAACAAAATTATGTCAGCGCTTAGAATCAATATCGTTCTCTTTGGTATCGGCAATGTCGGTAGCACTTTAATTAATCAGGTTATAGAAAGTCAAAAATTCTTTTTAGAAAAAAGAAATATCGATCTCCGGTTTCCTATTATTACGAACTCAACTTTAGCATTTTTTGAAAAAGAAGGTATAAAAAATCAATGGGAAGCCAACTTTGCACAATCAGCTATACCATTCAGAATTGAAGATATCATCGAATACGTTCAGGAGCAACAACTGGAAAACCTTATTGCAGTAGATGCTTCAGCAAGCTCAGATATTGTAAAAAATTATATTCCACTTATTCAAAACGGATTTGACATTGTGGCTGCTAATAAAAAAGCCAATACAATCCATACCGATTTTTACAAAGAATTAAGAAGGAATCTAAAAAAACACGATAAATCTTTTTTATACGAAACCAATGTTGGCGCAGGATTACCTGTTATACAAACCATTAAAGACTTATATTTTTCGGGCGAAGAAATCACTAAAATCAGAGGTGTTTTTTCAGGTTCAAT
>CALPIE020000195.1 GCA_943323545.2 Bifidobacterium breve | reverse complement strand
ACTTAAACCATTAATTTAATATATAGCCACATTCTATTTGTCATATAGAGGTATAAATGACATTAATAAGTATAAATGTCACATGAAAAGGAAAGAAAATATTCACTAATTTTATAAACTGAAAAGAATAACCAGAGTATCGTTCAAAAGCTACTCAAAGCCTAGTCAAAAGTATGGATAGTGTATGAAAACAGAATTAAAGAGAGTATGTATCTACCCAAAGGACATACAACGCATTACCGGCAAAAGTTATCGTCAAAGCATTAGATTGATGCAAAAGATTAGAATTGACCTCCAAAAGCTCGAAAATGAGCTTGTGAGCATCGAGGAGTTCTGCCAATACACTAGTTTAAAATATGAATTAATTGAACCTCATATTAAAGGATAAAGGCTTAAACTTGTTTGTTATTTGAACTAGTTTTACAATATAGTTTCTTATATTTGTACTTTAAGTTTTGTCAAAAAAAGCGTGATTTTTTTGAGGTTCAAAATCGAGACCCTAGAATATTATTTTGCAAAGTACCTTATAAATAAAGGCCTAAAGAGTGTTGTACAAATCCCTCTTTCTCCGCGGAATTAAATCCCTAACAATTGAAATTCAATTAGTTAGGGTTTTTTATTTATGATTGCTGTACGGTATTTGTACGGTTAAATTACTATATCATTTACATGTCCACATACAAATTGAAATGTTAAACAAATTTTTAAAAAGAAATGCGATTAAAGCAAACTTTAAAAATATTAATATTTTTGACAACTTTAGAAGTATGAATAATATTCGATTCTCTTCAAAGGTATCCTTCAAAATTTGAAAACTTATTATTTTTCAGATTTTTTGGATTACAAAGTTGAAAGTTCTTTGCTTTAACTTCAGTAGTGCCAAAAAAAGCCTTTTTTATAACTGTAAATCGTCAGCAAAAAGTGTACTGATTTAGACAAAAACTAAGAGAGTGTTTTCAAAATCCTTAAATTTGAATTATTATGAAAACACCAAAGAAACAAACTGCAGAAAACTACATTAAAGAAATTCGTAGAAACACACGAAGAATCTTTAGTTCCGAACAGAAAATCCAAATCGTTATGGAAGCTTTACGAGCTGAAATGTCCGTTGCAGAATTGTGTAGAAAGTATTCCATTCATGAGTCTCAGTTTTACAAATGGAACAAAGAGTTTTTAGAAGCTGGGAAGAAACGATTGTCAGGTGATACAACAAGAGAAGCAACAAGTGACGAAGTAACAGAGTTGAAAAAGGAAAATCAGCGTCTAAAAGTAATGATTGCCGATTTGGTTTTACGCTATGATATTGTAAAAAAAAGCTTGGACATGCTGGATTAACTGAAAAGTTCAAGAAATATATGCGACTTACAGTATCTGAAAAACAAGAAATCATTCACATGGTTACTCGTTCTGAAATTGGTGTTAATCGAACACTTCGTGAGATTGGAATCAACAAAAGTACTTTTTACAATTGGTATCATGCTTACAGCCAAAATGGTATTGAAGGATTGATTCCAACTAAAAGAGCATCAAACAGGCAATGGAACAGCATTCCACAAGAGCAGAAGAATTTGGTTGTGAAATTAGCATTAGATTATCCCGATTTATCTTCACGCGAATTAGCCTTTAAAATGACCGATGAACAGCAAATATTTTTATCAGAATCTAGCGTTTACCGAATTTTAAAAGCAAGAGGATTAATTACAGCTCCCGCTCATATTTTCCTAAGTGCTGGTGATGAATTTACCAACAAAACAGGGTTCGTGCATCAAATGTGGCAAACCGATTTTACCTACTTTAAAATACTTGGTTGGGGTTGGTATTACTTGAGTACGGTTTTGGACGATTACAGCCGATACATTGTTCACTGGGAACTTTGCTCAAACATGAAAGCCGATGATGTAAAAATTTCTCCACTATCTTTTGATGTCACCAATAAAATATTTTCATATTCATTTGATTGCCAACAAAAAAATTGAAGATGATTAGAATTTATCTCAGACCATTGAACAGGTAAGGTTTCATTCTCTAAAAACAAATTCCAAACAAAAATATCTTGAAGTTTTTCTAAAAAAAGTGCTTTTGTAGTGCCACAATAGGATATATCATCTGTTAGGATTTCATCTAACATTACAATATCCATCTGTTTTAAAAAGTATATAAAGGCTTGAAGTTGGTTCAAAATATTTAGCTAGTATTTATAAAAGTTTATTTGTTTTCATTTAAAACCTTATTAAATTGACCTGCAGGAGCTTGACTTGCTTTTTCTAATTGAGTAGCAGAAGTAGTCACTCCAGGTTGGAAATCAGTTACCTCATCACTTTGATAACTTCTGTTAGTTGTTGCAGATTTTTTAAAAAAATCCTTCCAAGATTCTTGATTTGGATCTTTTTCTAAATCACTTATGTTGTTTTCAATATCTGAATTTAAACTAATTGTATCTTTAAAAGGGTCAATTGCAGGGATTTCCTTTTCTTTTGAAAGTTTTTCTTGGTTTTTCTTTTCTAGATTGTATCTGATATTTGTTTCATATTTATTGGATATTTTTTTATTACAAGAATAAACAATAATGTAAACAATGATTAAACCAACTAACAATTTAAATGCTATTTTCATTTTTACTTTTTGTTTTTAGATATATATATGTTAATCCACCAATTACAATAAAACTTGATAGTGATATTAAGTAGTTAAAGTAAAATTCATCATAAGTATAGGGTGGGTAATTTTTATCTACTCTATCTCCATTTTGATAAAGATAATATTTAGTCTCACCATAAATAAAGCCAAAAGAAACTGAAATTATTGTTGCTGTAATAAATGAAATAATTATTATAATGTCTGATCTTAGATTAGTTAATGAATTATTTAATTTTATTATTTTTATTTTTAATTTGTTGTATAACTCAAAATATTGACTTTGTACTATGATAGTAAATTTCTCTATTTCCTTCTTTTTTTTAAAAAGAAAGAAAAAAAATACAACAATAATTAAACTGCTGCCAAAAATTTTCCAATCAAAAAATCCTTTTATTTGTTCTTCTATAGAAACTTCACTTTCTGATAAATTTCTTTTATTTAGCCATTCGTTAGCTTTTTTTTCAGATTCAGTTTCTATTTTACTAACTTTATCTGCTGTAGCTCCTGCAGGGGCATTACCTTGATCAAAGTATTCTGTCAACTCTTCCTCACTAACACCTACAGTTCCTGTAGTTTCTTTTCCTGACATGGCGTGTAACTCTTGAGTAACACTTTTAGAAACAGGTGCTGGCTCAGATAATATTCTATCAATTTTTTGTTCTTGTGTTTCTTTTGATAATAAAGAGGATTCAATTTTACTGTCCTTACTTTGAGAAACAATTTGATTTGTAAAAAATAAAAATAGAAAAAGTGTAATTGATAATTTTAGATTCATTTTTTTGATTTTTTTAAACATGTAATAATTACACATCCTAATTTAACCTAAAGATTAAAATAATAACATTAGATTTAAACAACTTATTTAAAAACAACAACTTGTTGTTGTATTATATGATAACCGTATTTGACAAAAATAGAACAAATTTTGAGTTGTCAAATAATACAACTCAAGAAGTTCAATGTCAAACAATTCTATTCAAATAAATGTTGGTAAACAAATTCAAAAAATTAGAGAGCTTAAAGGCTTATCTCAGCAGGATTT
>CALPIE020000194.1 GCA_943323545.2 Bifidobacterium breve | reverse complement strand
ATTTGCTTTGTCAGCTACATATAAATTCCCACTTGAATCTGAAGTTATTCCTTCTGGAGAGCTGAAACGAGCCGCTTCTCCTTGTCCATTTGCATACCCAGAAATACGATTTTTTGGACCAGCTGCAATTGATACATCTCCATTAAGCGTTATTCTGCGTATGCACTGATTTGCTTGATCTACCACATAAAGATTACCATTACTAAAAGTAATATCGGTAACTAAATTAAATTTAGCGTTGATTCCATTTCCGTCCACATAATCTCCAGGAAGCCCGCTTCCAGCTAAAGTTGTAACGACTCCGCTTGGTGTTATTTTTCTAACTCTATTGTTATTTAAATCAACTACATAAATATTTCCATTTGTGTCTACTGTTAATCCTGTCGGCGTATTAAAAGTAGCAGAAGTTCCAGTTCCATCAGCATAACCTGATCCTGGACCATTTACACCAGTACTTGGACCGCCTCCTGCAAACGTAGTTACTTCTCCAGAATTAATATGAATTTTTCTAATCCTGTGATTATTTCCGTCGGAAACAATTAAGCCGCCAGCCGCATTCGAGTATGAAATTCCAGTTATATTTGAAAATCTGGCACTGGTTCCTATTCCGTCGGTATAACCACTATTTGCGTCTCCAGCAAAAGTACTAAATGTCCACGAATTTGGCTCGGAAGATCCAGCAAAGAGACTTATAGGACTACCCCTAAGAATTTTATTACCATCAGCAATAAAAATTACCCAATTTGGTAAAATATATATATAGTTAGGATTGGAAAGAACAACGGAAGAATTAGAAGAAATAAAAGTAGTAACGTTTCCAGATGGTGAAATTTTACGAATTAAGGAATTGCTTTGGTCAATAACATAAATATTGTTATTTGGATCAACAGCTAGATTATTTGGCTGATTGAAAGTAGCCACTGTTCCAATACCATCAGCTGTACCCGCTGCTCCAGATCCAGCAAAAGTGGTGACAGTGCCAATATTAGTAGCCGATGCCGCAGTAGGCGTTGGAGTAGGCGTCGTAGTAGGCGCTGGAGTCGGCGTTGGAGTTACCAGCCCATTATAATTTTTATTCAATAATTCTATCTGATCACCGCTAATTGTAAAGACATCTTCACCAGCGATTGTTTTTAAAAATACAGATAAGCCATTAGATTGCGTCGCTGTTGGCGTTGGCGTTGGACTACATTGGGGCTGAGGATTAATTCCTAGCGAGCCTTTTGGAAATTTTATATATACGGTTCCAGATGTCACTATTGGAGCAGTAGGCGTAGGCGTAGGCGTTCCATTATTTTGAGTTGCAGTAGGCGTAGGCGTTCCATTATTTTGAGTTGCAGTAGGCGTAGGCGTTCCATTATTTTGAGTTGCAGTAGGCGTAGGAGTTCTTGTGGGCGTAGGCGTGACACCATTTTGAGTTGCAGTAGGCGTAGGAGTTCTTGTAGGCGTGGGCGTGGGCGTAGCAGTAACAAGCGATGAGCCAAAACAATTCCCACTTTTATCTATAACAATAGTAGTCGAGTTAGTACATGATCCACTTGAGACAATGGTAATAACCGAGGCGGAATCATCAGCATTAATATTTATCCCGCCGAGTAATTCAGCTTTAGTAATAGACGATGGGGTAATCACTCCAACATTAGACGAGAGTTGAAAATTTGGACCAACGTCCCCACCTAACTGATTAGCTTTTAAAAAAATTCTCATATTATGTTTTCTTTACACCTTTTTTAAAATATTGAGCATTGTTTAGTACAATTAATATTAAATCATAAAATAATTTGACCATGCGACATGATCCCATCAATGCGAGCACAACATTCGTTTAATTTCACATCATCAGAACTATAAGATATCGAGCTAAGCGTCAACCCCGACTCACTGGTTCCAGGATTGACCTCTTCATATCCAAAATCTAACAATATTGCAATAGATTGGCTAGAAAGTATCATTTGAGAACCAGCGGAATATGATCCACGCATTAGTTCATTTTGAAAGCCTGGATAATTCAAACCAAGAGAACCAGGCTTTGAAGAATCTCGATATTTATCCTCCCAGTGAGCAGACACAGTGCCGCCGCCCCCGCTATCCTCTAATGGTATCTTAGTATAGTCTATTGAGTTATTTGCAATATTTTTATAAGCATTCCTACAGTTAATATACGACGCTCCATCTAAAAAATAATCAGACGGCGGGACGGAGCCATCGTTTTGGAATTGCGCGCTCCAAAATACTCCAATGCCGAGAGCGTGCCCCAATTCATGCGTAAAAATATTAACCCAGTCACCTTGAGAATATGATGATTTATTATATTCATTAATACTTAAACTAAATGAAGACGCGTTAAACTTTACAGATGAAGAGTCAGTTACCAAATCATAATAACTTGTTGGGCTACAGGAGGCAATAACGCTACTATTAGAATTATATATTTCAAATCCATTGGGCTTATCAACTGGATTAGATGAATTCGGAAGCATATATATTCCGTCAAATGATGGATCTATTGATTTAATGTGAGAGTAAACCTTAGAATTAAATTTTATATACTGAGACCACCTATCGACGGCTTGATTTAAATATCCCAAATATGGCTCAGGAACTTTACCAATAAAAGAAGCCTTATTGAAAAGATATTGAGTAATAGGCTCAAGTCCAACTTGCCAGTATCTTTTATTATTAATACTTATACTTTCTCTATTGTCTAACCCGCTTAAGATTATAGTTTCAGAATTAGCAGTGTCAGAAAAAACTATCGGACAGCTCAAATCCCCATCCCAGTGCTCTATATTTATCGAATTAGCTATATCGTCTATTCTATTTGCTAAACCAGCAACAATATTTCCACTTGAATCAGTCTGCATAGCAAAAACCATTCCAACTATTTTTCTAATTCCGCCTATATCAGCAATTAATGCCGACCCAGAATCACCATAATTAACAGGACAATAGTGAGCCGGAGCACCAGGTTGAGACTCATCTTCTGCATAAAATTGAATGCAGTTTGTAAAATCTACAGCTTCATAAGAGCCCTGCAGGTTATAATTAATAGTAGCGCTAACATTTAACTGATTGACTTTAAGTTTAATAGACTCCTCTCCCCTAGGACCGCTAGTTCTTCCAGACGTATAAAGGTCTGAATTTGAGGATATTAGATTATTTATTTCTTGCGATGAAGCGAAAGGAAGCCAGCTAGTATAATTTAAACCTTCTTGAGTTATAGAAACGTCGGAATTCAAGTCATTTTTAGAAATTGTAAAAACTCCAACGTCAACAGTATTTAAGGCGTCCTTGTTTAATGGAAAATATTTTTTAACAATTCCAATAGAATTAGTAATATCACTATTCAAAATCTCATTAGGCTGAACGATTGCATTATTTACAGCATTTGTTCTTATACCTGACGCATTCCTGTCAGAGCAAAAAAACGCATCATCTACTAACGAGTGAGCATTTGAAATTCCAACTAAAGAATTATCATCTAAATCTATAGCTATAAATCCAAGCGTGCTGGCGCGCTGTGGAAGTTTCGTGTAATTAGAAATAGAAATCCCACCCTTCAACGGTCTAAATTTATTCCTATTGGACGGAGGTGGCAAAAGATCAGAACAATTGCTAATTGCCGCAAAATACTCTCCCTGAACCACGTCTGTATTCAAATACTCACCATCCTCAAGATGAATTTTTTCAGGTATAAGATTTTCAGCT
>CALPIE020000193.1 GCA_943323545.2 Bifidobacterium breve | reverse complement strand
TTAGAACCATCAGAAACAGCAGCGTCAACTAATAAATCTTTAGATTCTTTGTAAAAAACATCTACCGAACCATTGATTCTATTAAATAAACCAAAATCGATTGCTGCGTTATAAGTACTTGTTTCTTCCCATCTTAAATCTGGACTTAAACGAGCAGGTATAGCAATTGGAGTAATAGATGGACCAAAAACATATTGTGAAGAACCACTACCTATATTGATTTTTTGAAGATAATCATTAGCTGCTGGTATATCTTGTTGTCCAGTAATACCCCAACCAACTCTAAACTTTAAGTCAGAAATTGTTTTGCTTTCTTTAAAGAAATCACTTTTAACTTTCCATGCAAAAGCAACTGCAGGGAAATTACCCCAACGATTGTCTTTAGAAAATCGAGAAGAACCATCTCGTCTGTAAGAAAGCGTTAATAAATATTTATCATTGTAGTTAATATTTGTTCTTCCGAAGAAACCTATTAAGACTACATCAGTATCTGGTGTAAATCTAGGAAAACCTGTTGGTCCTCCTGGTAAGTTAGGATCATTAATATTTCCTGTTTCAAATTTACTTACTTCAAATTTTTGATAAGAATAACCTCCCGTTACATCAAATACTGTTTTTCCAAAAGTTTTATTATACACTAAATAAGCATCTAATAATTTATTTCTTCTTAAACCTTCAGTATATTCATTAGTTCCATATGGGATGTTGTTGTTTGATCCTGATGAAGCAGCATCTCTACCAACATTTTTTAACCTTTCACCATTGGCTTGATCAAACCCTAAATTTACTACAGCTCTTAAGTCTGGGAAAAAATGAAATTTATAATCCAATTCAAAATTACCATATACCCTATTGTTTATACCTCTATCGTCAGTTTGAAGCAATTGTGCAACAGGATTTCTGATAGTTTGAGGGGTAATTTGACCGTTTCCTGGATTGTAATATTCAAAGAATCCACCATAAATTGAATTGCTTTTATAAACAGGCTGAGTAGGATCAAATCGAATCGCTGCACCTTCTACACCATCAGTAAATCTATTATTTTCATTTGAATAATTAGCATTTAATTTTAACTTTAAATGATCTTTAAAAAGACTCGGATTCATTGCAACTGAAACTGTATTTCTGTTAAATGAATTGGTTAAACGCAATCCTTCTTGATAAGTATTACCTACAGTAATTCTTGAAGGAATGACATTAAATAGATTTCCTTTAATGGTTAAACTATTGTCAACAAAGTCAGTTCTTCTATAAATTTCTTTCTGCCAATCGGTATTAGCTGTACCTAATTCGCTTACTCTACCCGGTAATTTATCAGCAATAATTTGTCTAAATTCATCAGCACTAAAAACATCTAGTGTTTTTACTAATTTACCAGAACCATATTGGAAATTGTAATCTACACTTAGTTTTTTACCACCTTTTTTAGTAGTAATGATAATTACACCATTAGAGGCACGAGATCCATATATAGCTGTTGCCGAAGCGTCTTTAAGTACAGAAAACGATTCAATTGTACTCGGATTAATTGAAGACAATATAGAGGTTGCTCCTGTTCCGGTATTGTTTTCTATAGGTAAACCATCAATTACAATTAAAGGATCGTTTTTAGCAAATAAAGAAGCACCTCCTCTAATTCTAATTTCAGATCCAGAACCCGGAGCGCCACTAGTATTAATTGTAAGTCCGGCTACTCTACCATTTAATAAATTCTCTGCTGTAATATTGGCCCCTTTATTAAAATCTTTAGAAGTTAATAAAGTTACCGATCCTGTAGCGTCTTTTTTCTTAACGTTACCATATCCTACTTGAACCACCACTTCTTGAAGTTGATTTGACTCCTCTTCTAGTGAAACAGTAAGATTTTTTTGATTGTTAAATTCAACGGTTACTGAAGAATATCCAATAAAAGAAAAAACGACTTTATCGCCATTGTTCACTTTGGATAATTTAAATTTTCCGTCAAAATCTGTTGAAGTACCAGTCGAGGTACCTTGAATAATTACATTTACTCCTGGTATAGGTTGTTTTGATTTGGCATCAAGAACTACACCATCTAAAGTACTCTGAGCAAGAGCGCTAAAAGGGAGTAAGAGTAATAAAAATAACAACTTAGTGTAAATTGTTTTCATACATTTTGTTTAAATTAATAATTGTTTTTTTTGCTTATACTTTAACTTCGAATGTTAAATTTATGTAAAAATTACGAACTAAAAAATAAACAATTGTCAAACCGTCTCCGAAAACGTTTTCGTGTTGAAAACTTTCTGTATATTATAGATTTTTAGTAGTAAAATTGACATTAATGAAAATAAAAATTATCTTTATTAAATATTCAATATTTATCGAATTCATAATGAGAAAAAAAGTAACCCTTAAACAAATCGCAAAAGAGCTTGATGTTTCTATAGGAACGGTTTCAAAATCTTTACGAAATAGTTTAGAAATAAGTGAAGATACGCGTCAAAAAGTACAAGCTTTTGCCAAACTTTATAATTACAAACCAAACAATATTGCTTTAAGTTTAAAAAACAGAAAAACAAAAACAATTTGTATTATAATCCCAGAAATTATTCACCACTTTTTTGCAACTGTTATTAGCGGCGTTGAACATGTCGCCAATGAAAAAGGATACAATGTTTTGATTTGCCTCTCGGATGAATCTTTTGATAAAGAAGTAATTAATATGGAAATGCTTGCAAATGGTAGTATTGATGGATTTATTATTTCTTTATCTAAAGAAACACAACAAAAAAAAGATTTTCACCACATTTCTGAAGTAATTAACCAAGGTATGCCTGTTGTTATGTTTGACAGAATTACTAATGAAATTTTATGTGACAAAGTTATTATTGATGATAATCTTGCCGCATTTAATGCTACGCAATATTTAATTAATAAAGGGTTTAAGAAAATTGCATTAATTTCAACCGTAGATTACGTAAGTGTTGGAAAATTAAGAACCGAAGGATATTCTAAAGCCCTTAAAAATAATGACATTGAAGTGGATGAAAATAGGATTTTGAAAATTGAAGATACCGAAAATTTTGAACATTCAATTGAAAATTTAATTGCCAACAATGCAATTGATGCCATCTTTGCGGTAAATGAATTATTTGCGGTAACTGCCATAAAAATAGCTACTAAACTAGGGAAAAAAATTCCGGAAGATATTTCTATTATCGGTTTTACTGACGGAATTATTTCAAAATTTTCTTCCCCAAGTATTACAACAGTTAGTCAGAATGGCGCAAAAATGGGAGCAAAAGCAGCAAAAATGCTCATCGAGCGATTGGAAGCAGAAGAAGATGATGAAGAAAATTATAAAACCGAAGTCATCGAAACCAATCTTGTAGAAAGGGAATCAACAATATAAATTAATATTTGTGTAGAATTCAAAAATAATTTGCAATTCATAACTCGTAATTCATAATTTTTATATATTTACAACCAATTATCAAAGCTTATACTTTACTTCGAAAATAAATTAAGCATTGATAAGCATCGCGCTTATCGTTTTATAACCAATAATTACGATAATGGAAAAGCGTAAATTAAGTTTCTGGCAAATCTGGAATATGAGTTTCGGATTTCTAGGAATACAAATGGGTTTTGCCTTGCAAAATTCAAATGTTAGTAGAATTTTTCAAACTCTTGGTGCAAACATCGACGACATTCCAATTTTGTGGGTTGCCGCACCAATGACTGGACTTAT
>CALPIE020000192.1 GCA_943323545.2 Bifidobacterium breve | reverse complement strand
GCAGTATAGGTGCTGATCTTGTAGTTTGCAGCAGGAGTACCATTGCTTCTCTTAATTTCAGAATTGATTGCTCTAGTACGAACTCTGTTCACATACTCACGTGCTTTTTCCAAGCTACCTACTTCGATTTCAGCTTCAGCAGCTAGCAAAAGCACGTCTGCAAAGCGGATGATCATGAAGTTGATGCCGGTATAACCTGGAGTCCATGAAGAGTTGTCCTGGAAAGTTCCTTGCTCAGACTTAGCATATACATACTTCTTAGGAGAGTAAGGACCTGCGTTTGGCTGGTTACGGATCCAAGCTTGACCTGGGTGATCCATCCAATCCAAATAAGGAATACCTCTACGACCTACAGTATGATCCAAACGAGGGTCAAGTTCGCCAGCATCTGGAGTGAAGGCTGCGCCAGAAGCTACATCCATATCGTTCTTCACTTGGTTTGCACCGGTGTTGTACGACTTATCCAAAAGTGGAAGTCCATTGACAGTTCTAAATGCATTCACGAAGGTGAAGCTTGGCTGGAAGAATCCGCAGCAGTTACCTGGACCAGCAGGTCCGGTGTTGTAAGGGAAGTTCAAGTCAAACTCAGGGTTGGCGTTGTTTACAGAGCCAGTACCTGCAGCAGACTGATAAGCCCAGATAGACTCCTGGTGGTTATCGTTCTTGCCACGGAACATGTCATCGTAGTAAGGTACCAAGTTGTACTTCAAACCATTGGAGGTTACACCATTTGCAATTACATCGTCAAACAATGCTTTTGCTTTGGTAAACTCCTTGGTGTACATGTACACTTTAGCCAAGTAAGACTTCGCAGCCCATACGTTTACTCGACCTACTTGAGGCTGAGTCGCAGGAAGCTTAGAGATCGCAAATTCCAAATCCGCGATGATAAATGGCCAAAGCGATTTGTCATTCTTCACTTTTTCTAGACCAGAACCGTAATCAACAGTTTCGTCTACATAAGGAGTCTTGTCGTAGTCACGAGCAAGCTCAAAGTAGAAGTGCGCTCTCAAGAATCTTGCTTGAGCAGAAAGACGAGCCTGATCAGCAGCCGTCACAGTCGCACCTGCTTTGGTCAATAGTCTCAACACGTTATTTGCACGTGCGATACCTTCGTAAGCTACGTTGTACTTCGCTCCGATATCACCACCTGCAGCGTTGTTTTCAAAACGCTGAATTGGGTTGATCGTTGTAAAGTCACCTGGGTCAGTACCTTTGTTGGCCTCTCCCCCTCTAATACTACCCCACACCCAATTGGATGGAGATCCTAATCTGTTGCCACGTCCGTTTACTTGGGAGTATGCCGCGATCAGAGATGCATCTAGACCAGCTAAAGAAGAAAGCTGGGCTTCAGCCAATTGACCAACCGGCGGGACTTCCAAAAACTCCTCGCTACAACTCACAGCTACTAGCATCGCTCCGGATGCAAGTAGGGCACCGATTTTTAATTTGAAATTGTTCATTTGTTTAATCAATTATAGTTGCTATAACTCGATTCAAAATTAGTTGTTTGAGCTTAGAAGCTCAAGTTAAGACCGAAAGTCCAACCTCTAGTTACTGGGTAGTTACCTACGTCAATACCGAAAGTTAAGTCGGCGTTACCACCTACTGCAGGATCCAAACCTTCATAACCAGTGATGGTAAATAGGTTGTTCACAGAACCAAAAACTCTCAATCTTTCCATCTTCAACTTCTGCAACACGCTAGCAGGAGCAGAATAACCTAAAGTCAAGTTCTGCAATCTCAAGTAAGATCCATCTTCCACATAGTGAGAGTTGGCTACGTTCGCGTTAGAGAAGTTAGATACACGCTCTACTACAGGAATAGTGGCATCCAAGTTTTGAGGAGTCCATGCTTCAAGCAATCTAGAAGACTTAGCAGCACCTTCAAAAGTCTGGAAGAAGTCAGTAAACCAACGAGACTGGTTCCAGATTTCGTTACCGATAGAAGTGTACAAGTAAGCAGAAAGATCAAATGCTTTGTAACCTAAGGTAAAGTTCATACCACCTGTGAAATCAGGAACTGGGTTTCCAAGGAAAATACGGTCATCAGGAGTGATTTTTTTATCACCATTGACATCTTCAAACTTGAAACGACCTGGAGCAGCACCGTCTTGTACAGCATGCTTAGTCACATCTTCCGCATTGCGGAACAATCCAAGGACATTGTAACCAAAGAAAGAAGAAAGTGGCTGACCAACCGCATTACGGATAGGCTCAATACCTCGGAAAGATGGATTGACAGAAGTAATTCGATTCAAACCTGGAGAAAGGGCTACGATCTCATTTTTCAAGATAGATCCAGTTGCAGTCAATTCATAGGTCAAATCTGTAGTCAAGTTACCTCGAGTAGAGACCAATAGGTCAAGACCTCGGTTCAACATCTGACCAATGTTTACTGCTGGAGGAGCAGCATTGCTACCTGCAGTCAATGGAATTGGAACTGTAAACAACAAGTCTTTGGTATCTTTTTTCCACCAGTCAAAGATCACATCCAATTTACCGTTGTAGAAAGTACCATCAAAACCAATGTTCTGAGTTACAGCAGTTTCCCACTGTGCGTTCGGGTTACCGATACGAGATCTTCTGAAACCAATCTGAGCACCTGAGTTAGAACCTGTGATATCGTAAGAAGAAGATCCGATGTCACCTGCAAACAAAGAGTACTGGTTGTTTGGATCTACGTTGTTAGAGTTACCCATTTGTCCCCAACCACCACGAATCTTCAAATCGTCGATCCAAGTAGCTCCTTGTAGGAAAGATTCGGAAGAAACTCTCCAAGCTGCAGAGAATGCAGGGAATACCCCGTATCTCGCGTTGGCACCGAATCGAGAAGAACCGTCACGACGGACAACAGCACTCAAGATGTACTTATCGTCGAAGGTGTAACGCAACTGACCAAAGTAAGAGTTAAAATTAACTCCTTTGAATTGAGAAGAGTTTACTTGACGTGTACCTACTGGCAAGTTAGAGATGGTGATAAAGTTAGGATCTGTAGAGAACGGATTTTGTCCTACAGCACTCATATTTTTACCAGCACCTGAGTTCAAAGCTTCTTGACCTACCAATAGATTGAAGTCATGCTTGTCAATTTTCTTCTTGTAAGACAAGGTGTTGGTAAATGTCCAACCAAATTGGAATCCAGCACCTTCATCGTATCCAAACGCAGAGTTATTTTCTGAGTTCTCGTACTGAAGTCTGGAATAACCCCAATAGTAGTAGTTGTTGTACTGACCACCTGCGGAAGTTCTGAAAGTCAAGTCATCGATGATGTCCCACTCAGCATACACGTTACCGAAGGCATTCGCGTTGAAGTTTCTATTGTTCAACTGACCATCACGAGAAGCTACAGGGTTTCTTGGGTTGTTGAAACCTCTAGAAGCAGTACCTGCATAGCCACCAAACTCGTCATAAACAGGAATGATGGATGGCATACGGAAAGCCTGAAGGATGTCGTTTTCGTCACCAGAAACACCTCGTCCACCAGTACCCCCAGTTTGACCCAATACCTGACGGTAGGTTCCTTGGAAGTTTTGGCCAATACGGATACGCTTGGTTAGGTCAAACTCAGAGTTTGCACGCAAGGAATATCTTTTGAAGTTATTACCAATCAAGATACCACCTTGATCCTGCATACCCAAGCCAATGTAAAATCTTGAAGTCTCAGATCCACCATTGAAGCCCAAAGAATGTCTGTTTAGCGGTGCAAATCGAGTGATTGCATCGTACCAGTCAGTTCCTTCACCTGTTGC
>CALPIE020000191.1 GCA_943323545.2 Bifidobacterium breve | reverse complement strand
CATTGCTATTCTATTTGAAGTAAATTTAGATAATTATTTAAATGTAAAAGTCCTTGCTTTGTACCAAGATACATTTGGTAATAAATCACTTTTTTTTAGTATTATTAAAAACAGTATTACTGATGAATTGTTAACCATAAGTTTAATCATTGGTGGTATTCTAATTTGTTTTTCTAAACTTAAAAACGAAGATGAATACATTTCAAAAATTCGTTATGAAAGTTTAGTATGGTCTACTTATTTAAACTACGGACTAATAGTATTTTTTACAATTTTCTTATACGGTATATCTTATTTAAATGTATTATTCTACAATATGTTTACACTTATACTTTTCTTTATCATTCGTTTTCATTACATGATTTACAAACTAAATACCGCTAACGATGACGAATAATTTAAAAGTCTTGCGTGCTATTAAGAATATTTCGCAAGAAGATTTAGCCAAAAAAATTGAGGTCAGTCGACAAACGATAAACGCTATGGAAAAAGGAAAATACGTTCCATCAACAGTATTAGCATTGAAGCTATCAAGATATTTTGAAAAACCTGTCGAAGAAATATTTATGCTAGAAAGTACCGATTAAAAAAATCCCTTCCAAAATGATGGAAGGGATTTTTTTATTTTTTAAAATTTGAAATGCCTTGTTTCAACCAATTTTCATACAATTTAACATCTGGATCATAACTCGTAGTGGGTGTAATTAAATTTAAATTATTTCCGTCTAAATCTACTAAAACATATAATGGCTGAGTATTGGTTTTGTATTTGGTAATCATAAAATCGGTCCATTTATCACCTATTGTTTCAATTTCTGATCCGGTTGATTTAGAAATAAACTGTTCGCTTTTTGGTAAAGTACGTTTGTCATCTGCAACTAAAGAAATAACTACTAATTCATTTTTTAAAATTTTCAAAACGTTTTCATCAGTCCATACATTATTTTCCATTTTTCTGCAATTCACACAGGCGTGACCTGTAAAATCTAACAATACAGGTTTATTAACTTTTTTGGCATACGACATCCCTATTTCATAATCAGCAAAAACAACTAATCCACTAGGACCAAACTCTGCTCCTTCTGGCAAATTAGCATCAGAAGATGAATTTCCAAAAAATCCTTTCGGACTTTCGCTATAGGTTTGTGGTGGTGGAAATGCACTAATCAATTTCAAAGGAGCTCCAAATAAACCTGGAATCATATAAAAAGTAAACGAAAATACCAATAAAGCCAGCATTAATCGACCTACAGAAATATGTGACAAAGGTGAATCGTGAGGTAATGTAATTTTACCTAAAAGATAAATTCCCCAAGTTCCAAATATAGCAATCCAAATTGCTAAAAACGTTTCTCTTTCAAACCAATGTAATTGTAATACTAAATCGGCATTGGATAAAAATTTAAAAGCAAAAGCCAATTCTAAAAATCCCAAAGAAACTTTTACTGTATTTAACCAACCACCAGATTTTGGTAAGGAATGCATCCAACCTGGAAACAAAGCAAACAACATAAATGGCAACGCTAATGCGGATGAGAATCCTAACATTCCAATAATTGGTGCAATACCACCTTTTGAAGCAGATTCCACTAAAAGTGTTCCTACAATTGGTCCGGTACAAGAAAAAGAAACAATTGCTAATGCTAAAGCCATAAATAAAATTCCAAGAATACCACCTCTATCGGCTTGTCTATCAACTTTATTTGCCCAAGAATTAGGTAACATAATTTCAAAAGCACCCAAAAATGAAATAGCAAAAACCACCAATAAAATAAAGAAAGCAACATTAAACCAAACGTTTGTAGATAATGCATTTAAAGCATCAGCACCAAAAATCGCATTTATGGCCAATCCTAAAACAACATAAATTGCGATGATTGAAATTCCGTATAGAATTGCATTTCGTTTTCCTTGAGCAGGAGTTTTACTTTGTTTGGTAAAAAAGCTGACCGTCATTGGAATCATAGGAAATACGCATGGGGTAAGTAAAGCTGCAAATCCACCAAGAAAAGCTAAAAAGAAAATAGTCCATAAACCTTTTTCATTCTTTGTTATTGGAGAGGATACAATTGATTTGTTTTCTTTTACCTCTTCTTTTTGAACTGTATTTGTATCTATTGTTGCAGTATCAATATTTATTGTATTAGTACTAGAAACGTTTGTATCTATTGTTTTTGATTCTGCAGAAACCGGAATATCAAAAACAAAACTCTTACGGTCATTTATGCATGATTCCTTACAAACTTGATAGTCTAAATTTAATTTTATTTTTGATGTTTTAGTATTGATTATTTTTACCTTTTGCGTAAGCGTTAGATTATGCTCAAAATAGTATTCGTCAACGCCAAAAATATCATTAAATTGTTTTTTATATGGACTCTCTTTTGCCTTTCCTATTAATTCAAAATTTCCTTTTTGATCTTTAAACTCTAATTCCATTGGTAATGGACCATCATCAGGGGTAAATTGTGAATAAACATGCCATTCATTTTCGATGGTTGCATTAAGTATTAAATTGTATTCAAAATCACTTATTTTTTCGACCTTAGTTTTCCATTTTACTGGTTCTTTAATTTGTGCATTTGCATTGATAAAAACCAAAAAGGAAATCAATAAATAAACTATTTTTTTCATTTATGTATACTTTATTTGTATAATATTAATTGTATTTTCTGATATTTTAAATCGTTCATCTTGTCTTTTTCCAACAACCCAAACAATTTGATTTTCAGAGCATAAAAGCCATGTATTTGATTTATCAATTAAAGACATTTTCTCGTCTTTAAAATATTTACTTACCTTCTTTTTTCCATTCATTCCGAAAGGATAGAAATAATCGCCTTCCTCCCATTTTCTCAAAACCAAAGGAAATTGTAACTTATCTTCGTCGACAAATATAGTATTTGAATTGGTATCTGAAATGTCTGTTACATTGCAAAACACAAATTTTAAGGGAAAATTAACTTGTAAATCAAATTTATGAAGCAAAAACGAAGTGCTTCTTATTTTATTTTTTAGTGTGAGAATTAGAAATTTTCGGTCTTTCAACAAAACATGCGTTTCCGAAAAAACTTGTTTCCCTGATTGCGCATCTAATAAATTGTAAATATCTTCCCAAGCTGTAAATCCGAAACTTTGCAGCCAATGGAACAAATACGCATTCGGATTTTCGAGTTGTTTTAACTTTTCTAAATTAAAATGATATTCGCCTTTCTCTTCTTTACAAACTTCAGAAAAAACCAGTCCAGATGCATCATCAACCATCGATTTGGATTGTTGTAAATACTGAATCGTATTTTGAAAAGAATCCAAAAAATTAGGATTAATCTCTTTTAAAACAGGAACTAAATGATGGCGAATTTTATTTCTGAGGTAGTTATCGGATGCATTACTTGAATCTTCTCGCCATATAATCGCATTTTCTTTAGCATATGCTTCAATCTCATCTCTAGTAAAAATGAGCATCGGACGAAGAATAGTATCATTCATAGCCGGAATTCCCAACAATCCGTCAAGTCCAGTTCCACGTGATAAATTAATTACAAATGTTTCCAAACTATCATCGATGTGATGCGCTGTAAGAATGTAATCGAATTCTTTTTCTTCTAATTGCTCATTAAACCAATCATAGCGCAGTTCACGAGCAGCAACTTGTGTAGAAACTTTCATTTCTTTGGCATACGCTTTTGTATCAAAATGTCCAATCGACCATGGAATATCGAATTTATCTGCATAATTTCTAACGAAATCCATATCCCCATCGCTTTCTTTTCCTCTTAGTTGAAAATTGCAATGTAAAATTGCAAATGGAAATCCGATTTTTTGAAACAAATGAACCAATACCATACTGTCTATTCCACCACTT
>CALPIE020000190.1 GCA_943323545.2 Bifidobacterium breve | reverse complement strand
TTCCTTGAAAACATTATACATCATTTTCTCGCCATTCATAAGTACTATCATGCTTTTGCTTTCTTCTCGTTGTTTTAAAGCATAGATTTTTTTTACTGCTTCAGCATTGGTAGCATCGCAGCCAATTCCCCAAACCGTATCAGTAGGATAGAGGATGATGCCACCATTTTGGATGACTTCGAAGGCTTTGTGAACTTCAGAATTTATATCCATAATGGATTAATTTAATTTTGGCAAAGATTATAAAAATTAAGAAAATATAATGAATCTCAACAATTTACTTTTTGTGAACTTGAAGTATTTTTTTGAAAAAAAATTACAAGGATTACTTTTATTTAAAATCTAATTTATTCTTTATGTTTGTGGTGCATGAAGTTGTCTATAATTACATCCACATACAATTCAGAGGAATGGTTGCACAAAGTGTTGTTTTGGTTTTTATTTAAACGAAAAATATGCTGAATTTCAGTATCTTGACCAACATATAATCAATTTTTTTTACTTTAAACAATTGCAACTAACGGGTTAATTTATGTTTATTTGAAGAATACTATTATGCCTAAAACAATATTTTATATTTGTTATCTATAATTTTTAATATAATTTAAAATATGAAAATCATTTTTCACGAAAATCAATTGTCATACAGAGGGACATCGAACGCAGTTTATGATTATGCACTTTTTAATGAAGAAATTTTGAATAATGAATCAATAATTTTACATAATAAAAACAATAAAAATAATTTTGATTCAGCAATTAATAAATTTAAAAAAAGATTTAAAGTTATTAATTATCAAGAAATTAATGAATTAGAAAAAATTGTAGAAAGAGAAAAAGCATCTCTCTTTTATGCAATTAAATCAGGAAAAAGAGATGGAATTGAGGTTGCAAATTGCAAAACTGCAATTCACACCGTGTTTAAGCATTACGACCCACATGGTGACGTGTATGCCTATGTTTCTCAATGGCTTTCGCAAGAAATGACTAATGGAAAATCTCCTTATGTTCCTCACATGATTAATGTTGAAAAAAATGAATTAAACTTGCGAAAAGAGTTAAATATTCCGAATGACGCCATCGTTTTTGGTAGGCACGGTGGCGCAAAAACATTTGATATAAAATTTGTAAAATCAGTTGTTAAACGTCTTTCAAAAAATAGAAAAGATATTTATTTTTTGTTTTTAGGTACTAATTCATTTGTATTTAAAAATATTTTCACCCCTTATAAAAATGTAATTTTTCTCCCCCCAAGTGTAGATCCTTTATATATTTCAAAGTTTATTAACACCTGTGACGCGTATTTACATGCTCGAAAACAAGGAGAAAGTTTTGGAATAGCAATTGGAGAATTTTCAGTCTCAAACAAACCAGTTTTAACTTGGTCTGACTCAAATGAAAAATCACATATTGATATTTTAGGTAATAAAGCTTTGATATATAAAAATGAGGAAAGTTTGATTGATTTGATCACAAATTTTACTCCAAATACTACTACTAATTGGGATGCTTATTCTGAAAATTTTGCTCCAAATGTGGTTATGGAAAAATTTAAAAAAGTTTTTATTGACGATTGATTATTTATCTTGAATTATTTGCTGGTGCTTTATAGATGAAGCTAATGGTGCGCCTAGAGTTACTAATTTATAAAATAGTTTAAAATGTTTTGGACTAAAAATAGATTTTACTAGAAAGATGACAATAAAAAAATATTTTAGAATAAGATAATTTATGAAACCATAGTTTTTTCTAACTACATATAAATGAGAAATTTTCAGTTCTATTTTTTTTGTATAGCCTAATGCAGTACTAGCACCATTTAAATGAATATAATTGATAGAAGGTATAAAGATAGTTTTTAAATCAATATTTTTCAATCTTTGGCATATATCCATTTCTTCAAAATATAAAAAGAGATTAGTATCAAAGCCGCCAATTTTATAAAAATCTTTAGCTCTAAACAACATATAGCTACCAACCACATAATCTACAGAAGTTGGATTTTCATAATTTCCGTGTCGTTTGGTTTTATTCGGATTTAATTTTTCATAAAGCCAATACCCAAAAAAACGATTTCCAAAAGTATCAAAATGTCCAAAGGCCACTTGCTTCTCATTATTTTCAAAAATAGGTTGTATGCCAATTGCTCCAACTTTACTATTTGTTTTTAAAAATTGAATCGGATATGAAAATGAATCTTCTATTAAAACAACATCATTATTTACAAATCCTAAATATTCGCCGGTTGCAAACTGAACACCTATCATATTGCCACCACCAAAACCAGAATTGATTTTACTTCTTATTAAAATTGTGCTAGTAGTATTTAATGAATCAATAGCGTGTTTTAAATTTTCATAATCAGCATAAGTTGATGCATTATCTACGACTATGATTTCAAAATTTATATTTTTTGGAGTTTGCTCGTAAATAGACTTTATACAATTAAACGTTAAAATAGAAGTGTTGTAATTAATAATTATAATTGATAAATCTATTGTCATTTTTTTTCTTGATATAAAAACAAATATATAAAATTAAAATTTTAATTATATTTTTACAAAAAAAAACCATGCAAATCAACGTCGGAATTTTAATGTCTTATGATTATGAATTTTTAAAGCAATCCCTCCCTTTGATTTACAAAAATGCCGATAAAATTGTACTTGCTTTAGATGAAAATTATAAAACTTGGAGTGGAAATAAATTTGAAGTTGATGCTGATTTTTTTGATTGGATAAAAACATTCGACGAAAAGGGAAAAATTGAAATTTATCGTGACAATTTCTATGATCCACAACTTACCTCTATTCAAAATGACACGAGAGAACGCACTATGTTGTCTCAATATTTTGGGCCTGGAAATTGGTATATTCAACTTGATTCAGACGAATTGTTTGTCAATTTCAAAGGATTTACAGAAGTTTTAAAAGCAAATTCAAAATATTTAAAAAATCCTGAAGACAATAAAATCCAAATTTGTATGTTCTTTATCAATCTTTACAAAAAAATTGACGGTGGTTATCTTTATGTTAAAAAACCTTTTGAACCATTTAGCTGTGCAACCAATTTTATAAATTACAAAATTTGCAGGGTCACTTTTTCTCGAAAAAAGTACCTGCCTTTCTTCGTTGTTCATAACACTTGGGCTAGAGAAAGTGATGAAATTTATTTTAAATTAAACAATTGGGGCCACAATAAAGATTTTGATGTAGAATCCTATTTTTCCTTTTGGAAAAATATTTCTAAAGAAAATTTTAAAAATTTTAAAAATGTTCATCCTGTTGAAGGGAAAAAATGGAAAGAATTGGCTTTTTGTCCTGGTGAAAATTTAACTGATGTTGTAGCTTATTTTGAGAAAAGCAATAAACTAAAAATATCGCCAATTTATTTATTTGGAAAAAATATTGCGCAAAAAATCAAACATTTTAAACTCTAGAATTCAATTTCTTCAATTCTTGAAAGCGAACATAAACACTTAAAGCGTTTAAATAACAAATTGTAATTCCCTTTGATCCATCTAAAATTCCTAGTCGAATTAGGTATTGGTAAAGAAATTTGTAGGCTGGCTTGATAAAAAAATGAAAGGCGTTGGGCTTGATTCCTTTATTTTTGGCTTCGATAGCTTTTAATTTACCATAACTAATCATTTTGCCTTTGTATACGTCATAATCATTATACGAATAATGAATTAATTTGTGTTTTAAAAAACTGATTTCACCGTTTACGTCTAATTTTTCATGAACTAGTCTTTCAATTGTGTAACGTGCTTTTTCTTTGTTAAAAAGCCTGTAAATTCTATCGGTTTGCCAACCACTAAAGCGTAAAACTTTTTTATTAAACATAAATGTACGATAAACTAAGTAGGCACTATATACAGGGTCGTTTTGAATTGTTTC
>CALPIE020000189.1 GCA_943323545.2 Bifidobacterium breve | reverse complement strand
TAGGAACCTTTCTTCCCTTTCCCCAAATCACAACTAGGGTAAGTGCCAGAAATTCAATTGAAACACAACAGGCTCTCCTCTCGAGGCATTAAATGCTAAAGACAAAGGAATAGCTAGGCTACAAAACAAACCCCTACCTCATTTGAAATGAGTTAAATTCTTTTTGGGGTACAGTTTGGGGGATACTTTTCCCGACAAAAAATCAAAAAAATGCGGCAACCAACCATCTATTCAAGTGGTTCCTGGTATGGGGTGGTAACATCAACGATTTTTACAGGTCCTTCTGGTCCAAAAATGGATCCCTTCTTAAAATTCTCCTTTGGTAATCAGTCCCTTATCACCTATTTTCGCTTTGCAGCCTTACTTTTTGACTGCCAGCCCAAAATCCTCAACCTATGAAAAAGCAAATCTTTGGACTTGCCATCCTATCCACCCTGATTTTTTCCTGCGAAAAACCAATTCCCCAACTCACGGCAGATGAATATGCCGCCCTCAGCGACGAGCAAAAACGCTCTGTGGAACATGCACTCGACGGCATCGAAGTACTGGACGACCGACTCGAACTGACACTTTTCGCCTCCGAGCCCATGATGACCAACCCGACCAACATGGATATCGACGACCGAGGCAGGATCTGGATCACCGAGGCCTACAACTACCGAACGCAACTCAATCCGAAAAATCCAACCAAAGCAGAGGGTGACAGAATTTTGATTTTGGAAGACACCGATGGAGATGGCAAAGCAGATAAATCCACGGTCTTCTACCAGGGAACTGACATCAATTCAGCCTTGGGTATCGCCGTTTTTGGCAATAAAATTTTCGTCTCCGTCAGCCCAAATGTCTTTGTCTTCACGGATGAAAATGGGGACGACGTGCCGGATAGCAAGGAAGTGCTACTCACCGGAGTTGGAGGAGTGCAGCACGATCACGGCATGCATGCCTTCACGTTTGCGCCGGATGGCAAGCTGTATTTCAACTATGGAAATGAAGGGAAAGGCCTGCACAAAGGTGACGGTTCGCCGATACTCGACCCGATGGGCCGACCGATTAACTCGGATACCGCACCCTATCAGGAAGGCATGGTTTTCCGCTGCGATCCTGATGGAAGCAACGTGGAAATCCTGGGTTGGAACTTCAGAAACAATTACGAAGTGGCCGTGGACAGCTACGGACGCATGTGGCAAAGTGACAACGACGACGACGGCAACCGCTCTACTCGGATCAACTTTGTGATGGACTATGGTAACTACGGCTTCAAGGACGAGATCACCAAAACCGACTGGAGAACCCGCCGCATCAATATGGAGGACTCCGTCTGGCAGCAGCATTGGCACCTGAATGATCCCGGGGTCGTGCCAAACTTGGTGCAAACCTATGCAGGTTCGCCAACCGGCATACTCGTTTACGAAGGCAAACTCCTCCCTGTCGAATACCAAAATCAAGTCATCCACGCCGATGCTGGACCCAATGTGATCCGCATGTATCCTGTCGGTATTTCCGGAGCGGGCTTTACCGGAGTAGCAAAACCTATCCTTGACGGAAACAAACGCGATAATTGGTTCCGCCCTTCCGATGTGACCGTAGCACCTGATGGGTCGATCTTCATCTCCGACTGGTACGATCCTGGCGTGGGCGGTCATGCCGTAGGCGACTTGGACAAAGGCCGAGTCTATCGTCTCGCACCGAAAAAGTCCAAATACAAGGTCTCCAGTCCCGACTATTCTTCCGTCGAATCATTGATCGAACTGGTGCAAAATCCAAACAGAGCCATACACTTTAAGGCTTTTATGGCATTGAAGGAAAAAGGAGCCGAGGCAACAGAAGCATTGGAAAAACTCTTCGAATCCGAGGATTCCCGTATGAAAGCCCGTGCATTTTGGTTGCTGAGCAAGCTACCAAATGGCAAAGATTACATCCAAAAAGCCGCTGCCGACTCTGATGAAAATATCCGTGTAGCCGCTGTTCGTGCGTCCCGAATCAACGGTATGAAAGATGCAGGTTTTCTACTTCAACTAGCCGCCGACCCTTCCGCACAGATCAGACGGGAAGTAGCTGTAGCGATTCGATATGAGAATCAGCCTGCCGTCTGGCAAAAGCTGGCAGAATCCTATAAATCCGGCGACCGCTGGTACTTGGAGGCATTGGGCATTGCGGCGGAATACCGATGGGACAGCTATCTACCTGCTTATTTGGAGAAAGCTGGAGCAAACTGGAACACATCTCCTGAGGCCAAAGACCTAGTTTGGAGATCCAGATCTGCCAAAACCCCCGAACTACTCGAGCAAATGATTCTGGCCGAAAATAGCCCTGCCGATCTACGGTACTACAGAGCACTTGACTTTCAGAATGCAGATCTAAAAAATCAAACCCTCAAAACTCTCTTGGCAAAAGGTCAAAATGAAGATCAGGTCATCATCCTTCGTCAAGCAGCATTCGATACCCAAAAGCCGGATGCTACCCTGCTCAGCCTTGCCAAAGCCAAGTCCGGTGATATCGCTGACGATCAGGATTTTCTCGATATCGTAAGTAAATACCAACTCAAAGACCAAAAGAATCGGGTGCTGAGCATCGTCTATCAGGAAAAAAACAGCCGAATAGCGGGTGCCGCAGCAGGAATCTTCGCCAGCCTCTATGGACTAAGAGAAGTGGAAAAAGCGATGAAGGATGCGGATCAAACCAAGGCAATCGCCGCCATCCGCAAGTTTGGCGTGGTGGATAATACCGAAATGGCGATGCTTTTGAGAAAATTCTGGAATGATGCAAATGCACCTCTAGCCATCCGAACCGCTGCTATGGAAGAAATGAAAGGCTATCAGTCTGAGGGAGCTCTATGGGAATTTGCCAAAGTGGACAAGATTCCAGCTGACCTCCTGCCTATCGCACAGAAAATTCTGATGTCCACCTGGAACTCCAATATCCGTCAATTCGCCACCGAGAAATACGGTAGCAGTCTGGATAGCAACTATGACATTCCAAGGATGTTGGCCGCAACCGGAAATATCGAAAAAGGTAAAGTGATTGCCGCGGGCTACTGCACCGCTTGCCATAAAATCGGAAACGAAGGCATCGATTTTGGTCCAGGTCTGACCAAGATCGGCAACAAACTCAGCAAGGAAGCCCTGATCAATTCGATCATCAATCCATCCGAAGGAATGGGCTTTGGCTACGAAACTCAGGTGGTCAAGTTCAAAGACGGCAAGGAAATCCGCTGCATCATCAACTCCAAAACCGAAAACGACCTGATCGTGAAGCTCGTTGGCATGGGTGAACAAACTATCTATAAACTTGCCGATATCGAATCCATCACCCAATCCAACGAATCCCTCATGCCCAAATTCCCATTAAGCGAAGAAGAATTGGTGGATCTGGTGAGTTATTTGATGGGGCTGGGGAAGTGAGAAGATATCGGGATGACTGAGAAGAGTCGAAGCCTGTAGTATAATTAAACCTTACTAATGAATTGCAAATTGCCAGAAGGCGAGTTGCAGTCTTTGTAAATGCGGAAACCACTTTGCTTTATAGGCAGATTGGCGAGATTTATTTTTTTCTCACGCAGGTGAAGCAGATCTATGGCGATAGACTCCAGATTTGTCCCATCCGACGCGGCGGATTTTTTCTTCTCGCAAAGAGGCAAAGGAATAGAAAGGTCTTTCACTAATCTCTTGCTTCTTGTTTCTAATCTCCTGCCTACCTGTCCGCCGGGTCACTTCCCTTTTTTGCGCCTTGGCGGCTTTGCGCGCCTGTTTGACCATGCCTGAAATTCCTTTTCACTAATCTCTCAAGGATCAAGTTAAAATTTGTCCCTCCATTTAATTTTTTGGTTTCCTGAAAATCAGGCAATGTTGCCAGGGTAGGTTGCTGCTATTTTTTTCAAATGATCCGGTGGACAACATCCATGTGG
>CALPIE020000188.1 GCA_943323545.2 Bifidobacterium breve | reverse complement strand
CAGTTACAAATTCTATAAATTATTATACAAGTTTAGCAGATGCACAAACTAATAGTAATCCAATAAACAACTTAACGAACTTTATAAATACAACAGTAAACACCCAAACTCTTTGGATTCGGGTAGAAACTATTGCTACGGGATGTTTTGATATTGTGACACTACAATTAGCGGTTGACCCGTTGCCAAATGCTACGCAACCTAATTACCCTCCCTACACTTTATGTGATAATGACCAAACCAATTTGGGCTTTGAAACTTTTGATTTAGGCTCAAAAATCAACGATATTTTATTAGGACAAAATGGAATGACCGTTAATTTCTATTTTAGCCAGGCAGATGCTTTGTCTGATAGTAACGCGTTGCCTCTTTTGTATGTAAATTCCGCAATTTATGTTCAAACACTTTGGATACGTATTGAAAATGTTTTCACAGGATGTTTTGTTTTGTCGACAATGGACATAAGGGTAGAGCCCTTGCCAAGTCCTATTCCACCAAGCGGCCCTTATACAATTTGTGATGATAATCAAGATGGGTTTAGTTCATTTGATTTAAACACATTAACTTCAGATATTCTGCAAGGAGCAAATTATACAATAACTTACCATGAAACTTTAACGGATGCACAATTAGGCAGCAACTCATTAGTAAGTCCTTATGATAATTTAATCCCATTTGTTCAATCTTTATACGCTTCTGCATTGGACAATGTGAATGGATGTAGAAGTGTTATTCCGATAGAATTGAATGTTGAACCAAAACCAAAAATGCCAACAAACATTCCACCTATCGTTCAATGTGATGAAGATAACAATTCTCTAGATTTTACGATGTTGTTTGATTTAACACAAATCACCCCAATTATTTTAGCTGTTCAAGATATGGCGGCAAGTAATTATACTGTAACCTATTACATCTCTGAAGCAGATGCAATTGCGGGATTAGCCCCTATTATACAAAGTACTGCTTACACAGGTAATAACAATCAAATTATTTGGGTGAGAGTAGAAAACAACGCATCTCAATGTTTTGCTATAGGTTCATTTATGTTGTCTATAAATCGTCCTTTGCTTTTAACAACACCGCCTCCTTTAAGTATATGCGATAATGATGCCAGCCCAAATAATCAGTATACTGTATTTGATTTAACTTCAACTACAGCTAATTTGTTAGGAAGCTCACAATTGCCGGCTAATTTTACAATAACTTATTATCCTAGCTATCCGGTTACTGCATCCAGTATTGCTATTGCAAATCCAACCTCATATACTAATGTGTTACCTGGCGTTCAAACCTTAGGCGTTATGGTTACCAATGCTCAAGGCTGTAGAAGCTACATCTCGTTAGATATCAGAGTATTGCCCGTTCCAACTCCGAGAACTACCGGTATTCCATTGCTTGCAAAATGTGATGATAACCTTCCGGGTGATATGCTGGAGGTATTTGATTTGACAGCCAATGCGGCATTCATTATCAATGGTGATCTAACTCTAACATTACATTATTATCCTACGCAAGCTGATGCTTTAGCTGATACCAATGAAATACTAAATCCAACAGCCGCTTTAGTAGGAAATAATGTTTGGATTAGAGTAGAAAACAACAGAGTTGATTATTTTAATAATAAGTGTTATGTACTTGTAGAACAAATACTTACTGTATACCCGTTACCAATTATTATTCAGCCGTTGACAGTTCAAAATTGTGATGATGATACCGATGGCATATCTGTATTTGATTTAACTTTAACTTCAACTACTACTAGTTTGTTAGGAAGCTCACAATTGCCTGCTAATTTTACAATAACTTATTATACAACTGCTGCTGATGCTCAATCGGATACGAATGCTATTTTGAATCCAACGAATTTCACTAATACACCTAATACGCAAATTATTTATATCAGAGTAGTTAATAAAACAACAGGCTGTGTGAATTATGGTCAATTTACTATTACTGTTAATCCAAAACCAACAGCAACGGTTCCAGCAGCTTTTGAAACTTGCGATATTGATGGCACTAATGATGGTTTCTTTACTTTGAATTTAGGTAATTACATAAACGGAATTATAGGAACTCAAACCGGGGTTACAACTACTTTCTATAACACGCAAACCGATGCGATTAATGCAACTAATGCCATTGCAGATTTGATTAATTACCAGGCCTATTCTCATACTGTTTGGATTAGAGTTCAGGATAATGTTACCGGTTGTTATCAATTAGTATCTCTGAATATTACTGTTGAGCCATTAGCTGAGCCTGTTATTTCTTCCCCGAGTAATACGCTTTGTGTCGAATATGCTACAAACCTTTTATTAAATAGCCTGACTCTGAACAGCGGAATTATCAATCCTAATTATACATTTGCTTGGACGCTGAACGGAACCGTAATTCCGGGTTCTAATGCTTCAACTTATGACATTACAACTGTTGCGCCAGGAGATTACACTGTTGTTGCAACGAGTACCAATCCACCATTATTAGGCTGTATTTCTTCTGTTTCAAATACATTTACCGTTATTCAATCTGGTCCAGCACAATTGTCAGATCCAGCTTATACGGTTAGTAATCCTTTTGAGGATAATCAAGTCATTGTAGTCAATGTTGTTGGTTTTGGCCAATACGAATTTAGTTTAGATGATGGTCCATTTCAAATTAATAATATTTTTGAAAATGTCCCTTTAGGAAGTCATACCATAACAATAAGAGATGTTAAAGGAAATACAAGTTGTGGTGAAATTGTAATTGATGATGTTCAAACCATCAATTATCCTCACTATTTCACTCCAAATGGTGATGGCATTCATGATACATGGAATGTTGTTGGTCTAGAAAATGAACCTCGTGCTAAATTATATATTTTTGACCGATATGGTAAATTACTAAAACAACTTAGCACTACTGGTAATGGCTGGGATGGAACACATAATGGTTATCTTTTACCTTCTACTGACTATTGGTTTAAAATAGAATTCCCTAATTTAAAATCCGAATGGAAAGAATTTAAATCTCACTTCTCTCTGAAAAGATAAATACTAAAAGTATAATTTAAAATCTAATGATTTTTAAATTTAAAAAAGGGTAAGTGGTCAAAAATAGTTGGTGATTTTTCATTTTAGATTAGTTAAATTACCTCCGTTAAATTGAAGAGGACATTGGCTCTGCTTTGGAGCAAACAACTAGCAATAGTTTTGATAAATTAAAGATTTCGGGTTTTTGTCGTTAAGATATTTATATCTTTGTTTGTTCGCGTTGATTTTGACAAAATTTCACACGATTTTTTAATTAAATTTATTAAATGAAACATATTGATTTTTTAAATTCTCCCCGTATAGATCAAGTTGGAATTGAGGATAGAATTGCCAGAATTACTGCCCGTAGTATTAAGAAAGAATCAAAAATGCAAGGGCTACTTATGGCTTTAAATATGATTGATTTAACTACTTTAGAAGGTGCTGACACCGATGAAAAAGTAAAACAACTTTGCTTCAAAGCACATCATTTGCATGATGAATTGCCTGGGTTACCAACTACCGCGGCAGTTTGTGTGTACCCAAATTTTGTCAAACTTGCAGTTAATGAACTGAAAGGAACAGGCGTAAAAATAGCCTCGGTAGCAACTGCTTTTCCTAGTGGTCAATCTAGTGCCGAAATCAAATTATTAGATACTAAAATAGCAGTTGATAGTGGAGCCGATGAGGTTGATATGGTAATCAGCCGTGGTAAATTTCACAGTGGTGAATACAATTTTGTCTTCGATGAAATTGCCATGATAAAAGAAGCCTGTGGCAAGAATGTACGACTAAAAGTTATCTTGGAAACTGGTGAGATTGGAACTTTGGATAAAGTCCGTCAAGCGAGTGATATTGCCATGTATGCCGGAGCCGATTTTATAAAAACATCAACCGGAAAAATCAAACCCGCAGCAACGTTGCCCGTAACTTTAGTAATGCTCGAAGCCATACGCGATTATTATTATAAAACAGGAATTATGATTG
>CALPIE020000187.1 GCA_943323545.2 Bifidobacterium breve | reverse complement strand
TTTTTTACCAGGGGTTTTTATTACGGGATTGCTACTTTTGAAACAATCCTATCTTGGATATCTGCTGGCTCCTTCAGTACTCACTTTCTTTATATTGATGGACGTTACAATCGCAATTCTTGTTGCAATTATGTACCTTAAAAAAATGGAAACTGATGTATCAGTTATGGTACTAATGGGTCTTATGGATGTTTTCAGTTTGGCGTTATTGTTTTGGTTTCTCAGAGAAAATAGGCCAATAAAAGGTCATGATTTAAAATAAAAGAAAAGAAAAAAGGCAGCTGTATAGCAGTGGAATTATGATGGAAGTGGCATGCATTACGCATAGCAATATAGGCTGCTAACCCTAAAACAAGATTTACATAAATACCTAATTTCGTTTCTTTCCAGTGAATTAATATATTCAGTTGCGATACAATAATGGCAATGCTCGAGACAATCCACCAATTATAGCTATTAAAATGAACCAAGCCTGCGGTACTTAAAAAAAGTAACCCAGAAATCAACCACAGTACCCCTTGCTTTTTTTCTAATGAAATGTTTGAACTACTAGTTTGTTCATTAAAAAAGGATCATTCAAAGGCGGGTAAATGAAGTAAGCCATGTACAATTAAGACTATTTCAAATACTAATTTCATAGGAGTTTATTAATTATTTTACAGACTAAGTTCCAATTTAAATCGTTTTAGCGTTTACCTTCTCTTTTTAGAGGTGTCAATGCCAAAAGGAGTATACAATGGACAAAAACCTATAAAGCTGGTAACCACAAGAACACCTGCCAATACCAAAGCAACAATTGCTATAGTTCCCGTAATAGTTCCTGATAAATACAAAATAGCAATTAGAATAGCGATAGCAATTCGAATCACTGCGTCTGAAGATTCTAAGTTTTTTTTCATAATGATTTTTTTTAATGGGTTATACTATTAAAATTACTTTATTTGTCTTTGAAAAGTATAATAATTGTCATTTTGAAATCGATGATTATTGAGCTTTTAAATCAAAAAAGACAGCAAACGAGCTTGGCGTTTTTTTTTAGACAATCCTCATAAAAGTTCAACAGTTTCCTTTTAGGAGTAATCCGCTTTACTTCTTTATTACTATGAGATAAAGCGGCAGGAATTTAAAAACAAAAGTCCCGATTTTGAAACCGGGACCTCTGCATGGTGTTTGTTGGAAATTACAATTCACTTCTAAATGCTAGGGTGTGGCTCTCGAAAGAACAACAGCTTTTGCAGCTTTGAAACTATATTTCATCTCCGGCATAAACTCCCTAATTTTCCTTTTGGAATCTCAGCTGTACAAATGCCTATGGCAAACACCAACTCGTTATGGCTAACGTATCTCTTTAAGAACTTAAATCTTTACCAAAGATAGGACAGGATTTTCATATCAAAGGTGATAGCCGTCATGATTTGCTGTGATTGTCATCAGATGAAAATATGATGGTCATTACCCATCACTATAAGATCGAGTAGCTTTAATTGAAGTATTTTTTAATTAAAAACAATCCCATCATGAAAAAGATAATCAGGATTTTTTTTGTTACAACAATTTTTTTTACTGCCTGCCAGAATAAAGAAGGCACACAAAAGAAAAGCCATGTACCCAACCTAAAGAAACGGTAGCAAAACATAAGGTGGAGATCAAAGTCAATAAAAAGTATAATAAAAACGGAAATATAATTGCTTCCGATTCGACATATTCCTCTTTTTACACTAAATGAAAAGGAGATAAAGTTTTACTCGATAATTTGTTTCGAGCGTTCAAGCCTTCTTTTAATGAACAGTTTCCTATCTTGAAAGACGAATCATACAATCATTTGTTCTATACCGATTCCCTTTTATACAATGACTTTTTTCACGATGATTTTTTCAGTAAACGAATGGAGATGAACCAAGAGTGTATGCGCACTATGATACTCCAAATGGACTCCATCAAGAACGCCTATTTTAAAGCAGAGAGCAACAAACAGTTACCTTACAAAAATGGTTTAATGATGTTTTATTTTTTAGGTAAGGTTATGGTAAAAGTAGTTCCTTTATTACAGGAACTTACTAAACGAATTTGACCGTCCAATAGGGTTACATATTTTTTTACAATATTCAATCCAAGTCCAGTGCCCTGAATGTTGTTTGCATTACTGGCCCGGTAAAATTTTCCGTATAAATTTTTCTGCTCATTTTTAGGGATTCCAATACCTTCATCTTGAATCGAAATCGAAAAAACGGTATTTTTGACATCAATTATAAACGCAATCTTCGAATGTTGATCAGAATATTTAATAGCATTCGACAATAGATTGAGAATTATGTTTTTTAAGATTATTTTGTCTTGAATAATTTCTTTATCGCCAATGTGCTTAAAAATAATTTGCTGACCGAGCTTCAATAGTACATTTATTTCTACCACAATATCGGTTGCGAATTCATATATATCAAATTTTTCTTTTAACAGCTCAATTTTTCCTTGTTCCAATTTTTCAAGGGAAAGAAAGTCATTCAGGATATCGACAAGATTTTTTACACACGATTTGATTCGTTCTATATGCTTGTTTCTTTGTTCTTTCTGTTCTTCTTTGTCATAGGATTCAATGAGCGAAATACTTGAAAGGATTGCACTTAAAGGGGTACGGAATTCATGCGATGCTATCGTAACAAAACGAGATTTTAATTCATTTAACTCCTTCTCGTGCTCCAATGAATAGGAGAGTTCCAATGTTCTTTCGGTTACTTTGGCTTCAAGTTCTTCATGAGCGCGTCTAATTTTTGTAATGTCGGTAACAAAAGCAACGGCCAATTCTTCTCTGCCAAATGGATAATGAGCCAAACTAATTTCTGCAGGAAATTCAAAACCATCTTTTTTACGAGCTTGTAAATGCAGACCATATCCCATTGGTCTTACTTTAGGATTTTGAAAATAGTTGTTGCGTTCGTGAATGTGCTTTTCTTTAAATGCTTCGGGAAGAAGCATTTCTATAGGATTACCTATAAGTTCGGGGATTAAATAATTAAATAATTTTTCAATACACGGATTTGCCAGTTTAATTTTACCGTCAGAACCTATGACCAGAATACCAACAGTAGCATAGTCAAAAAGGGCTTTAAAACCAATTTCATTTTCGGAAGATATAGAATGCAGTACTTCCATTAGTATCGAAGGGATTAGGTTGTTATCTCAGACAATTATAACTAAGAAATCAACGTGATTGCAATTTAGTTTACCAATTATTTCATCAAGATAATTCATGGTAAGATTTATTTTTCCATTTTCAAGTCGCCATATATATTGCCTATCCACGTAAAGCAGATCTCCCAATGCCTGTTGTGAAATTGCTTTTTCTTGTCTTTTTGTTTTGATCATCTTACCGATGATTTCTTTTGATGTATACATCGAATGGTTCTTATTGTACAAAATAAATTATTTTAAAAAGATATTTTGTAACCTTGTCAGGACTACACGCTTATGTTGCTAGGTTATGAAAATTTATAAATATACTTTGGCGTTGGAGGTTATTTATACTTTTTATTACCTCGCCAGAAAGTATTGGTATTCTCTAAATAGAACCAATGGGTATTGCAGTTGAAACAAATGTACCATTATTATAATGAAGTAATGGATTTGAGAGGTAAATAAATTCTTCTTTATTGAGGTATTCCTTTGTCGGGAGTAAAGGAGTAGCTGTAATCACTACATGGGTGCAGTGCTCAACGTGTAAGCAATTAAAAAAAAAAAGTAAGTATGGATGTGGTTTACAACCTTTTTAAAGAAAGGGTAGGATTAATTGTATGATTCGTAGGGTTACCTTTACTCAAGAAGAATAAAACAAAAAAACAATTAGGGATGATGGAGTATTTTTTTAATAAAACAATTATTCATATACGTAACCGTTTTACTCATAGGATTACTCCGCTGCATAATCCTGAAGTGAGAAAACGGTAAGAATTTAAAAACAAAAGTCCCGATTTTGAAATCGGGACCTCTGCATGGTGTCTGTTGGAAATTA
>CALPIE020000186.1 GCA_943323545.2 Bifidobacterium breve | reverse complement strand
TACAAATTCAGTGAATAGTAATTAGTGATTAGTAAATAGTCTTTTTTCTTTCATTTTTTTTCTATTTTCTATTTCCAAAGATACTACTTCCAATTCGAACCATTGTACTTCCACATTCGATTGCGAGTTGATAATCACCCGACATTCCCATTGAAATAGTGCTCAGTTGGCAGTGTTCAGTATTCAGTGGTTGCAGTTTATCATAAATGGATTTCAATTGCAGGAATTCTTTTTTTATTTGATTTTGATTCTCAGTAAATGTAGCCATTCCCATTAAGCCAACAATTTTTATGTTTTGTATTCCGTTTTTTTCATTCTGTACGAAGTGAAGAATCTCAGTCAACTCCGTTTCATCCAAACCAAATTTGGTTTCTTCCTCAGCGATATGAATTTGTAGCAAACAATCAATAACTCTATTGTATTTTTTTGCTTGATTGTTAATTTCTTTTAGCAATTTTAAGCTGTCAACACCGTGAATTAAACTTACATATTCAGCCATATATTTGACCTTGTTGGTTTGCACGTGACCAATCATGTGCCACTGAATGTCTTTGGGCATTTGTTCCCATTTTTCAGTCATTTCTTGTATTTTATTCTCACCAAAAATTCGCTGTCCAGCATCATAAGCTTCCATTAAATCGGAAACGGGTTTGGTTTTAGATACCGCAACCAATGTTACATTTGAAGGGAGATTGGATTTGATTTTAAGTAGGTTATTCTTTATCGACATTTCAAAAAGATATATATAAAAATTACAATTCATACACCATTAAGCCGCTTCGAAACTTAGGTTCGATATAGGTGCTTTTTGGGGGCATTATTAAATTATTATCGGCTATTGTTTTTATTTCTGAAATATCTGAAGGATATAACATAAAACCTACTTCAAATTCACCCTCATCAACCAATTCTTTTATAGTAGCAATAGATTGTTTTCCTGGGATATATTCGATGCGTTCATCATTACGTAAGTCTTCAATACCAAGCAACGGAAGTAAAACTTTATCATATAAAATTTGAGCATCTAAATTTTGTAAAATGGATGGTTTTTTATTCTGCTTCGCCTCTTGGCTGGCGCTCGGGCCTTGTTTGTAGAATAAAGCATAAAAATTACCATCTAAATACATTCCGAATTCAAATTTACTTTGGGGTTTCCAAAGTTCTTGTTCTTTTGATTTGATTATGAAATGTTCTGATAATTTTAAAATAAAATCTTCTTTAGAATAGTTGTTTAAATCTCTTACAATTCGATTGTATTCGTAAATTTTCACGTTGCTTTCGGCAATCAAAAAACTCATAAAATTATTCAAATTGTCATTCCCTAAATGTTTGTCTTGATTATATAATAATTCGGCAGATGCAGAACGGTGATGTCCATCGGCAATATACATTTCAGGAATTTTTTCAAACTGATTTTGTAGCCAATTAATTTCTTTTTCATTATCTATTTTCCAAAGCGTATGTGTTTCTTTGTTTGTAGTTGAAAAATTGTAAATTGGTTGTTCTTTTTTCTTACCAGTAATCCAATTATTAATTTCAACATTATCTGGATAAGTAATTAAAACGGGCTCCGTATTAAATCCGGTTTGGTGTAAATAATCTTTAAACAATTCAACTCTATATTGTAAAGTATCTTCGTGTTTTTTAATGATGTTGTTTTTGTAATCATTTATTGATGTTCCTGCAACAATTCCGATAAACGATTGTATTTTAGTTTGAATTTCGTATAGAAAGAAAGCGGCTTTTTCATCTTCTATAAAGATGCAATCATTTTTAAAATCTTGGTATTTATGTGCTACACCTTTAAAACGCTTGTCTAAAGTAATTTTTTGAGCATGCAAATAAGCGGGATTAATCACGTGCAAAAATGAATACGGATTAAAATCCAACCACGAAGCGAGTTCGGCTGCAGAATAATCATCGTAGTTTCTACAAGTCACTAATGCTACTTTATCTGGAGTAGGACGAACTGCTTTAAATGGGATTATTTTGCTCATAATTTAACCGCAAAGTGCGCTAAGTTTAACGCAAGGGTCGCAACGATTTAGCGTTCTTTGCGCTTTCTTTGCGTACCTTGCGGTTAGATTTTATTTAAATTGTTTAGAAACTTTTTCTGCTTTTTTGCTTTCCGAGTAATCGTAAAATCCTTCACCCGATTTTACACCCAGTTTCCCAGCCATAACCATATTCACTAACAATGGACAGGGTGCATATTTCGGATTTTTAAATCCGTCGTACATGACATTTAAAATGGAAAGACAAACGTCTAATCCAATAAAATCTGCCAATTGTAATGGACCCATTGGATGCGCCATTCCGAGTTTCATTACAGTATCAATTTCGCTAACACCAGCAACACCATTATAAAGCGTTTCGATTGATTCATTAATCATTGGCATTAGAATTCGGTTGGCAACGAATCCAGGATAATCGTTTACTTCTGTAGGCGTTTTTCCTAATTTCAAAGATAAATCCATTATGATATTCGTTACTTCATCTGAGGTCGAATAACCGCGAATAATCTCAACTAATTTCATAATTGGCACCGGATTCATAAAGTGCATTCCGATTACCCTTTCTGGATGAACGACTTGTGCTGCAATTTGCGTGATTGATATAGAAGAAGTATTGGTAGCCAAAATCACATTGTGATTGCAAACCTCGCTTAATTGCTTAAAGATATTTAGTTTTAACGTTACGTTTTCGGTTGCGGCTTCAATGACCAAATCAGCTCCAACTACGCCATCTTTAATATCGGTATAAGTAATTATATTGCCAATAGTTTTATGTTTATCTTCTTCAGATATAGTCCCTTTTGTTACCATTCTATCAAGATTAGACGCTATGGTAGCCATTCCTTTTTCAATTGATTTTTCAGAAATGTCAATTAGTTTAACAGTAAATCCACTTTGTGCAAATGTATGAGCAATTCCGTTGCCCATGGTTCCGGCACCTATTACGGCTATTATTTTCATTATAATATTATTTTATTTTTATTTTTATTTTTTTTCCATACTATCGATAATCTGATAGGCAACTCTTAGTGCTTCAGTTCCATCTTCAAGTGTTACAACTGGGGAAGTATTTGTATTAATAGCATTTGCAAACGATTCTAATTCGTCTAAAATAGCATTATTGGGTATGACTTCTGGATTCGCAAAATAGATTTGTTTTTTAACACCTTCAGCATTCTGTAAAATCATATCAAAATCGCCAGGAACTTCTGGTGCATCTTTCATTTTTACCACTTCACAAATTTTATCCAAATAATCAACCGAGATGTAGGCGTCTTTTTGAAAGAAACGCGATTTGCGCATGTTTTTCATAGAAATTCTACTCGAGGTGATGTTGGCAACACAACCATTTTCAAATTCAATTCGGGCATTGGCAATATCGGGAGACTGACTCAAAACAGAAACACCACTAGCATGAACCGATTTTACTTTTGATTTCACGACACTTAAAATGGCGTCGATATCGTGAATCATCAAATCCAAAACGACAGGAACGTCGGTACCACGCGGATTGAATTCTGCCAAGCGATGGGTTTCTATAAACATCGGACTTTCAATCAAATCTTTCACTGCAGTAAATGCAGGATTAAATCGTTCTACATGTCCAACTTGTCCTTTTACGTTATATTCTTTAGATAATGCAATTATTTCTTCGGCTTCTTCAACGGTCGTAGCGATTGGTTTTTCAATAAAAACATGCTTTCCAGATTTGATTGAAACTTTTGCACATTTGTAATGCGATAGTGTTGGAGTAACAATATCAATAACATCTACAGCATGAATTAATTTGGCAATTGTGTCAAATTGTTTGTATCCAAATTCGGCAGCTATTTTGGCTCCGTTTTCATAATTTTCATCATAAAAACCAACGAGTTCATATTTATCAGATTGTTGTAATAACCGTAAGTGTATTTTTCCCAAGTGACCAGCACCTAAAACGCCAACTTTAAGCATATAATAGTATTTTAAACAAAAATAGAAATAATTGATTAATGGGAATTGATATTTGCTAATT
>CALPIE020000185.1 GCA_943323545.2 Bifidobacterium breve | reverse complement strand
CTAGCTGTTATTGGAGAAAGTGGTTGTGGAAAAAGTACTTTATTAAAATTGCTTTATGGATTGTATGATCTCAATGAAGGTCAAATTTTCTGGAATGATATTGAAATTCTTGGCCCAAAATACCACCTTATTCCAGGAATGGAATTCATGAAATACCTTGCGCAAGATTTTGATTTAATGCCTTTTACTACTGTTGCAGAAAATGTTGGCAAATATTTATCTAATGTATTTAAAGAAGAAAAAAAGAAACGAATAGCCGAATTGCTTGAAATTGTTGAAATGACAGAATATGCTAATGTAAAAGCAAAAAATTTAAGTGGTGGACAAATGCAAAGAGTTGCAATTGCTAGAGTTTTAGCATTAGAACCTGAGGTTTTATTATTAGATGAACCTTTTAGCCATATTGATAATTTTAGAAAAAACAGTTTGCGTAGAAAGTTGTTTGCCTATCTAAATGAGAAACAAATCACAACCATAATTGCAACTCATGATAGTACCGATGTTTTATCATTTTCTGATGAAGTTTTGGTTATGAAAAAGGGAGAAATTATTGAAAGTGGATCTCCCGAATATCTTTATAAAAATCCGAAAAATAAATATGTAGCTTCTCTTTTTGGTGATGTAAATGAAATAGTGTTAGATGGAAAAACCGAATTTATTTTTCCACATCAGTTAAAAGTAGTTGCAAAATCGGAATTAGAAGTTACAGTGCTTAATTGCTATTTTAGAGGCAGTTATTATTTAATTGAAGTACAGTCTGATAACGGAATATTATTTTTCGAGAGCCAACAAAGCTATTCAAAAAAAGAGATTTTATATTTAAAAAAATAGCCCTAAAATGTCTATATCTTAGGGCTTTCTTTATAAAACTACTTTAAATACTTCTCTAAGAATTGATCTTCTTCCCATAGCAAATGCAGAATGTTTTCTTTGGCAGCATAACCATGAGCTTCTTTTGGCAACAAAACCAAACGTACTGGTGCACCTAAATTTTTCAAGGCTTGAAAATAGCGCTCTGATTGTAAAGTAAATGTACCTGGATTGTTATCGGCATCACCATGAACAAGTAAAAGTGGTGTCTTCATTTTATCTGCATTCATAAATGGTGACATTTCGTTATAAATAGCAGGAACATCCCAATAATTACGTTGTTCATTCTGAAATCCGAAAGGCGTTAATGTTCTGTTGTATGCGCCACTTCGAGCAATTCCGCATGCAAATAAATTGGAATGGGATAATAAATTAGCAGTCATAAATGCACCATATGAATGGCCGCCAACAGCCACTTTTTTGCGATTAATATAACCCAAATTATCAACTGCATTAATTGCCGCTTCTGCATCATCAACTAATTGTGTAATAAAAGTATCGTTTGGTTCGGATGTGCCTTCACCAATAATAGGAAACGATGCATCATCTAAAACGGCATATCCTTTTGTTACCCAATAAACAAAAGAGCCATAACTAGGAAAAGTAAATTCATTTGGATTTTTATCCGATTGACCAGCCGAGTTTTTATCTTTAAATTCGGCAGGATAAGCCCATATTAATAAAGGTAATTTTTCTTTTTTAGATCGGTCGTATCCAGATGGTAAATATAAAGTTCCAGATAAATCAACGCCGTCTTTTCGTTTGTATTTAATCACTTCTTTGTAAACGTTTTTAATACTTTCAAAAGGATTTTTAAAACTAGTAATAGGAGTAAGTTTGTTCGATTTTATATTTCGGAAGTAATAATTTGGATATTCATTTTTAGATTGTATCATTACCAAAACATCTCCTTTTTTGAAATCTTCTATCGAGTATAAATCTTCTTTTTTATCATTTAATTTTGAAGTGTAAATTCGTTTTGATTGTAATGTTTTTAAATTGAATTCGGAAATAAATGGAAACTGACCTTCTTTGGTATGACCGTCACCAATTAAATAGGCATTATCATTTTCTATAGCCAAAACATTACGATTGTATTCATTCTTTTTGGTTTCAAAATTCCCAGGATCAGAATAGATATCTTGTGAATTTCTATCAAAAATAACTTTTGGCGTCTGATTTGAATCTGATGGATTAATGACATAGGTTTTAGTATTTCTAGTATCGTACCAACTATCAGAAACCATAGCCATATTATTATTTGCCCATATTATTCCATCAAATCGTTGTTGGATTTTGGTCATCGAAGTAGCTTCTGTTGTAAATGGAGCATTCCATAAAAATAACTCATCTCTAAAATCTACTTTCTTAGATTGGTCCCCTTCGTCAAGCGCTACTACATAAATTAAAGTTGCAGGTTTGTCTGCACGCCATCCCATATTTCTTTTTCCTTTTCTTACCGATGAAAATCCTTTCGGCATTACTTCGGTTAAAGGGACCTCATTTACCATCTTAATTTCTTTTCCATTAATATCATAAACAATCGTTTTTTGTGGAAAACGACTAAGTGGAACTATATAAGAAAATGGTTTTTGAATAGTGGTCAACATTAAATAATTACCGTCAGGAGAAAAATTTTCTCCTGCGTAAATAGCTGCCGATTTAAATAATTCAGTTTTTCCCGAAATAGTAACCTTATACAATTCGGAAGTAACCATAGTTTCAAAATTTTGTTCGTCGACTTTATTTTTTAATAAATCAGGATAGGTTCTGTTTTGTGACACCGAACCATCACTAACAGAAATCGTTGGACCTTTTGGCAACTCTTTTTTAGCATCAATTAAAATCGGACGATTTTTAGGCAATACCTTTATAAGAAAAGTTTCATTGTCTTTCATCCAATTATAAGGACTTCCCAAATTGGCATTTAAATTATCAGAAGTTATTTTTTTGGCTGTAGCTGTCAAAACATCAATTACCCATAATTCAACACCTGAAGTAGTTGTATTAGTGAAAGCGATTTTCTTTTCATTTGGTGACCATGAAATATTTGTTATTTTAGGATTTTCGGGTAATCCTGATACTTGCATTTCTGTTGTTCCACTTATTTTTCTAATTTTTAAATTATTGATGTAGGTAACACTGCTTGAAATATTAGTAATCGGATTAATACGTAAACCACCTAAACGCATTTCATCTTGATTTAAATCATCTAAAGTTTTATAGGTGTTTCGGAAACTCATTAACATGTATTCTTTTTTTGTATCCATGCTTACAGATGGTGCTCTTTCAAAATCTGCAAGCGCTAAAATTTCTTTGGAAGGTTTTTGATAGGTTACATTTTCTTGGGCTAGTGAAGTAAAGCCAATTCCTATAATAAAAAATAAAAAATGTATTTTCATAGCTAAAATTTTAAATTTAATTGATGGGACTAAAGTATGTATTTGTTGTTACAAATTAGTTGATAAAGTGTTAATATTTTTTTTAAAATAGGATTTATTAATACCATTTGCACTTTAATTTTATAAAAAAATTAAAATAATGAAAAGAAACTGTTTTTTAATGTTTTTTATAACGCAATTGGTTATTTCTCAAACCTGGACACCTTTAACTTCAATAGTTTCTAACGGGAGCGGACAACGTTTTGATGATGTGTTTTTTTTAAATGAAAATGTAGGTTGGGCTGCCAATGGCTATTTTTCAGCGGTATACAAAACTATAGATGGTGGAACAAACTGGACATTGCAAACCAATGGCGCCATGTTAGGAAGTGCTCATTATTTTAGAAATATTGAATTTCTAAATAGTGATATTGGCTTTTTAGGAACACTAAATAATAAGTTTTATAAAACTATTGATGGCGGAACAACTTGGAATCAAGTAATGAATATTACACCAAATCCAGCCGCAATTTGTGGTTTAGATTGTGTAGGAACTTCAATAATTTATGGTTGTGGTGCCTATTTTTCACCAGCTTTTGTGATTAAGTCAACCGATAGTGGAGCCACTTGGCAGTATATTGATATGAGTGCTTATGCAAGTGCTCTAGTAGAAGTATTGTTTTTAGATGCAAATACTGGTTTTGCATCAGGTAAAAATGCTACTGGTGCAGTTATATTAAAAACTATTGATGGTGGAACTACTTGGACTACCTTATATAACGGAACTATTGCTGGTGAATATGTATGGAAATTACAAGT
>CALPIE020000184.1 GCA_943323545.2 Bifidobacterium breve | reverse complement strand
TCGCAGTCGCAGTTTTCAGTATACAGCTGAAAGTAATTTAGTAAACATATATCTGCACACTGAGACTGAGACTGATAACTTTACTTACTACCTTTATTCTTAATCATCGCTTCTAACATATCCCACATTTCAGATGGAATTTTCTCTAAAATATTAAACTGTCCAGCACCTTGCAACCATTCGCCACCATCAATCACAACGACTTCACCATTGATGTACGCCGAAAAATCGGAGACCAAATATGCTGCTAAATTTGCCAATTCCTGATGATCACCAACTCTTTTTAAAGGTACTTTTTTAGACATGTCAAATTTGTCTGCTAAATCACCGGGCAGTAATCTATCCCAAGCTCCTTTTGTTGGAAAAGGTCCAGGAGCAATCGCATTAGAACGAATTCCGTATTTAGCCCATTCAACTGCTAAACTTTTTGTCATTGCTAAAACGCCTGCTTTTGCTGTAGCACTTGGCACAACATAAGCCGATCCTGTAAACGCATAGGTTGTAACTATGTTTAATATAGTAGCTGATTCTTGTTTGCTATCTATCCAATGTTTTCCGAAGGCAAGTGTACAGTTTTTAGAACCTTTTAATACAATATCAATAACTGTATCAAATGCGTTTGCCGAAAGTCGTTCGGTAGGTGAAATAAAATTTCCAGCAGCATTGTTTAAAAGCACATCTACTTTACCGAATGCTTTTAGTACTTCGGCGAGCATTTTTTCGACTTGATCATAATGACGCACATCACATTGAACAGGAAGACATTTGCCGCCAGTTGCACTTTCTAATTCGGAAGCTGTAGTTTTAAGTTTTTCTAAATCACGAGACGTTATAGCAACTTTGGCTCCTAATTCAAGAAAGTATTTAGTCATTGCTTTTCCTAGACCACTACCACCACCAGTTACAACAATTACTTTATTTTCTAAAGCATTATCTCGAAGCATTTTTGCAGAAAAATCCATAAAATTTATTTTTGTTTCTGTAAAAATAGGAAAAAAGAAGGGTTGTTATGCAATGAAAAATAGATAAAGTAGATTTATTTTCCGATTTTATTCGGCACTTTATTAATTACCGTTTTAAAGTAAAATGTCCTTTATGAACCCGACCATCTTGACGGTATACAACAAACCAATAATCGGTAGCAACATTTTGACTCCCGTTATAATTTCCATTCCATCCTATAGAATTGGAATTAAAATTGTCTATTAATTTACCATAACGGTCATAGATAAAAACTTTAAAATCAGGTTCAAATTGTTGGTTTTTTATATACCATGTTTCATTTATCCCATCTCCATTTGGCGTAAAATACTTAGGATAATTTAGCAACCAAACTTCTTTTTGGATAAATCCACATCCTAATTTATCTCTGACAGTTACTGTATATAATCCAGATGTTAAATTAGTAAAAATATTCTCATCTTGAAAATTTATTCCGTCAATTGAATAATCAAATGCGCTATTGTCTGTTGTTATTACAGTTATTGTATTCTCTGTATCAGTCCAATCTGTGGTTTCAATACGATCTACTTCTGGAAGTTTTGAAATGGTAACAGTAATATCTTGTATTTTGGAACATGCTTGACCTACTCCGTATGAATTTGTTGCTATAACGCTAAGATTTGTAACACCTATTTGGCTTACAGAAACTATAGGACCAATTGTTCCATCTGACCAAACATATGTAGTTGTTGGCAAATTACCATTTGATGCATTTATAATTACTGGAGCCGTTGAACAATTTAAATAATTTGGATTTAAATTTAATTTAGGGATCTGACCAACAATAAGTTGAAAAGAAGTGGTTTCATAACAATTAGGTAACTGATTAAAAATTAATCGGGCATAAATGGTTTGTGGATTAGATGTTGGATTGAAATTGGTTAAATTTAGTATAGGATTTGTTCCGTTTTGTGCATTTATTAATGAAGTGTAATAGGTTAAAGTAAAATCGGTTGTCGATTGAGAACCAAGTATTGATGCACTTACAGATGATATATTAAAAGTTTCATTACCGGTGATTATACTTTGACAATCTAAAATATCGTTAGGTTGATTTATTGTTACAATTGAGACTAAATTAGAAACATCAAATTGTCTGTTTGCAATATTTCCGCAACTGTCTTCTACCTGTAGAATATAAATACCAGGAGCAAGATTTGCAAATATATTATTGTTACCATTATCAAAAAAGAAAGGTAAACCGTCTTTTTGAATTAAAGTATATTGAAGTGGTTGTGCACCAACTGCAGTTATTATTACATCTAAACTTCCATTTGTTGAACAAGCTATTCTGTTGGCAGAAATTATTTCAAGTGATTCATTAAAAGAAATAGTTGGACTTAAGTATTCAATACAACTTTTATCTATTGAAGATACAGTATTACCGTTCAATTCACTCCCATTATTAAAGGAATAAAAATTACGAACAATTCTAAAAGTACCATTAAAAGAAATATTAAGATTATTTGTATTGTTTATTAATTGAAATGAATTAACTGAATTCGGAACAGTACCATCAACATAAATAACGTTTGTAATAGGATTTCCCCATCTGTTCGTTGTAGGATTAATTAATTTTTGTAACCAAAAAGATTCACCAATTGTGCCATTGCTTACAAAATTTAAAGGAATATTAAATGAACCACAATTTTGTTGAAGTGAAAAACTATTTGTGGTAATTGAATACCCAATAACATTAACTGTTATTGAGTTGGTAAAATTACATTCATCAACGCCACTAAAAGTATAATTACCTGGCTCTAATCCATTCATGTAGAAAACACCCGAGCTTGTTATATTTGAATTTCCATTATACGGAATAGGAAAAGCAAAACCTGGTGGAGCAGCAGTGATAGTTAAAGAAGTTAATTTCCCATTCAAACTTGAAACACCTATTGATCCCTTATTTAATTCACATCCTGGTTTTAATTCATTTGATAATCCTTGGTTTACATAAATTGGTACAGTAACATTTACTGGTGGAATAATATCGCCACATTCATTTGTTAAAACAATAGTATAATCTCCTAATGGGACTGGATTTAAAGTTAAAACAAAACTAGCATCAACAAAAGATGTAACATTATGTGGTAAGGTAAATGGGTAACTCGCAGGTGCGCTTGTGACTATTGCTGTTACAATTTGATAGTTTGGAATAAAAGCTATTATTTGTCCAGAATTGGTTAAACAGCCATTATTTGTTGCTGTTATTGATGGTGATGGAGGTAAATTCAATATATTCAATGTTCTAGTTCCGATTCTACCACAAGCATCAGTTACAGTTATATTATAGAGGCCTAATGGTGCAGGATTCGTAGAACTACCAAATGTAACTTGTGATGAATTGAATGGTCCGGGATAATTTGGATTGAATGTAGCAGGATTAAATCCAGCAGGAAAACTTGTAAAATTTATATTAAATGGTGGTGTAAAATTAGTAACAGTAAGATTAAAATAGTTTAGGTTGCAATTTATTGGAATTATGTTAGATGCTAAAACAATGTTTTGATTTACAGTAAAATTATTTGAATAATTGGTTCCACAAGCATCTGTTATGCTCATAGTATAATTATATGTTTGATTTATATAATTGGGTATTGTAGTGGAAATACTTTGTGAAGTTTGATTTCCGTTATTCAAAATGGTATTTGAAATTATAGGAGGGCCACCACCTGGAGGATTTACTGTATATTGTATAGAAAGAGGATAGCCAATTACAGTACCTGTAGCTGCCGTAATTGTATTGGTTGCTACGGTAAAATTACAGGATGGTGGGGCAGTATTAGTTAATACAGGTGCCCCTATCGTTAATCCAGCTAAGTTTAGTGTTACGGTAAATGTTGAAACGACGCCAGATCCACATGCATCAAAAACTCTAATTTTATATACTCCAACGGGTAATCCAGTAAATGTATTGGAAGCTTGAGGAGGAAAAGTAATTGGTCCAAAAAATATTTCATAAGTAACACCCACGCCAGTTGTAGTTAATGCAACGATATTACTTGTTGTTGAACAAGCCTGATTTAAACTTTGAACAGTATAAGTTAACGGTACAATTGTATTGGTTATAGTAATATCTGTTTGTTGTGTTGTTGAAACGGTCCCTACAGTTTCAATTGC
>CALPIE020000183.1 GCA_943323545.2 Bifidobacterium breve | reverse complement strand
TTTTTTTTAGTATTTATAGCAACCAATTACTCTATAAAAGGACAAAATTCAAGAATAAATAACCAAAATACTATTGGTTGGTATAACTATTTTGGCACTTTCAAATTAGATGAAAAATTTAGCCTACATACAGAATATCAATTTCGTAGAGCTAATCTGATTACCGATAAGCAACAAGGGTTATTGCGTTTAGGAGTAAATTACCAACTAAATTCAAAAATTCAACTGAGATTAGGTTACGCATGGATAGAAACCTATCCTTATGGTGAAATTCCCATAAATGGTTCTGGAAAAAACTTTACAGAACATCGCGCTTATCAAATGATTACTATAACCGACAAGGTTTCTATTGTAGATTTATCACATCGATTTATATTAGAACAACGATGGGTTGGAAGATACACTATTGATAATTTAGCAACTGAAGATCAATTTCCTTTACTGAATCGTTTTCGCTATATGTTCAGATTGCAAATTCCATTAAAAGGAAAATCAATCGACAACAAAACACCTTATATAGCAATTTATGATGAAATTTTTATTGGTTTTGGTGAAAATGTGAATGAGAATATATTTGATCAAAATAGGTTAGGTGTGCTTTTGGGTTATAAATTTAATAATTCGCTTAGAATTGAAGGTGGATATTTGAACCAAACACTTCAATTGGGACGAGAAGTTGACAATCGAAAAGTATTTCAAAACAATAATGGTATTATTATTAACACCATTTTTAATTTTGATTTAACTAAAAAAAAATAACTAATCATGAAAGGGCTTGACATTCAAATACTCGAAACTGTTATAATATTAGTAATTTATGTTTTATCATATTTCACTACTAAAATACTTATTAATAAAGTTTTAAAAAAAACACCTTTACAAAGAGGCAGAAGAAAGACGATTGTAAAAGCAATCAATCTATTAAATTTGTTAGGAGCTATAGTATTTATTTCGGCAATTTGGGGTCTAAAACAAAATCAAATTGCCTTTTTCGCAAGTACAATTTTAACAGCTTTAGGTATTGCCTTTTTTGCACAATGGTCTTTATTATCTAATATTACATCGAGTATCATTTTATTCTTTAACCATCCACTAAAAATTGGTGATTGTATAGAAGTTTTAGATAAAGATTACCCCTTTTCCGGAGAAATCTCTGATCTGACTTATTTTTTTGTTCATCTTAAAACAAAAAAAGGAGAAATTATTACCATTCCAAACTCATTAATATTACAAAAGTCAATTTCAATAATTGAAAAAAATCCAATCTTATAAACCCATGAAAACGAAACAAACAGGATCCCATTATCCTTTCCTTTTCCATAAATAAAAGTTAATATTTCATTTTTGATAGTATTACTATTATATTTGCAATAATTAATCTATAATCATTAGTTATGAAAACTACATTGTCATTTTTTATTTTGATTTTCTCATTATTTTCGCAGTTTGTAGTAAGTCAAATTACTATTGATTCTAAACAAATTAATAAAGAATATAAAACCATAGAAGAAGCATTAAAGAATCCCGAAAATGTCTATCGACTAGATTTAAGTAATCAAAAGATAAATTTAAACAATACGGATTGGTCAAGATTTGTTAACCTAGAATTTTTAAGTTTAAAAAATGATCAATTAAAAGAAATACCAGAATCTATTGGCCTTTTAAAAAATCTGAAAGTTATTGACTTAAGCGGGAATGATTTTAAAATACTACCAAAATCTTTTAGTAAATTATCTAATTTGGAGGAACTTTTTTTAAATGACGAAAAAAATTTAAAACTTTATGAAAATATTGAAATAATAAGTTTGTTGCCACACTTAATAATATTACATCTGGAAAATGACAATCTAGACAAACTTCCTAATAACATTTTTAAATTAAAAAACTTAGAAACTTTGTTTTTGAATCATAACAATTTCAATGAGATTCCCAAAAAGCTAGAAGGATTAGATCACCTTCAATACCTTGATTTAAATAATAATAAAATTAAACCTGAATTACAAGACTTGAAAAACTTAAATTTTGGTTTCAAAATAAATTTTTAAACTAAATGATAGATTCCTTAATTCCTTTACTATCTCTTATTGCCTTAGAAGTTATATTAGGCATTGATAATATTATTTTCATCTCAATTTTAGCAGACAAGCTACCCGAAAGCCAACGAAATAAACTCCGCTATTGGGGAATAGGTTTAGCAATGGTAATGCGATTGTGCTTACTTGCTTTAATTTCATGGATATTAAAATTAGACAATACATTATTTACCATAACTGATGTAGCTTTTTCCGGAAAAGGTTTAATTCTGATTTTTGGTGGATTATTCTTGATCTATAAAAGCACCAAGGAAATTTATCATAAAACTGAAGCGCTAAATTCACCTGAATCACAACTTCCAAAAAAAGGAAGTTTTGGAAAATTACTTGGAGAAGTAATCATTTTAGATTTGGTTTTTTCTATAGATTCAATTATCACAGCAGTTGGAATGGTTCAAGAATTATGGGTTATGTATACAGCAGTAATCGTAACTGTAATTATAATGTTATTTGCCTCAAAACCAATTAGCCAATTTATTTCAAAACATCCATCATTCAAAGTTCTAGCATTGTGCTTTTTAATGATGATTGGCGTTTCATTAATTGCAGAAGGTTTCCATTTTGAAATTCCAAAAGGCTATATTTATTTCTCGATGGCGTTTGCCTTTTTAGTGGATGTTATACAGATGAAAACAGTTAAACAGAAGTAGTATAGTGAATAATTTATTAAAAATAAAGAATATTATTCTAGTTACGCTTCTGGTGTATAGCCTTAAAAGTTTTTCTCAAAACAATATTGGTTCATGGAATATTATAAACATAACTATGAAAGCAACCGATAAGTGGAGTTTTTTTACGGAAGGTCAAATTCGAAGTTTATCTTTTTATGATGATTTTCATTATTATGAACTAAAAGTGGGATTGACATATAAGATTAAACCAAATTTTTCTGTGACAACCGGAATTGGGGATTATAATACCTATAGTGAAGGCGGAAATTTTGCATCGCCAATCCAAAACAATGAAATTAGAACATGGGTACAAGCCAATTTAAAAAACCCTTTTGATTATATCATTTTTGAACATCGCTACCGAGCCGAACAACGATTTACTTCAAACGGTTACCGAAATAGATTTAGGTATAGATTATCAGCCGTGATTCCATTACAAGGAAAAAAAATAGCACCTAAAACTTTTTATTTATCCGCATGGAATGAAATTTTCTTTACAGACAAAGAGCCGTTTTTTGAAAGAAATCGACTCTTTATAGGTGGTGGTTATGAATTTTCTAAAAATTTAGCCATTCAAACAGGTTATATTCATCAGTTTGATTATAAAATAAATGATGAAACAGGTCGAGACTTTTTTAACATTGCCTTGCTTTATAATTTTGATTTAAAACAAAAGAAAAATAATGATTTTCATCCATCAACAAATGATTAAAAAATGAACAATTTACTTTTATCTCTAAAAATACAAATCAATGACAAAATATATGTCAAAGATCCTGAGACCTCATCGCTAGGTAGAAAAATTATTCAAGAAAGTATACTCTTGATTTATGAAGTAGGGTTTGAAAACTTTACATTCAAAAAATTAGGAGAACGAATTGGTTCCAATGAGAGTTCAATCTATCGCTATTTTGAAAGCAAACACAAACTACTAGTATATCTTTCTTCATGGTATTGGAGCTGGATTGAATATAGAATGGTATTTGAAACTAACAATATCGAAAACGCTTCAGAAAAATTAAATAAAGCCATTACAGTTGTTACTCAAAAAGTTGAAGATGATACTGAAACAGATCATATTAATGAAGCTATTCTTAATAAAATAATTATTGCCGAGTTTGCCAAAACATTAATGACTAAAGAAATTGACGCTGAAAACAAAGAAGGCTTTTTCTTAATTTATAAAAGAGTAATCAACAGATTAGTATCGATGATTGAAGTTGTAAATCCTAATTATAGCTATTCAAAATGCTTAGCATCATCTATTGTTGAAGGGGCATTGCATCAGCATTTTTTGCGCAATCATTTAAAAACAATTACCAATTGTAACGAAGCTATTAGTCCAACCGATTTTTATCTTAATTTAGTAGCAAATACTTTAAAATCATAACCATGAAACCAACGCC
>CALPIE020000182.1 GCA_943323545.2 Bifidobacterium breve | reverse complement strand
TTGATATTAGAAATCACCTCGATAAGCACGAACATCAATTCATCACAATAGATGTGTTCTGTGATTATACAGGTTTAAAATCAGTACAAGTACTTCCTTTGATTGTTGGGTAAAATTGATGAGGTAGAAAATCACTTATCAAGTTCAGTATGCAGTTAGTAAACTTGTTCAATAAGTAGTTCAAAAAATAGTGTAAACTATTGCAAAATCGAATCCTTTTTACTATATTTACCTCATACGATTTAGTACAATATAGTTAGCTCTAAGAGGGTGCGAATTCGGGTGCGAAATAAAAAACCACATCCGAAACCCCAATAAAATATGATGTTTTCGGATGCAGTTCGATTCTCCCCGACTCCACTAAAGTGGACAATTCAATAAAAACAGAATTGTCCACTTTTATTTTTTTATAGAAATTCGAGAATAAAAAAAAATAATTATTTAAGCTTAAAAATCACTTTTCTTACTACACTTCTTGCTTCTTTAGAAGTTGTATCTACAGATGTATCTTCACCGCCAGAGATAATGTTTAATCTTGCTTCATCAATACCAGACTTCACTAATGTTTTCTTTACATTATTTGCTCTAGCGAAAGCTAATTTTTGATTTTTATCATTATTACCAACCTCATCAGAATATCCAATAATATCAATATTTGCTTTTGGGTTTGCTTTTAAGTAAGTTAAAATAAAACTAATTCCATCTAAAGAATGGGTTTTTGGTTTTGCACTATTTATTTCAAAGAAAACAGTAATATAACCTTCATTAATTGATCTTTTCAAGAAATCATCTTTTGATACACCTTTTGAAGCAAATCCAGACGAATTTTTTGAAGCATCTGTTTCAGTATCATTTGGTTTTGAATTGGTAATGTTTGGATCTCCGTATGTTTTTTCAAAATAACGTTCTAATTCATCTGGAACACCATTTTTATTAGTGTCAACCATTACACCTCTGCTATCAACAGCTACTCCAGCTACAGAATTATTTTCAATATCTAAATAATCAGCTACTCCATCTTTATCAGTATCAATTAGTTTATCTTCAATAACTCCGACTCTTTTTTTAAGTTCCTCATTTTCATCCTTCAGTTTATTTATTTCTTCTTCACCGCCTCTATCCCATTTAAGTTGTTTTCCTAAAGAATAGGTTATTCCAATCGACCCATTTATCATTTGACCTGCTAAATTATTATTTGGTTTAGAGTAATTACCATCCCAAGTATAATGTTGACGATAATTATAAAACGAACTAAAGTCAAAGAAAATATATGCTTTTTTTGTAATTCTAAACATTGGTGTTATACCTGCAACAATTCCGCCATTCAATTCTTTTGAACCAACAATTGGACTAGTACTTGATTCTATTTTTTGCAATGTTGAAAATGTAAATCCAGCATGAAATAGCAAATTAAATCTTGAAGTGTCTTTTTGATATTTTAAAAGACTATTTAAATTTAAAACACCTTGAAACGAAGCTCTATATTGCGCAACTTCAAAAGGTAAACTTTTTATATCTTTATTGGTAAACCTATCAAAAGCAACATCTAATTTAAAACCAATTAATTTTGAATAAGTATAAGTTGCACCAATGTTTACAGAATTTAAATTAAGTGTTCCTAATACTTTCTGACTGTTTGAAGAATAATAGCCATCCGAAAAAGGTCTTATACCTCTACTATCACCAATACTTAACTCAATCCTCCATCTGTAATTATTAGATGTTGCTAAAGTAGAATCGATTTTTTTTTGTGAAAAAGAGTAGTTAAAAACTAAAAGTAGAAATAATAAGGGTTTGATATTTTTCATAAAAATATAAATGTTAATCTGTAATCGGCGCAAATATATTTATTTTCCTAATAGTAAAATTACCCTAATTGCATACATAACAATTAATAAACATTATGTTAAAATTCAAAATTCGATTTTTGAATTAATAATAAAGAAATGAATAAGATATTGTTATAATATAGAGGTTATTTTGCTATTTAACAGATACTAATCTTTGCTTTATTCGACTTCATAAATTGATAATTTTAAGTTAACATTAGTTAGGTCTTTTTATATTTAGTTTTGCAATTAAATTTTTAAAGTTCTTTTATGAAATTTTTATTTACTTTTATTTTACTATCAATTGCACTTCATACATTTAGTCAAAACGCAATTATTAAGGGTTCTATTTTAGATGATTCTAATGCAGCAGCATTACCTGGAGTTAATATTATAATTAAAGAATTAAAATTAAGCACCACCTCTGATTCTGAAGGAAAATTTACTTTCAAAAATGTAAAACCAGGTATATATGATGTTGAATTTTCATTTATTGGATATAAATCCAAAATCGTTTCTGAGGTAATTGCAACAGCAAATGAAACTACAGAATTAAACTCAACTATAGAAGAAGTTAAAAATACATTAGAAGAAGTTGTAATTACAAAAACAAAAGCCAAAGCAGAGTCGGTTAAGTCATTATTAACCATGCAAAAAAATAATGCTAGTGTATCTGATGGAATTTCGGCCGAATCCATTAAAAAAACACCAGACAGAACTACTTCTGATGTTTTAAAAAGAATTAGTGGTGCTAGTATTCAAGATAATAAATTTGTAATTATTAGAGGTTTGAATGATAGGTATAACGTAGCCCTTTTGAATGGAGCGCCGTTACCTAGTTCTGAACCTGATAGAAAAGCATTTTCATTTGATATTTTCCCGTCAAATATTCTAGATAATATCATTATTACAAAAACAGCTTCCCCAGATTTACCTGGTGAATTTGCTGGAGGAGTTGTTCAAATTAATACCAAATCGGTTTCTGATAAAAATTTTCAATCCATAAGTATTGGTTCTGGTTACAACACCATTACAACATTTAAAGAACAAAAAACATATGTAGGAAGCAAAACAGATTGGTTGGGTTTTGATAACGGTGTAAGAGATTTACCTTCAAATATTCCAAATGTAGAAATTTTTAATTCATTGTCAACAGATGAAAAGATTGCACTATCCAAAACGTTTCAGTATGATTGGAGTATAAATAACAACACTTTTAAACCCAATACCAATTTTCAATATTCTATCGGTCAAAGCTTTAATTTTGGTGAAAGAAAATTGGGATTTATAGCTTCGCTATCTAACAATCAAACCAATAATTATAATCCTATTGAAAGAATAGATTACGATAATGGCGACCAAAGTTTACCCTCATTAGTTACTAAAAAATTTAATGACAAAAACTATACTGAACAAGTTCTAACTGCAGGTCTGGTCAATTTATCTTTTAAATTTAATCAAAATCATTCGATTACATTTAAAAATGTTTACAGTATAAATTCAACTGATTTAGTAGTTGAAAGATATGGGCAAGAAAATGTTGAAGACACTCGTTTTATAAAAGCAGATGTTAGATGGTTTACTAGTAACAAAATTTATTCGGGCCAATTTAATGGGGAAAATAATTTTCCAACTCCAAAAATAAAAGTAAATTGGAATGCCTTTTTTAGTGATATCAAAAGAGATATTCCCAACTTAAGAAGGAATATATATACAATTGAAGATCCTAGTAGCACCATTCCGAGTCAAACAATTCCTCTCGCGGCACTAGCATCCAGTTCAGGTGGTCCTGATCAGGGTGGTGGAATGTTTTTTTCTGAAAATAGGGAAAACATTAAAGGAGGAAAGATAGATGTTTCTAAAAAGTTTACCATTGCCAAAGAACTAATAAATGAAGTTAAAATTGGCGGTTTAGTCCAATTTAGAGAAAGAGATTTTTTCTCAAGACAATTACAGTATAACACGCTAAATACACCGAATGGACTTTTTAATACCGATTTATTAGAATTGCCGAATGAAAGTATATTTACAATACCAAATTTTGGTGTATTGTCTCCGGGAGTTAATGGTTTTATATTAAATGATTATACAAAGTTTACAGATTCTTACGTTGCTAGTGCAGATTTGAAAGCAACTTACATGATGTTTGACAATAGATTTAAAAAAATACGATTGGTTTGGGGAGTTCGATTTGAAGAATATACACAAAGACTTGATTCTAGATTAGAGCTAAACGATTATTTAACTTTAGATCAAACACAACAACATTTCTTACCTTCTGTGAATTTTATTTATTCAGTTAATAAGAAACAAAACCTAAGGTTGAGTTATTCTAAAACGTTAAACAGACCTGAATTT
>CALPIE020000181.1 GCA_943323545.2 Bifidobacterium breve | reverse complement strand
ATATGTGGTGATTAAAAAAGGAGAACACGGCGCGTTGATTTTCCATGACGAACATATTTTCTTCGCTCCGGCTTTGCCTTTGGCAGATGTGTATGACCCAACAGGTGCTGGTGATACTTTTGCTGGTGGATTTGCCGGATTCATTACACAACAAGGTAATATCTCATTTGAAACTATGAAAACAGCGATTATTCAAGGTTCAAACTTAGCTTCGTTTTGTGTAGAAAAATTTGGAACAGAAAGAATGTTAACTTTGACAAAACAAGAAGTAAATGAACGCCTAAAACAATTCAAAACGTTAACACAATTTGAAATAGAATTATCATAAATTTATGCCTCGAAATTTCGGGGCATTTTTTATTAAAATAAGCCACGAATTACACGAATTAGAATGAATTTTAATTACAGTATAAAAAAATAATTTGTGAAAATTCGTGCGATTCATGGCAAAAAAAAATAACACAACTAAATAACTACAACATGAGTGACGCAATAAAACACGAATGTGGAATTGCACTTTTACGATTAAAAAAACCGTTACAATTTTACAAAGAAAAATACGGCTCTGCTTTTTATGGAATACAAAAGATGTATCTCCTTATGGAAAAGCAACACAACCGTGGTCAAGACGGTGCTGGATTTGCCTCAATTAAATTGAACGTTGAACCTGGAGAAAGATACATAAGTAGAATTCGTTCGAATGATCCCCAACCAATTCAGGATATTTTTGCTCAAATTAACGGAAGAATTAATGAAGAGTTACTTCTTCATCCAGAATACCAAGATAATATTGAACTCCAAAAAGAAAACATTCCATATATAGGGGAGTTGTTTTTAGGGCATGTTCGTTACGGTACTTTTGGTAAAAACAATATCGAAAGCGTTCACCCTTTTCTACGTCAAAATAATTGGATGCATCGAAATTTGATTATTGCTGGGAATTTTAACATGACAAACGTTAAAGAACTTTTTAATAGTTTAGTTGAGTTAGGACAACACCCAAAACAATTAGCCGATACAGTAACTGTAATGGAAAAAATAGGGCATTTTCTAGATGAAGAAGTTACTGATTTATACCAAGAATGTAAAAACAACGGATTGTCTAAAAGAGAAGCTTCTCCGATAATTGCTGAAAAATTAGATTTAGTTAAAATTTTAAAAAGAGCTTCTCGAGGTTGGGATGGTGGTTATGCAATGGCAGGATTATTAGGCCATGGAGACTCATTTGTTTTTCGTGATCCTGCCGGAATTCGTCCAGCATATTTCTATGAAGACGATGAAATTGTAGTTGTAGCATCAGAAAGACCAGTTATTCAAACTGTTTTTAATGTTCCATTTGAAAAAGTAAAAGAATTAACTCCAGGAAATGCTTTGATTATTAAAAAAAACGGAAGTGTTTCTCTAAATGAAATAATTACACCAACAGAAAAGAAAGCCTGTTCATTTGAGCGTATATATTTTTCTCGTGGAAGTGATGCAGAAATATATAAAGAACGTAAAGAATTAGGAAAGTTAATACTTCCGGCGGTTTTAGAAGCCATAGAAAACGATACCGATAATACCGTTTTTTCTTTTATCCCAAACACAGCAGAAACCTCTTTTTATGGAATGGTAGAAGCAGCAAATGATTTTTTAAACCAAAGGAAAAATCAATTTATCTTAAATAATAGAAAAACTTTAACAAAAGAAAAATTAGAGCAAATACTTTCCGTAAAAATAAGAACCGAAAAAATAGCTATTAAAGACGTTAAATTAAGAACTTTCATTACTGAAGATAGTAGTCGTGATGATTTAGTAGCCCATGTTTATGACGTAACTTATGGTGTTATTAAACCAACCGATAATTTAGTTATTATCGATGATAGTATTGTAAGAGGGACAACGTTGAAAAAAAGTATTCTGAAAATGATGGATCGATTAATTCCAAAACGAATTGTAGTTGTTTCTTCGGCACCACAAATACGATATCCAGATTGTTACGGAATTGATATGGCAAAACTCGAAGGACTTGTCGCTTTTCAAGCTACTATGGCACTTTTAAAAGAAAGGAATCTCTATCATATTGTAGATGAAGTTTATTTAAAATGTAAAGCACAAGAGGACTTAAAAGATTCGGAAGTTGTAAATTTTGTCACAGAAATATATGCGCCTTTTACGGATAGTGAAATATCAAAAAAAATAGCAGAGTTATTAATTTCAGATGATATAAAAGCTGAAGTAAAAATCATCTTCCAATCAGTAAACGATCTTCATATTGCATGTCCAAAAAACCTTGGTGATTGGTACTTTACTGGAGATTATCCAACACCAGGAGGAAATAGAGTTGTTAACAAAGCGTTTATGAATTTTTATGAAGGGAAAAATGCTAGAGCTTACTAAAATTTAACACAAAAAACAATAATCATTTAATAAAAGATGTAGTTCAACGATTTTTTTTGCAGTTCGTCCAATTTATAGCAATGTTAAATATCATTGTATATATATTTGGTCTACCATAGCATTAGTAGGTTAAGTTTATGGTAGATTTGGGGCAAAAAAGGTGAAAGAAATTTCACCTTTTTTATTTGGTATAAATTTAAAATACTTCTATTATGGTAAATTACACCCTCATTTGCCTACCATTCCAATATAATTATTATCCACCATCAACAAAAAGAGCTTAAAGTAATTACTTTTGAAGCATCATAGAATTTAGTAGGTTAAGTTTATGATAGATTTGGGGCAAAAAGGCGTTCACTCTTGTGAACGTCTTTTTAATTTCTAATAAAATCAAACCACAAAAAAACCCAATAGTGAATTCCTAATTGGGTTTTTAGCTTCTATACCTTAAGCCACGAATTTTCAACAATTAATTTGTGTTAATTCGTGATCCGAGGCAAAGGTCGAACTTACTTAGTAAATCCGAGGCAAAAAAGAACTACTATTTTATTTTGATTGAGCGTAAAGTCGGGAAACTTCACCCCAATTAATGACATTAAAAAAGGCTTCAATATAATCGGGACGACGGTTTTGATAATGTAAATAATAAGCGTGTTCCCAAACATCCATACAAAGAATCGGTGTTCCGCCACAACCAACACCAGGCATTAAAGTATTGTCTTGATTCGGAGTTCCACAAACTTCCAATTTTCCATTTTTTACACAAAGCCAAGCCCAACCCGATCCGAATTGCGTTATTCCAGCTTTTGAAAAAACATTTTTAAACTCTTCAAAAGAACCTAAATCTCTTTCAATAGCTGTTAACAATTCACCTGTTGGTTTTCCGCCTCCATTTGGTGACATAATTGACCAAAACATATTATGATTAAAAAAGCCACCACCATTATTTCTAATTGCAGCTTTGGTCATGTCGAGATTTTTTAAAATTTCTTCAATCGATTTTCCTTCTAAATCAGTACCAACTATTGCCGCGTTTAAGTTAGTAGTATAGGCATTATGATGTTTTGAATGGTGAATTTCCATAGTTCTAGCATCAATATAAGGTTCTAATGCATCGTATGCATAAGGTAATTTTGGTAATTCAAAAGCCATAATATATTTATTTTAAATAATTAGAAATTAAACGAACCCAAAGTTATAAATTTAACTTCGAAAAAAGAGATACAATTATAGTAAATTTATAAAATTATTAGTTGAAGCTATTTCCAGCTATTCGTTGCAATCTTTTAATTTTTTTGACACCCTTAGTTTGTCCCGAGGGGCTTTTTAAAAAAAATAAAAAGGATTTTCACTGCTATCTGGGCTAATACCACCGCAATACAATGAACTTTAATTTACAACCTACACATCTTAAAAACCAACTCATAAAATTGGTTCCGTTACAAGAAACCGATTTTGAAGAATTGTTTTCAGTTGCTTCCGATCCTTTAGTTTGGGAGCAACATCCTAATAAATTGAGATATCAAAGAGATGTTTTCCAAAATTATTTCAATGGTGCCATGCAATCAAAAGGCGCATTTTTCATCCGTGAAGCAATCACCAACGAACCCATTGGAAGTTCTCGTTTTTATGATTTTAACGAAAATGACAATTCAATTCTTATCGGTTACACCTTTATTGGAAGACAATACTGGGGGAATGGATATAATAATGCTTTAAAAGAACTAATGCTCGATTATGCTTTTCAATTTGTAAATAAAGTAATTTTTCATATTGGCGCATGTAATTTACGATCACAAAAAGCAATCGAAAAAATTGGAGCTATAAAAATTGATGAATTTGAAGTTGAATATTATGGCGAAGATTCAAAATTGAATTAT
>CALPIE020000180.1 GCA_943323545.2 Bifidobacterium breve | reverse complement strand
GTAGCTGTTCCTCCCGTATATGTTCCTGTTCCTATAACAACATTCACCATTCCAAATTCATCTGTAGTAGTAACTATAGTTTCTTGGTATTCTAGCTGATTTGCATTGTTGTATATTTTAAATCTCAAACATATAGTTTGATTTACAAGAGGTGAGCGATTGTTGTCAACGCCAGGTAATTCTTCTCCTTGAGGATTTAAAATTACTGCTTGATAGGTTATTCCTGTTTGTGAATAACTTGCTAATGTTAGCAAGAAGAAAAATAAGTATATATATTTTTTCATGATGTTTACAGTATTATTTAATTTCAATTTCTACTCTTTTGTTTTTTAATCTACCTTCTAGTGTTGTATTTGGATATTTTGGATTAGTAGCTCCTTTTCCAACAGTAATGATTCTATTTTCAGGTACACCTTTTAATATCAAATACTCTTTTGCTATAAATGCTCTTTTAAGTGAAAGTGCGTAGTTAGCCTTATTTAATCCATCACTACTTGAATACCCATTAAGCACAAGAGTTTTAGAAGTATTTTCCATTAGGTATTGTAATGTTTTATTTATAAGCTCTTCATCTACTTGAAGAATATTCAATCCTTTTGCTGAAAAGTTGAATGCTGATTTTTCTGAAGAGTTTTCAGAAATAGGTTTTGCTTCTATTTTAGTTGGAGGAGTTTGATTGCCATTACTAGATTTGTCAGAAAAATTTATAGTATTTTCTTTATCATTACTTTCAGATTGAGAAGCATTACTTTTATCTGAAACTACTACCTCAACAGTCACTTTATTACCATCCGCATTTTTGACAGCTGTACTTTCTACTTTTGTTTTATCTACAACAGATACCTCAACTTCAACTTTTTGATTGTTATTGTTGGGAGTATTATTAACTACAGTAGATGGACTAATAGCTTCTTGATTGACTTTCTTAGATTTTAGTTCAAAGTGCACTCCGAATTGCAACTGATTAGTAGTAAATCCAAGTTTTTGATTAGTAGAATTTGTTAGATTATAACTTTTCACGTAGTTATATCCTAAACTCACATAACCTAAGTTAGCTACATTGTATTTGAATTGTAATCCTATAGATGGAGATAACAAAAATCCTGTAAATTCTTTTTCTTTTGTCAAATCATAGTAGGTTCCATTGATTTGCTGTTTTCCACTCATTAGAGTGCTAGCGTTTAATCCTATAGTGCTTAGCAAGTCATAGTCTTTTCCCTTTAAATAAGAATAGTATAATCTTGATTGTACTCCTAAATATTGTGTATTCCAATTATAGCTGTTAGCTGTATTGCCACCTGTGTTATTGTATTCATTCAATGCAACGGCTAATGAATAGGAAAATCTATCATACTTAAGATTTTTATTGTATCCAACTTCATAAAAAGCACCTGTTCCACTTTTAAGATTAGGATTGCTATTCCCAGAGCTGTTTTTAAAATCATAGGTTGTGAAGTTCTTCCCAGAATAGAAGTAGACTTCTTGCGCTTGAATTGTCTGTATTAAACATAACAAAACACCTGTAATAAATAACTTTTTCATTATTTTTTAAGTATTTGAGTATAGTATATAAAGTTTTGTGCAGATAATTGCACTAAGTAATTGCTTGAAGCAAGATTTTGAAGATCAATTGACAGAATGTTATTAATAGCTTGTTTTTCTTGTGAAAAAATAAGTCTACCTCTTACATCAAAAACACTAACTTTAATTGGCTCTTTTATAGGTAGTGAGAATTGAAAGTTTATAGCAGAAATAAATGGATTAGGATAGGTAATTGTTGTGATAGAATTGTTAGTGTTACTACTGATGTATTTGCTCCAAACACTTTGCTGAAAGCCTTGTCCAAATGTTTTGTTTTCTGAAGTATAGTTACCGGTTACACTTTGTTGCCCTATAGTTTGACTAACATAAATGCCATTAGGTAATACTTTGCTTGTTCCTTGAGACGACAACATTTGATGGTGGAGGTCTTGACTGTATGAAATGCTAGAAAACAAAAGGCATATATAAATGTATCTTGTCATATTGCTCATAAGTTTTTTTGTAACAAAATGGCACCGCCATTTTTAATCCATGCATCTATATACTTAGAAGTGTCATTTGAATTATAAAATCTATAGTAATAAATATTTGTGTCAACATCTACCCTGTAATTATCTCCATCACAATTTAAAATAGTTTTAATTTGGTTGTAGGACATTCCATTAGCTAATAATGAGAATGAAGTAGATGTAACGTTATTGCTTGAATTTGAATAATCATAAATTGTTCTATTTTTAGTAAGTAATGTTGTATTATCAAATAACCAAAAATCAACATAGTAATTATGATCTGAACATGGATACCATTTATAAAATCTAAGAACTGAATTTCCTATTTGATCATTTCTATAATTATCTCCATCTACACCATTAAAAACTGCTTTAATATCATTATACGTAGCATTGTTTGGAATGCTATTAAATTTTGTAACAAAATCTTGAGATTGACATGCTGGGTCAACTGAGTTATTGTTGTTATTTGAATTACTATCACTACTACAACTGAATAATATTGTTGTTATTGTTAAAAGAAGAATTAGTTTTTTCATTATTATAAGAATTTTATCAAATAAAATAAAAACTAATTTTAAAACCCACAATAGATATTTGTAAATTACAAATCAATTATTATCTTAGCACCATGGAAAATACTAACAAAGAAAAGTTTAAAGCTAATCGCATAAAAGTACTCAGAGAGAGCTTGGGATATAGTCAAGATTATGTTGCTAGTCAGCTAAATATTACCCAACAGGCATTAAGTAGAATAGAACAAAATCCTGAGAATGCTACTTTGAATAGATTAAAGGAGTTAAGTCTAATTCTAGGAGTTTCTTTAACAAGTCTTATAGGTGAAGAAGACACATATATTCTTCAAAATTTTCAACAACAAGGAGGACAAGCCTCTACCGTAATGTACATGACTGGTATTGCAGAAAATGAAAGAAAAGCTTATGAAAATCATATAAAAGATCTGAAAGAACAACTTGTTTTATTGTCTGATTTGTTAAAAAAACAATAATTATTACAACTAATACTTGTAAAAAATATGAAAAGAGGCTGATTATTATACCAACCTCTATTTCTAGTAACTACTCCTACATTAATGATATAAAAATAAAAGCAATGATTAATGCAAGTAATGATATGGAATAGAAACCATGTTTTGTGATTTCAAATACAGAAAAAGTGCTAATATCCTCATTTGACCAAAAAAGTATTACCAGCAGTCCAGCAACAAAGCTTATCACTACTCCTCCTATTAGAATTAGAAAAATATCCATATTATAAATTTTTAAAGGTTAAATAATAAGAGGTTAACAGTTACATTAACCTCTTTCAAGTATACTATTGAATGAACCACGCATGGTTTGAAGTTCTATCATTCAGTGCGTGCGATATACCTTCAGTAAAATGAAAAGCGTTCACGCCTCTATCTAGAAACGTGTCAACATACGAAGATTTGTTAGAACCTGTTAATAGGTTATAAAACTTCCATAAGTTGATATCTCCACTTTCATCTTTACAGAAGCTTTCATCTTGATAATAATCTTTGGCAACTGTGGTTATATGACCATCTGTAAGTAGTAACTCAGGCAGTAATAACTTCTCTTTTTTAGGTAGAAAATTGTACAATCTACTCTTGCCAATGAGTTGAGCGAATTGAGTTTCAGAAAGAGAATATTCAGTAAGTTGCTCCATAGAATGAATGTGCCGGTGCATATTATAGGAAGTAAAAAGTTGCAGTATTTTATCTTCTAAATCGATAGCTGACATGGCTTTTAGCTCATCTTTGAAGCCATCTGTGCTTATACATAAATTACAGCACACCATATTCTGAAAACCTATAAAAATCTTGAATTTCTCATAAGTCTTTTTGTTATACAGATTTTCTGTGTTGAGTGCTCTTACTCCACCAACAGTCAAAGCAAGAGTATTGCCATTGATAGTTTCTGTAATGGATGGTATTCTGATAATGAATGCCATGCGTTCATAGTAAGTAGTCTTCTGATTTTCATGCAACTCTTTTACAGGAATATGAATGGCATCAGGAGTTCTTCCTTTAATTTGATGTGATACACGTACCTCAGGTTCTTCTATGACCTCATTAGGAAATATGCTCTTTATTGCACTCCAAGTGGTATCAATAAACTCTTGATGTGAGAGAGTAGTTTCATTGTCCTTGGTGAATACAGGAATGATGCACTTGTTTTTTAGGAATGATAAACTAACCTGT
>CALPIE020000179.1 GCA_943323545.2 Bifidobacterium breve | reverse complement strand
TGGAAAGCCGTAAGTGAGGAGTTCCGACGAATAGGCTTGGAATGGTATATGCAAGGGCGCAACGCAGTGAAGCTTGTATTACCCTTGCAGATAAGATTTTCTTTGTAAAAGGACGAAAAGAAGGAAGACCATATTTCCTTTTCTGTGACAATTGGATTTACAACTAATTAATATTGTGCTATTTGAAAAATTGATGATTTTTTTCCCTTTTATAAACATTTTCAACATCAAAGTCTGGAGGTAAAGGTTTAAAAATATCGTGATTTTTTGTTGTTAAAAATAAGTTTTTTTGAAATGAACGAAGACCTTCAATATCTATGACCCCTATTAACAATGTATCATTTAGTCCACCCTTCAGTTTCAAAATATCTTTCCTAACTGTATCAGCAGGTTGAGTTATTCTTGTGTCTCCAAAATGACTTGTATTAACTTGGGCTACGTATACATGTAAATCCCTTGCAATAGATTCAACTATATTTGAAAAATAATTGGTATCTCTGTTGTACTCACTTGCAATCATTAAATCAATTTTACTCTTAAACAAACTTCTATCTCTTACATCAGCTAATTCAAAACAGTAATATGATGAAAAATATATGCCTCTCCAATTAAATAAATCATAAGTTTTTGTTTTTAACCTTGGAACTTTTAAGTGATTCGTTTGAATTAGTTCAGCTTCACCATAAGAATAATGATTTTTGAGACGAAATGTTACAACAGCATCCTTTATACCATTTAATTCAAAAGGTAGTATAGTCACAATAAAATTGAAAGAATAACCATTAATAGAAATATGTTCTAAACCTGTGATAATCATTTTTTGTTCTTTAGCCGAATACCAAACAATTCTATCCAAATACTCTGCTGGAACAAAACATTCAGGAAACAATAAAATATCAGCCTTCTCTGACTTTGCTTGTTTAAAAATTTTGTATAAATTATCAAACCTGTCTTTTTCTAAATTTGGTTTTGATTGAACAGCTGTTTCAATGTTTTTATCCAAAATTTTAGTATTTACTACTGCGATACGAGGTGTAAGATTTCTCGTTTTGTGATTCACAACAATTTCATTAAGGCTATAATCTGTTTTATCTTTATTTGGTAACAGTAGGAAAATATCATTACTATCAATATCAGAATATGAATTTGAATGTTTTGAATTTGCTGACTTAAAAAGTTCAAATGATTTATTTAAATGATGTTTTTTATTTTCTTCTGTAGTATTAAAATCGAAGAGAAATGTATCATCATGTATTGGTTGAATAATTGATAATTTTTCGTAAAAAGATGATAAACAACACTCCCAAAACTTAAGCAAACGAGGCGAATTTAAGATTAAGTTTGAAGCAATATTGTATTTTTCAAAATCTAGTTTGACTTCTGTTAAATTTTTAATATTCTTAATAGAAGTATCATCATTTGTATAAGAAATCAAAGTTTGAGCAGTATAATGATGTCTAACGAGGTTTGATTCCCGAAAGCGATTGATAAAATATGAATTTTCATCTGTTGGCGAATAATGAAGTTGGAAGAAATTCTTTGCGTTTTTCAAATTATTAAATGAATATTCATAGGTTTTTTTTGCGATTTTCAGATTTGAAATAAATGAAGGGTGAAGAGAAAGTGAAAGTTCATGTGCATATTCCAAATATCTGGAAGTATCAGTTGCTAAAGATTGTTCAAGAGTAATTGGATAATTTTTTAATTTCATTTTATCAATAGCATTTGCACAATTTAAATAAAATTCAACAAATGATAGCGCATGACCATTTACTAATAGAAATGTAAAAACTCTTTCCCAAAGAGGATAGAGACTTAATACATTTGTACCTTTAAAAAAATTAACAATTTTTGAAGCCTCATCTTTAGAAATGTGATTATTACTTCTTAAAGCATTAAAAATTCTCTTAGACAAATAAACTGACAAACCAAATCTATCTTCTCTATAATCTTTAAGAGTACGAACTTTTCCTTCACTGCCATCATACAATAAATGATAAGCACTTTTTTCAAAATCATCAGCACCCTCAGCATCTTCATAGTTACGAAATTCACTTGATTTTTCCTCTAAATCTTTTTTTAACTTATCTATGACGAGTGTCGTTTCATCTTTGTCAAAATAATACAAAGTACTTTTGTCACTTTGACAATAAAGTCTCTCATAACCTTGTATTTTTAATAAATGCTTATGGCTATTGGTATTATTAACAAAAATCTTTGGTGTGGAAATTAGATTGATAATTGGTGAAAAAATATTCAATACAAATTTTTCAAGAGAAGTAAGATTTTTTAACTCAATTGGTAGCTTTTCATCTTGCAAATATTTGCTTGTTGATAACCACTTTTTGTAATCTTCAATATTGAAAGAAGATGGTTTTAAATTTGAGGGAAGAGTAATATCAGGTGATGAAAGAACTATCAATAAATCATCTACATAACGACCGTAATATTTTGGACGAATTTGGGAACAAATTTTTTCATCAAATGGGGATAAATGATAATTTGCTAAAACAAATGATGACAATAAACCTATGGGTAAAACAACTTTAGAAATCTCTCCATTTTTGTCAAGAACTTCACTTTTAATATTGTAAGGATATTTGTACTTATCTACTAATAATTTGGTGAAAAATTCATGTATTTTAGCAAAAACAACATAAAGATTTTCTGTAGATGATGGAAAGGAAAATTGAGTACCAATTTCTTCAATAGGTATTCTTACAGAATAAAAAAAGTCTTTTATATCTAAATTTAAGATGTGGACATTTTCATTTTTTGATAAACAAGAACGTGCAGCTTCTATTGCAGAATCACGCCATTTTTGATATTGTCGAGGATAAGGTTTAAATAAGGACGAACCTTGAACTACAGCATCCTTATTTTTATTTAAAATCAATCTGTTACCAAAGCAATTACTGTATAATCCTCGGTCAAGTTCAAACCCTTTTTTCATTATCCATAATACAGAAATAATATGAAGTTCAATAGATGCTTCTATAAAAATTGAAATTCTTGAGATGTCATAAGAATCAGCCGTCCGTTTATTTGATATAATTGTAGAATCAAAGTCGGCATTTTCATTTTCAATTTTTTTAGGTAAACAACGTCCTTCTATTTTTGAAAGATGGTAATTTATATATTCAGGCTTTTCATGATAATTATTTAAAGCATAAGTTAAAATGAACAGTTTTTTATCTATCGAATCAAGATTATCTGGCGCTTCAATTTTATGATCAGAAACATATTTATTATTAATAAAGAAGCGATCAAAAAACTCTTGTGGCTCATATTCGTCGGTTTCAAACTCTGCAAGAGAAACTCGCATAAAAAGATTCGAGGAGTCATAATAAATATAGGTTCTTAATTTTAAATAAGCCTCTTTTATTTCTTCAAATGTATATTCCATAATATTCTATTCTATAAAAACCATAAATTATCCTTGCCGAAGGATGGGATTTCGTTGCCTTCAAAATTGGGGGCAATTTGGGCTACCATTTCTGGGTATTTGATTGTTACTGGTAAATTTTGTTGTTTCATTGATTTCCAATACATTCTACTGAATTGATATACTTGCTCAATTAATTTTTTAATTTCATTTGTATCATCAATCTTAGATTTATCTGTACTATCAATTGATAATTTTATCGGAAATGGATAACCTTCATTTTTGACATTGAAATCTTTTTGGTGTAATGAATTATTGAACAATAAGTATTTTTTATTCCCTAAGTTGATATAAATACCACTTAAAGGCATTAATTGCTCATTTTCGTTATCAAACGCAATTATATCTTCAGAAACTGTTTTATTAATTGAAACAATTGTTATTGGAATGTCTAAGCCTAAATTGTGTATTGCATCTTCTATTGGTTGTAATTCATCTTGACTCATTTTCTTGTAGAAATGAATAATTAATTGCTCTAATTGTTCATTGATAGCTCTAAAATTACGAACTGAATTTGCTATTGAACCTGCTAAAATCTTTAATTCACTTTTTGGAAAATATTCAAACTTATTAAACTTGCCTGTATTGTCAAATGAGAATGAACTACCTAAATATTGTATGTTTTCTGTTGTGTCTCTAAATGCCCCAATACCAACAATTAATTCATTCTTTTTGGGTGAATCTAATCTCCAAGGTATTCCATCCAGTTTTGCTAAAATGGCTAATGAAATGTTTTGTAAGCTAAAGCCATATTTATCTACATCTTTTTCTATTTTATTTGCATCAATTACTTGGGAACTTATACCGATTTCCAAGAAGTATTCTTTGATTTT
>CALPIE020000178.1 GCA_943323545.2 Bifidobacterium breve | reverse complement strand
TTGTAATTTTGACGGATGCTGCAATTAAAGAGAATGCCATTTTTATGAACCACGAGCGCATTCATTTAAGTCAACAATTGGAGTTGCTGATCTTGCCTTTTTATGTATGGTATTTTGTAGAATATTTGTTTCGGCTTGTGCAATGTAAGGATAGGAAAATGGCCTATCGCAATATTTCTTTTGAGCGGGAAGCGTATGAAAACGAAAAAGACCTTGGCTATTTGAAAACAAGGTCTTTTTGGAAGTTTTTGAGGTATGTTTAAGTTTATCTAATCGTAGATTGTTAAACTTCTGTGTGAATAATCTGGATTAGTTGTAACTCGATTTCTTGCAGCTTTTGACCCTAAACCAAAACCATCACGCATCCATTGTATTTTTATTGTAGTAGAAGTTCCTGATGTAACCGTCACCGGATACATAGTGAAATGTGCATTCCATGCAGAAACAATCGTTGTACCTGCTAAATCGTCATAATCTAAATCGGTCCCTAATGAGACTGTGCCTCCGACCGAAGTACCGTCTTTTAAAACTTTAAATTGAACATATCCTTGAGGAGAGCCACTTGCAATATCTATGTCGCCACTTGCACTAAAATTTACATATACCGTATTGTGTTTAGGGGTAAATGTTATAGTCATATCTGACATGTCTGCAAATCCGTTGGTAGTAGTAGTTATGTCTGATGTTCCTTTTGATGACTTTAAATTTCTTCCGTAAGGATTATCAGAACTTCCTATTACAATCCATCTTGATGATGATGTATTGTACATTAATGTCACTGTTGAACTAATGCCAGAAAGTGTCAAATCTGAAGCGCCTGGGCAAGAAATACTGTTTACTGATGCTCCTGAATTATTTACAATAGTAAAATCTTGTGAAGTTGTGTTTATTAAAGTTACAATCTGTCCATTGGCCGATGTTACGGGAGTTAATGAAGTTAAACGGAATGCTGATGAAGGACCAATGATTCGATAAACAGATGAAGGGCTTGTTGCAAGTGATGGTGTATTGGCTCCGGCAGCAAAGGTTAAAGCTATTCCTTCTCTCAAAGATAAAGCACCATTAACATCTAAAATAGTTGTAGGAGCGTTAGTGCCAATACCCACATTGCCTGCATTATCAATTCTCATTCTCTCGGTAAGTATGGAGCTACCATCTGGAGTAGTAGCAAATGTCATAGCGGTTGGCATATCGCCAGAACCCCCAGCAGCATCGCGCAACACTTGTATTCTTGCCTGAGGTGTTGTGGCATAGTTATCTCCAAAATTCAAGTTTGCCATAACTGTTCCAGTAGTTGGAAGTTGATTCGTTTGTCTTAATGAAACTGTTGCTGGTGCAGCTGCTCCAGTAGTTGTATTTTGTATTTCTAAATCTGTTCCTACTGACGAAGTAGGTGCACTGTCGGAAGAAATAACTGTTCTTCCTTGTAGGAAAGCAGCCCATGTATTGGCATTGGTTGCATAAGTGCCGGGGATTCCGTTAACGCCATAAAGCCCATAACTTTTACCAGTACTATTTCTATATCCATTGTAACCAGAAACAATATTTGTGGATGACAATACGCTTCCGATTCCGTAAAAGCTTGCCGATGTTGAAGCGCTATTATGCGTGACGGTAATTCCGTTTACAGTGTCGGCTCCTGCCGTAATGTTTAAACCAGTAGCAGCTGAAATTGCATTGGTCATTGTCATATCAATACCGCTTCTTATTGTATTTGTATTTGGATTTATAGTAAGTAAAGCAGTTGCTGTTGGAGTTGTAGCATTGATCCCCACATTTCCAGCTGAAGTAACTTTAATTCGTTCGATAGGTGTATTCGCAACTGTACTGGTCTTAATTACAAAATCCTGAACATCATTGGTTCCTATAAAATTGGTGCCGGCAGTAGTTCCTGAGTTACCAATTAAAGACCAATTAGTAGTTGGGCCTGTGGTTATTTTTTCCCAAGTAGTACCATTAAAAAAATAAAATCCAATAGCAGTTACATTAGCAGTTGTTCCTGTTGTTGAACCTGTAACTACTTCATTGATATAAATCATTGTAGCAGTAGCAATATTTGCCGCTGTCATACTTTGGGCTCGTTCTCTGGTTACTCTTGGTATAATTATTCCGTCTACATTTGTTGTTGTTCCGGTTGCATTTGTAGCAGTAATATCTAGGGTTGATTTCGGATCGGTGTTTCCAATTCCAATTTGAGAAAATGTGAAATTAAAGGCAAAAAGTAATAAAATAGAAGTTTTATAAAATAGAAATTTCATGGCGTATAATTTAAAATAGGTTTATATAATACAAAACTATAAAAAATAAATACACATAAAAATTTTGTTGATAAGTTGACTATTAATTAGTTATAAAAAAAAGACCTTAACTAATTAAAGTCAAGGTCTTTTTTGAGGTTTATATTTTATATACTTAATTTAATAAATCACTTTCTTATCTACAACTGCTCCGTTTTGAAGTTTAACTTTTAATAGCAAGGTTGTATTGTTTTTTATTAAATTACTAATGGTGAATTCATTGGCGTTAATTTTATTGTAGGTACCTAATGTTCTTCCTAATATATCAAATACGGCTATTGATTCTATTGGTTCATTTGTGGATTGTACTTCAATAATATCATTAGCTATTACATTAACGGTGTTTTCATAATCTAAAATTTTATTTAATGTTGTTGCATTGTGATATACGATTTTAAATCGGTTGTCAAATTGGCCTGCAGCAGAAGTAAATTGATAAGGTGCTATTTTTAAATTATGAACCGTATTTAAAAGCATATCTTTTACGAAAACCTTCTTTTCAACAAAAGCACCGTCAACTGCAGCAATGGCAATAGAGTAGTTTCCTGCAGTTGGCACTTTTATTCCCAAGGGAACTTCATCTGTTATATCAAAAGGCAATGCCCTACCTTGAACGATAAATTTATAAATACTTATTAAAGAGTAGAATGAAAAAGAACTAATTGTTTCTGCATTGGCATCAAAAAGATTGTCTTTTCCATTTGTAGCTCCTTCTATATTTCCAATCAGAATTCTACTCGATTGATTGGACGAATTGACTAAATCCAACCAAATTCTGTTTCTTTTTAAATTGTTAACATCAATAGAAACATTTGTATTGGATGCTGAAGATGGGTTAGCATTTCTATAGAAGAAACTATTATCATAGCTAGTACCTCTCAGAGTATTACTAAAAGTTACAAAATCAGTAGCTGCTGGACCATTTATCATTTGAACAAAAAACCCTTGTCCAGCTCCAATATATATTTCATTAGGTGCTAATGGACAGCAACTAGTTCCGGTAAAAGAATAGGACAAATAATCATTTGGTGTATAATTGTAGCCAAAAGAACCATAAAATGGTTGCGCTTGTGATTGCGATGGTAAAGTAGCGTGTGTCCATATTCGAATATTTCCTTCAATTTTAGTTTGGTTGTCTAATAAAAATTGACTGCCACGAATTGAAGAAGGGTATGGATTTCCTATTAGATTCCAATTATCATCCCATGGGTTTATAATAGTTCCATTGTTGCCAATAAAAGGTGGTGGTGGAATAGTGGGTGGAATAGTAATAATTGGTTCAACCATAGCACCTCTAGAAACCGGTGTATTAATAATGCCATTGTTCGGAACGCCTTTGAAAAGACCATAATAAGTAGTGGCAGTAAATGGAAAACTATCAGGACTTCGAACGGTATATCCTTTGGCTTTTACCATAGTATCTCCAAGCGCATTTTCCCAATTTCCTTGACCACCATTTGGATTAATAACTATAGGATTCCATTTGTAAACTGGTCCAGTTACTAGAGGAGCTTGAGTTACATTATTAACAATTTGACCTTCAACAGGAGATGAAAGGTAGGTATAATCATATCTTTTTAAGGAAGTATTTCTTTTGTAGCGTATTTCGCCCGTATTATTATTGGCATCTACATTATCAATTTGAACTAAACTAGCATTATTTTCAAATGTAATAGTACTCGTTGTTGCGACATTTAAATCATATGTTATTGTTAATTTTATTCCTGAATTAACGATAACATTTACACCTGGGTTAATCAAGCATGAGCATCCAAATAAATCGGTTGCAATAGTATAATCGCTATTAAAAATAATTCTTTCTGAATCGTTATCCGGAATATGGCCAAGCGACCATCCAACGCCATCCCAAATATTGTTGGTTGTACCATTTGAATTTATCACAACATCTGCTGAGTTAAGTGAAGTACAACCTCCATTCGTTATTGTGAAGTTGTAGGTGCCGGGATTTAAGCCCGCAACAGTATAGC
>CALPIE020000177.1 GCA_943323545.2 Bifidobacterium breve | reverse complement strand
TTCCATATTAATTATGGTTTGCGCAGCCAAATCGGTTGTTCGTACAAATTTATCGGAAGTCAGTGATGCTAAACTAGGAAGTTTTGTTTTGGACTCTGAAAAAATTGGCGCTCCATTTTCAAACAAACCACCTTCATAGCCATATAAAGAAGAATTCGTTATTTCTATTGGTTTTCCAAATCCTAAATAGGCTGGTAAATTATTTTGATTTCCAACTATAGCGGCAAACCCCATTAAAATACAAACATCATGAAGTGGTAACTGCATCAAGGCTTTAGCTACGCTCTCCCTTCCAATGCCAGACACCACAACTTCATAATTATGTTTTAAATCAGGAATTCGAGACAAAGCATCCTGTACTTTCTCTTGTTCTATTTCCATTGGGGTAAGGATAATAATTTTCATGTTTAAGGAAGGCGTTATTAAGTTATGAACGAGTATAATATCCAATTAAATAGTGTCAATTGAGTTATTATAACGCACAAAAATAAACTTATAAATTAAAAATCTATTTTTTTTTGACATCAATTAAAACTCAAACATAAGCTGAATACAAATTTTAGCAAATTGACTTCGGTTAACCTTAAAAATTAACGACAAATCTTCCTAGTTAAACCCAGTTAGATTTATAAGGATTGTGAAAGTTTAACAAAAGTAGTTTAAAGAATAACATAAGAATGAAAAACATCAGATACGGAACAAACTCCGTGAGGTTTATTACCATAAAACCAAGTTCTAAATCAGACATTTTTTTTCTACCAACATCTGATTTGCATTCTAATTCACAATTCGCAGAACTTATAACTTCTAAAATTCTTAAGTATTTTTTTACTATATTTGACATAGATATTGTTTTGTTTTGCAAATTCAAGATACTGAATTTCAGTATTTTGAGCAATATCCTATCAATTTATTTTACTTTAAATAATTCTACCAATAATTACTTTGTCTGTTCGACGTTTGGTCTCGAGTCACGAATTTTTTGTAATAATTATTTGATTAAATTCGAATTTTCGTCAAAGATGAACAAATTATTGCGTTCAGCTAATTTAAAATTTGAAAATTCGTGGTCAAAACAACCATAATATTATTGAAAGTGCTTAATTACAGCCAACGGGTTATAATTATTTAAAATTACCATCTAATCTTAAATTCACTAAATAGCCTATAACTATCTGAATCAATTTATATTAATACAGTGTATATCTTCAAACTGAATTGTATTTTATTATTTTGTAAGAATTATATTAATTATAAAGTTTTTTTAAGTATTTTATCAGATATATATGCATTTAATCGGTAAAAAATTTTGCGTGATAAAAAGTATTATTTAGTTTTGTTACTCTAGATCAAATCAAATATGAAAAAATTTACTTATATATTGATATTAACTATTTTTATATCAAGCATTTCTTATGCTCAAAAAAATAGTGATTTAGAAAGAGCAAACCAATATCTTAAAGAAAAAGAAGAAGTTATATTTACTTTTAAAGCTAACAATAAAACGCAATTTCGAGAATTAAATAGCATCCTATCTGTAAGCCACAAACATGTTAATTATGATGATTTAGAGGTTGAGGCCTATGCTAATGCTACACAATTTGAAAAATTTTTAACTTACGGATTAGCTTTTAAAGTAACTAAAGAAGATAATGAGCTTCCAGCAAATTTTTTTACAAGCTCAAATAGAGCTACAAACGCTTGGGATACTACATGGGATGCCTATCCAAAATATAGCGAGTATGTAGCAAAAATGCAATATTGGGCAACTACTTTTCCTAGTTTATGTACTTTACAAGAAATTGGGACTGCTGCACTTGGAAGAAAGTTGTACGTCTTAAAGATTTCAGATAACGCTTCAACAGATGAAACAGAACCAGAATTCTTTTACACATCTTCTATGCATGGTGATGAAATTACTGGTTATCCAACGATGATGCATTTAATTGACGAATTGTTAACCAATTACGGAACCCTTTCAGAAATTACCAATCTTGTAAATGAAACTGAAATTTTCATCTGTCCTTTAGCAAATCCTGATGGATCTTATAAAACGGCTGGAAATGATGTTTTCGGAGCTATTACTCCAACAAGAGCTAATTCAACAGGATCTGATTTGAATAGAAATTATCCTGATGCGATAGGTGGACTTCATAATGATAGTATGGTATATCAACCTGAGACAATCGCTTTTATGAACTATACTTCAAGTAGAAATTTTGTATTAGCAGCCAATTACCATGGAGGAACAGAGGTAATAAATTATCCTCTTGATACTTCTAACACTCCAGGAACTGGTGCATTTAGCTACCATCCACACGACTTATATTTGAAATATATTTCTGAGGAATATGCTGGTTTATGTCAGACTGCAGATGGTAACTTAGATTATATGGATGCCGTCTATAATACCGGACAGATGCCAGGTGTAACCAATGGTGCAGCTTGGTATTCAGTATATGGTGGAAGACAGGATGCGAGTAATTATTTTGATCATTGTAAAGAAATTACAGTTGAAATCTCAAATGCAAAAACTCCAGTTGCTAACACACTCCCATTTTTTTGGGACAGAAACAGACAGGCTTTACTAAATTTTATGAAGCAAGCAAACTATGGTTTACACGGAATAGTAACTGATCAATCTGGAAATCCATTACACGCCAAAGTATATGTAGGAGGTAATGCAGATAATTTTGGTGCTTGGGTTGAAACATCTCCAACAAAAGGAGATTATCACAAAGTACAAATTGCAGGTACTTATAATGTAATCTTTGAAGCTCCAGGATATACTTCACAAATGCATAGCGTGAGTCTTACCAATTTAGCTACAACTACTTTGAATGTTACAATGGTACCTACTACCACAATTCCTACAGCAAGTGATTTAACTATCTGTTATAACCAAACTGCATCCTTAACAGCTACTGGATCAGGAACAATACGATGGTATGATACAGTAAATGCTACTACAGAATTAGCATCAACAGCAAGTTATACTACACCAACTTTAACTTCTACACGCTCTTATTGGGTAGAAAGAGAAGTTGCATTGGCTAATGTTGGTCCTGCTGTTTCAGGATCTGGAGTTAGTAATACTACCCTTGCTAACCGTTATTTAATATTTAATTGTACAACACCTACAAAGTTAAATTCAGTTTCTATATCTAATTCTCTTGTTGGTGACATACTGGTAGAGTTGCAAAACAGTTCTGGTGTAATGCTTGAATCAAAAGTTATAAATCTAACTACAACAGGTACGAAAGACATAACACTAGATTTCTTTTTACCGGTAGCTACTGGACTTCGATTGGTTTCAAGACAACTTTCTGGAGGAGGTAATTTAACCCGAGCCAATGGGGGTATTACTTATCCAATTACAAGCGGTAACATATCAATTACAGGAAATAGTGGCACTGGAACTTTCTTCCAATTTTTCACTTGGAAGCTAGCTCCTGTTAAAAGTAATAGAGATGAAGTAATTGTAACTGTAAAACCAAACCCAACGAATACGTCCATTTCTCCTTCTACTAGAACTGCAGGATCAGGTGCCTTTACATTAACTGTAACTGGATCTAACTTTGAAAATGTTGATATTGTAAGATGGAATGGTGTTAATAGAACAACTACTTTTGTAAGTGCTACGCAATTAACTGCAGCTATTACTGGCACTGATGTTGCCATTGCTGGAACCGCTAACGTTACTGTATTCAGAACATGTAACACCTCTACTTCTTCCGCTCAAACTTTAACTATAAATGATGGATGTGTGGCTACAGCACCAGTTCCAAATGTTGGTTCTTTGCCAAATGCAACAGGACAATGTACAGTTACTGTTACTGCTCCAACAGCTACTAGTAATTGTTATGGACAAATTACCGCAACAACTCCAAGTCCGTTAACATATAACACTCAGGGTACTTTTAACATAGTTTGGACTTATAACGATGGAAATGGAAATACCTCAACTCAAAATCAAACGGTAATTGTAAACGATACAACAGCTCCTGTGGCTAATGTTCCAACTTTAACTACGGTTACTGGACAATGTTCTGCAACTGTTACTGCGCCAACAGCTACCGACAATTGCTCGGGAACAATAACTAGCACAACCGCTAGTCCACTCACTTATAACACACAAGGAACTTTTACTATTGTTTGGACTTATACTGATGCCAAAGGAAATACATCAACTCAAAATCAAACAGTAATTGTAAACGATACCACAGCTCCTGTGGCTAATGTTCCAACTTTAACTACGGTTACTGGACAATGTTCTGCAACAGTTACTGTGCC
>CALPIE020000176.1 GCA_943323545.2 Bifidobacterium breve | reverse complement strand
TATCAAGGATCATACTTTTTCATTTTAAACAAAGGAAAGAACAGTGGAAAGCCACTGTTAACCCCTTGTCCGAATTGTTTTGTTTGTCTTTGTGAAAATGACCAGGACAAAGAAGAATTATACTGGTTATTATTTGGAATGTGGCAAGGCAAAGCCATTCATCCACATTTGATTGGTTCCGTTATTCCGTTTATTCGTCTACGAGAATTGTCTGACCTCATCAAAATAGGAGTAGAAAAATTAACAATCAATCCGGAAAAGGTCCGAAAGAATATTTTTAAAATCGTTCAAATGGAAAAACATCAAATGAACATTCAAAAACAACTCAATCTAATCAAACAAATGAAACAAGCGTTAATTTTTGAGGTGCTGAAATAGCACCTCGGATGAACTCGTATTTTTTACGTTAATCTGTAGGGAATTGCATTCGTTTTGAATTCCATTGTGTTAAAATGATTATTTTTAGTTCGAATAATTTAATTTACAGGCAAAGCTTTTCAAATAATAAAGATTTGTCTGAAGAAAAAAGAATATATCAGCTTAATAATTAAGTTAGTAGTAATTTTTAACGACAAGAAAACAGAATAAAAATCTTTTAAATAAAAAAAATGAGCATAAAAATTGGTGACTTCGACATTGCTAATCAACTTTTAGACAATGAATTTAGAATTGGTGTTTTAGAAAAACTATTAGAAAAAGTTCTATATAGCAATCCCACTCTAATCCTACCGACTCCTTCTGACCTTGAAAATTTCAGGGTGCAGACAGCAGATGAGTTAAAAAAGAAATATCCTAATAGCGGAATAGAATACACAAAAAAACAATAAGATTATGGCAGACTTAACAATTACGTCTTCCAACGGTCTTGTTCAAGCCACTGTTAGACAAAGACAAGAAACATACTATTTGGTAACAGAAGACAACTTAAACTCACTAAAAGGAAAATCAATATTGGCCGACATTTTCGTTTTTATATCCTCTTTAGCTTGGGGTGCTTACTTCTCAATCATTACGACAATTAAATCTATACCTGAACCGAAAACACAAGACGACCCTGTAAACAAAATTCTCTTGCCTTTGACAACAATTGAAAATGTGTTTTTATGGGCAGGAATTATTTTTACATTATTGACAATTTGGATATTTTGCCAATCCTTTGACCAAATCAAAAAGATAAAAACAGGTGGGCAAATAAGTCTTGATCATAATGGACAACAATAAAACTACTACTAACATATAAGGGCTAAACCGCGAGTAGCGATAGCTGAACCGTGTAATTAGCCTCTGTTGACAGAAGCTTTCGCTATTCCATTCATCAAGCTATTCAGAATGAGATTATTGGTTTTGAAAATTAGGATTTATTTTTGATAGTGAAGTAATTCTATTTTAAGGCTTTTAGACGAACAATAAAATCAAATCTTATAAACAATAAAATTCAACATCTTGATTTAAAAGTTACTTAAAATTGTTATTTCTAAGTGAATTTAAGTTCGATTTTTGACTTTGAAAGAGGTTTTTAGACGATCTGACGTTATGTGATATATAGATCGAAATCCAGCCGACATTTACGAATTAAAAAAAGACAAATGACGAACGAACAAAAATATAGAGAAAGTAAAATTGTTGAGACTTTATGGAGTATGAGCAGCGACTTCTCTGAATTATCATTTATGTGGGAATATGCTTCAGATGAGGCAAAAGAAGAGGAAAGCTATATGTACAAAGAGGTTGAACTTAAAGACAACTTTGAAAACAAAGCAAAGACCGTTTATAAACTAATCATTGCGTATCTAGAATCGTCAACTCTGAAAGAATATTTAGCGGACTTTAAAACAGAATTTTCAACTTTATTTACTGGCAAAATAAAGGACTTGTTTGACAGTGAATTTGATAATGGTTCTGGCGAAATGTATAGTAAAACAGTAAGCCTACTTTGGCATTTTCTGAGCCCGTTTGAGTTTAGTCAGCAGAGTTACATTAACAAATTACTTAATCAAACTGGTGTTACCTATCTTGAACGAATACTGCGTAATACACAGGTAATTATTAATGAAACAAATGCAAAGCCGACAAGTGAGCCACAGGTTTACAATGCGGTCAAGTTTGTTGTCAAATCTGTATTCCCCTCTGCCCTTGAGCCAACATCGGGCTTTTTTAAATCATTCAAAAACTTTAACCCCGACATACTTGTACCTGAAATTCATACAGCAGTTGAATATAAATATGCGAACACAGAGACAAAATTAAAAGCCCAAATAGACCAAGTCGTTGCAGATACAAAAGGTTATACTGGTGACACTAATTACGAGATTTTTTATGCGGTCTTCTATGTAACAGACGACTTTTGGGGTATTGACAAATTTGAAACAGTATGGAAAGAAATGGAGTTCCCTAAAAATTGGAAAGGCATATACATAATTGGAAAAAATAACAGCACATAACATATAAGTGCTAAACCGCGAGTAGCAATAGCGAACTTTTCTCAACTACTTTAGGAGTTAAACAGCGGAATTAGCCTCTGTTGACAGATGCTTTCGCTATGCCACGCATCAAGCTATTCAAAATGAAATTATGGGGTTTTAAAAATTAGTACTTATTTTTTGATCGAAGTCACTCTATTTTGAGTGATTTTTTTTGTTTTAGCTATAAGCTTGAGATAGCTTAATTCACACAACTATCTGCAATTTAATCAGAAATCGGTAATTCGTTCAAGTAAATTTTCAGTTATTTCTAATTTCCGAACATGACTTTCCCTGTTCGCATCATACAAATCGATAATTAATTTTCTTTCATTGTTTTACACTTGTGTTGAATAGTAATTGGAGGTGGATTCGTCATGTTCACAAGAAACGCGTTAGCACCAAATTGCAAAACGGTAATAATTATACCTGTTTTACAACATGGACTCTGGTCTACATCAAAATCAAGTTGATTTTTAGTAATTTAATTTAATATATTTTATTGTATTTTAGACTAAAATGATTATTTTTATTTATAAATATTTTTAATAACAGTTAACCAGTTTAGATTTTTTTTTAAAATAAAAAAGTAAAAACAAGACTAGTAGAATTCAGATTATCAATGAGTAAATTAAATAAACATATAGTAAATAGACAAATGATATATCACGCAGCATGCAAAAAAGCAAGCCCTTCTATATTTTTATTTTTTTTACCACAAATTTTTTAGAACAATTTTAGCCAGCAGTACAAATTGTACATTGGGTTTTGCCCGACACACAATCCAACTCTTAGCAAAACCAAAAGAGCCTTTTTTTGCCAAAGCTCACAAAAGATTCAACATAAATAAAATGATTGCTTTAAAATAAATAACGAAATAAAATGGCATTAATTGATGTAGTTAAATATCAAGCAGAAGAAAACGAATTTATTTGGAAATTCCCTTCCAATGATTTGAGAATAGGAACTCAAGTAGTTGTTAATCCTGCACAACACGCTTTTTTCATAAAGGGCGGTGAAATTTTAGATGAATTTACGAGTGGGACACACACAGTAAAAACGGAAAACATTCCTTTGCTAAACAAAATTATCAACCTCCCTTTTGGTGGTAATTCTCCTTTCCAAGCAGAAGTTTGGTATGTTAATTTACTTTCAAAACTTGATAATAAATGGGGCACAACCAATCCAATATTATTGGAAGACCCTAAATATGGCATAATAATTCCAGTTAGAGCATTTGGGCAATTTGGCTTTAAGATCTCAAATCCTCGAATATTCTTAGAAACATTAACAGGTAACTTATCTTCTTTTTCAGCAGAAAAAATTCAAGAGTATTTTAAAGGCAAAATAATATCTTCCTTAACAAGCCTAATTTCTAAAAAATTAGTACGTGAAAATATTTCAATTTTAGAAATAAACGTTTTCCTCGATGAACTATCTCTATTCTGCCAAGAAAATATTTCTGATGAATTTAAAAAATTCGGACTTGAGATTATTAATTTTTACTTTATGTCTATCAATGTGCCTCTTGATGATCCTAGCGTAGTGAAACTCAAAGAGGCAAAAGATCTAGCTGCCAAAGTAAAAATAACGGGTAAAGAACTTTATCAAATGGATAGAAGTTTTGATGTTTTAGATAATGCAGCTAAAAATGAAGGAGGCGTTGCTGGTAATTTAATGGGTGCAGGTTTAGGATTAGGTTTGGGTGTTGGAGTAGGTAATCAAATGAGTAATGTTTCTGGAAATTTCAATACTCAAAACACGCCACCTCCACCACCAACCGCAACTTTATACTATGTTTTAATTAACAATGAGCAAAATGGCCCACTAAATTTTGACCAATTAAAACAACTTATTGTTGATGTCAGAGTAAATAAACAAACAATGGCATGGAAAGCAGGTATGGAAAATTGGGTTTTAATAACTGAATTTCCGG
>CALPIE020000175.1 GCA_943323545.2 Bifidobacterium breve | reverse complement strand
CTCAAAACACACCACCACCACCACCACCCACAATGTTATACTATGTTTTAATTAACAATCAGCAAAATGGTCCACTAAGTTTTGATCAATTAAAGCAATTGATTGCTGATGTTAGAGTGAACAAGCAAACGATGGCTTGGAAAACTGATATGGAAAATTGGGTTTTAATTACGGAAATTCCAGAAGTATCTAATTTATTTAATCAAACTCCACCGCCACCGCCACCTCCGGCATTTTAATAGAAAAAATATGTCAAAAATTATTATCTATCTCGGCTCATTATTAGTTGTAGTAAACACAATCATTGGTTTACTCATTTCAAAATATTTGCTTTTCAACTGGCTCTCGGTTGACGTTGTTTTAATCATCAATACAATCGTCATTTTCAAATTATCAAGTGACAATATAAGTAATGGATATAAAATTAGTCTTTCATTTATTTATCCTGTCTTGTGTATTGCTTCACTTTTTTTAGCAATTCTAAGTCCAAATGAATTTAATGACAACTTTTATGTTATTGCATTTATTTTAATATTACTCATTGAAATATCTCTTTACATAATCGCAAAAAATCTCAAATCTATTAATACAAAAAAATAAATTATGGAAAATCAAACAAAACAAATAGAGAATATTTTATCTAAACTTGATGAAAATACTCAAATAAAAGTGCTTTTAGAATGTGCTTCAAAAATAGGAACAAAAGAATGGCAGGAAGCCATTGATGATTTAATGAAAAGAATGGGAATGAAATAACTATGAGTAAAATAGAAATACTATGTTGTGCATCCTGCGGAGCTTCTCTAGCGCCTAAGGCGATGAAATGCGATTTCTGCGATAGCATAAATGTTTTTACAACAAAAACAAATCCGTTAAAATTAAATGCTATTCTGTCAAAACAGTATTTAAATAGTGGGAAACTAATAAACGATAAAGTAAATACTGCTTTATTACATCTCAACTTAAAAAATTATGAAATCGCAAAGAAACTATTAGAACTAGAAATTGAAAACAACCCTATTAATGCGGACGGTTACTTTTATTGTGCTATTTGCTATATAAATGGCAAGAGGATAAAATCATTAGCATTAAGTGATATAAAAAAAATAACACAGTATATTAATTCAGCAATTCAAATTAAAGATGATGCAAAATATTATTTCCTTTCTGCCATAATTAATTATGAATTTTTCGAAGGGAATGGCATGCTTTTACCCGAGCCAAATTATTTGGATTTGTTAGAGAAAATGTTAGAATTAAAATTAGATGATGATGATTTAGTGTTTTTAGAAAACAACATAATCGTCCCACAGAATGAATTTTTTAATCAATTTATAAACAAATAAAAACAAAACAAAATGGAAAAAAGAGAACAAATTAGAAGATGGTTTTTAGCAAAAGCAATACATCCAATATTATTATATTATATATATATTGTTAGTATAATATTTACAATCATGGGCGTATGGGAAATAACGATGGGGGCAATAGTTATGGGCTTATTTACAATTGCTTTTTCTGGGGGATTAGGATACTTGGTATATACTCGATATCAAAATTTAGTATCAGAGAATGAACTAGATTTTTGGCTTGAAGAAGATATTCAATCAGTAATAAAAAACAGACCATATGATAAATTAGGTATATCAAAAGAGGATTTAGTAGCTGAAACATTATTGGTTGTCGGACCTGTTTATTGGAATGTTAGTGGCTTTGATGTAAAAGACATTTTAATGAAAAAAGGAAAAGATGGATTTAATAGATTCTCAGTTTTGACAATTCAAGTTTTCTGTTTTACTGAAAACTATTTGTGTAGTTACAAGTGCCATTATAACTGGATTAAAAACACTTATATAAATGAATCAACAAATGAATTCTTTTACAAGGATGTAGTTTCAGTTAAAACGGACACAATATCTTCCGCTTACACTCTAATGAATGGTCAGCGTTTAGTTCATTCGGAAGCATTTCAATTAAAACTTGCTGGTGATGAAATTACAGTAATTACAAATGACGCTAGTCTAAATACTAGTTCCGTTATGGTGAGTAAAGCAGAAAAGGCTGTTCAATCAATTAGAGCAATGTTAAGAGACAAGAAAAAGTAACAACAAGATATTGAGTCAAATAAAAACTAAACAAAATGGAAAAAAGAGAACAAATTAGAGAATGGTTTACTTATACAGAAACTTCTATTGGTGTACTAATAGCTGCTGGTGCTTGTGCATTATTTGCTGTATTAGGATTGTTTGGAATGCTTACTTCAGGCAATTTCAGTGGCGGAGCACTTGTGGGCTTAATAATATTTTCAATTGTACCGATAGTGATATTTAAAGGATACTCCAAAAAAAATAACTTGCCTTCTGAAAATCAACTGGACTCTTGGCTAGAAGAAGATATTCAAGCAGTTATTAAAAACAGACCATATGACAAATTAGGTGTTTTAAAAGAAGATTTAGTGGCTGAATCTCTGCTTGTTGTCGGACCAATATTTTGGAATACAAGTGGTTTTTCACAAGAAGATATTTTAACAAAAAAAGGTAAGGATGGTTTTAACAGATATTCTATTTGGACTATTCAAGTTTTCGCATTTACAGAAAATTATTTGTGTAGCTATAAATGTCATTATAATTGGATAAAAAACACATATATAAACGAGTCAACGAATGAATTCTTTTATAAAGATGTGGTTTCAGTAAAAACGGATACTATATCTTCCGCTTACACTCTAATGAATGGTCAGCGTTTAGTTCATTCGGAAGCATTTCAGTTAAAACTTGCTGGTGATGAAATTACAGTAATTACAAATGATGCTAGTCTAAATACTAGTTCCGTAATGGTCAGTAAATCAGAAAGGGCTGTTCAATCAATTAGAGCAATGTTAAGAGATAAGAAAAAGTAAAATAATGACACCATTTGAAACAATTGATATTGACGGAAATATTCGTCAATATCAATATTCTTTCGAGCATATAGAATATAGCGATGATATCCTTTTTAAAGTCTTTAGTATTCCTTCGGATGAAATGCGATGGTTTAGTTACAAAGTCCGTGTTTTAAACAGCAACCTTGCAAAGGGTGAATTATTGAGTATTAATGGAAATACAGAATTTTCAAAAAAAGGCATTCCTGAAAAAATAATTCAAATTGCTTCATTTGAATTAAATAGTGATATACAGTCAAGCCCAATTACCTTTCAAGATGGGAATTACTTAACACCACCCTCTCGAAAAGCTTGGGAAAGACTTGTAGCACAAAGTGAAAATGCCTTTTTAGATTCAGAAAATGATTGTTTTATTTATAAAAGAATTTCAAAATAAAAATATTTGCTCTTTACAAATCATAAATTATGCCTTATATTTTGTAAAATAATCAAATAAAAAATAAAAAAAAGAATATGGAAATTGAAAAATGTCAATCGTGTGGCAAACCGTTTAAAGTTTGGGAACATAAACTTGCAATGCCAGGAACTAAAGAAAAAGAGCCTATAACTTGTCCTTATAAGGAATGCGGCCATACTATTCAAAGAACTGCAAATGGTTGGTGGAATACAGCTGAACTAACAGAGGAACAGCAAAATGAATATTTAAACCAATTGTAAATATGGAAGACTACAAAGCCCAATTCGAATATGTTAAAGCAATCTTTGATAAGTGGTCAAAAGATTTACAATCTATACCAGAAGGTGAAGAAAAGGAAAAATTGAGAGCTGAAATAAAGAAAGTTATAGATAGATTTTATGGATCAATTCAACTTAATTAGTAGCCAACCCTAAAAGCAAGCACATTTGCTATTCGCACAAGCCAACGCACAGACCAAAAATTGCAAAAGAACTTGCTTTACCTACACAGACAAAATTGTTTTTAATAATTTTCCATCGATTCAAAAAAAATAAAAAATACACCGACACGCAGCCCAACAATCACAGTAGACAATGACACGAAAACTCAATATTAACAAGGCTTACAACGACACTGTGGAAAGAAGGCCAGCAGCTAACATCAATAAGAAATTAGCTGTTCTGTTGTTAAATGAAGTGTAGGTTTTCAAACAAATTTTCGTGCTTCGAAATCGCAATATTCTTGTATCTGCAAAACGTTAAATTCAAAACCCCACTCAAATCACTTCGAGTGGGGTTTCTATTTGTTTGTATATTCTACTTCTCAAATCGTTTCATTACCTTTTTTAAAACTAACGTAACCACAAAACTCACGAAAGCACCAACAAAGGCAAGAATAATCGTTTTCAAATAGTCGTGCGTATCAATCATCGCACAAACGGTAAACACCGTTCCGGTTAATGTTCCTGCACTGGTTGTATGGTCGTGATGAGGTTGCATAGTTAGTTAGGTATTTAAACGTTTATTAATTTTCACTTTCCACAGTAGACTGTGAAACAGCCGAAGCCACAGAACCACCAACCATCAAATACTCTCCAATGGTCGAGATAATTTCAGG
>CALPIE020000174.1 GCA_943323545.2 Bifidobacterium breve | reverse complement strand
TTATCATTATTATGATGTCTTTCGTGATCGCGGTTAGTTTTCAAATCTAATTTTTTATCAAAAGCGGCTTGTAAATCGATTCCGGTTTGGTTGGCCAAACACAAAACTACAAAAACCACGTCGGCTAATTCTTCACCTAGATCTTTATTTTTATCACTTTCTTTTTCGGATTGTTCTCCATAACGACGCGCTATTATTCTTGCCACTTCTCCAACTTCTTCGGTAAGCTGCGCCATGTTGGTTAGTTCGTTAAAATAGCGAACACCGTGGTTTTTAATCCAATTGTCTACTTCTAGTTGGGCGTTTTTTAGATTCATTTTAGTTGAGAGTTAAATCCATTAGTCAAATATACAACTCAAATAAAAAAACCGCTATGCTTTTTTGAGTACTATTTTCTCTGTTTGCTTATTTACAACTTCCTTAAAGAAGTTTTTTAGTATTTCATAATCTTCAGATCCAATAATAGCTTGGTTAATATCCAATGTGAAAAGCACTTGAATTTGACTTCCAATATTAGTTACGTTATATTTTAAATTTGCTATATCATCCGGTATGGAAACTGCAATTGGAGCTGGTAGCATTTCTACAACATAACCTTCGGGAATGGTTAAGCTAATGTTATATTTATCTTGAGTTGGAAAGACAAAATCTACTGGATATTCTCTTGTTTCTTGCTTAAACGGATTTTCAGTTTTTGCAAAAAATAAAAATGGAGAAACATACATTTTATCACCAATAATCTCAACGGAATTCGTTGATTTAAATCCATAATTTTCGACAATTGGTTTTGATAAATCGTTACTGTTTTGCACTTCATATTCTCCTATTTCAAGTCCCTGATGTTCTTTTTCTATTCTTTCAATATAACTTTCTTTCGAAATAACATTGTTTGCTTGTCTGAAAAGAAACGCATTATAGTCAAAATATTGATCTCTAATTTTCCCAGACACTTCCCCTTTTTCATCAATGCTTCCTATAACGCTTACAACATCTTTAGAATTTGATTTTGGCATTAGATTAATTTCTGTTGAGCTTCCATTTTTTCTAATTATTCTACCAAACCAATTTAAATCTCTTATGGGCAATATATCTGGTAAAGAAAACTTGTTGGTAGCATCCATTAATACCACCTGATTGTTTAATTCAACACCCGCAATAACATAATTATAGGCTGATTTACTTGGAAATAAAGAAATCCCATGAGACCGAGTACTCACTAAAATAGGGTTAGCATCAAAACCTGCATAACGTAACATAGCAATTAGCATTAAATTGATTTCGGCCACGTTCCCTTTTTTATCTTGATAGGCTTTTTTAACGCCATCGCTACAATAAAAACTAAACTCTTCGTTCCAATTCATCTTTGATTTTACATAGTTGAAAATTATAGCAATTCGTTCATCTTGCACAGTAACTTCTTTTAAAAGAGCATCTATATCTTTCTCAAAATAACCTGATTTTTTTAATTCATCACCAAAATTTTCACTTTCGTAAATTCCTTTAACAATAGTTTCCCAATCAGTTGTGTAGTCTTTATATGGACTATTAGGGTATCTTGTTCCTGATAATTCGTGAACAATTGTGGTTTTGTAATTATTAATATTATTGACAAAGGTTTCATCTTTTAAAGAAGGTGCATTTCTAGCAATATACTTCACAATGCTTTCATTGAATTCTAAGGTTCCATTTTCTCTTCTTCCATCAGACGAGTTACTCATACCTGGCATAATTGGAGGCTTATAAGAATAACTTATAGTTCTGGATTTTCCATCTTTACTCAATTCAAGTTTTTGATATCCTTTTTGGTGTACATTATAAGTGAAATATTCAGGAATATAGGTTGTGTATTCTGAATAATTTACAGGAATTGCCCATTGGAATTCCCAATCTGGAAAATTAGATATGTATGGTGATGTAATAGTAATTTTGTATTCAATTATAGATCCTACTTTTACATTAGGCAAGGTTATTTTTTTTCTATTCCAATATTTATTTACTTTTTCATCAAATTCCCCACTGCTATTTAGTTTTGATTTTTCTATTTTATCACCAATTAAATTATAGGTTATTGCTTTTGAAACATCTATTTTTTCTTCACCATTACCACCAACATATATACTTTCAGAGTGATTGGCAAACTCATACCCTTCTTTTTTATATATCTTTATTTTAGTACTTATTTCTGTAATTATTTGAAATCCATCATCATAAGAATAATCAAAAGATGTCTTACCCACACTAAACAAAACTGCTGCCACTGCAGAAGTATCCATTGGACAAACTCTTTCTTTGAGTTCCTCAATGGTTACTTTTCCAAGTTCGTGTTTTTGGGAAAAAACTAATGTGTTTAAAAATAAAATAACTGTAATAAATATATTTCTCATGTTGTTATGCTTTTGTAATAACTATTCTAGAATTATCTGTTTTGGCAATCATTTCCCTAAATTTTCTATAGCTCTCGTATTTAGATTTATCGTAAAGTCCTTTTTTTATAACTAATTTTCTTTTACAAAGAATTTTACTCGGACTTATCGCATTGAATTCGATTTTATAATACCCAAATTCAGTATCTTGTACTATTCCGTTTGGTTTTGCTTCAACAACAAATCCATCAGGAATTGTAATTTCAATTTCATCTTCGTTAGTAAATCCTCTTTCAATTTGAAACGAAAACTCTCGGGTTCTATATTTTTGGGGAACGTACGAACTTTGGTCAAATGCATTGAGCGCAAACATTAATTTCCCTCCTGAGCTTTGAGCATAACCTTCAGCCTCTAACTCTAACTCTTCTGTAAATTCAATGGTTGAAGGATTATTGTTGAAGTTAATTTTCTTTATCTTTAAATTATTGATATTATCAAATTCCTCTTTGTAATGCTTTATTTGGTCATCTCTACTCATTCTTTCTTTTCCAAATTCGTTATCATAACGCAAAGCTTTAGAAGTGATTTTTATCTTACCCATAAAATCTCCATTTTCTGTAACTTGATAAGAACCTTTAGTGGTTTTGAGATTGTCTGTTTCTGTAAATGTTTTGGTTTTTACAATTTCGCCACCTTCAGGTTTTATCAATAAAACATTTCTATCGTCTGTAAAATCCCCTAGAAAACCAAATGGTTGAATTTGGCTCGTACATTCAAGCCAAACTAATCTTTTATCGATTGGCAATGTTAGGATAACATGGTTTCCTTGTATAGAGGCGAAATCATTTTGCAAGTCTTTTGTCTCATCTTGACCAGCATAAACAACGGTATAAAAAGACGGGACACCAACAACTTTAAGCAGTGAACGTGTATAATTTGACAATGCTTTACAATCTCCGTATCCTAGTTTATCGACATCTTTAGCCAACATAGGTTTCCAACCACCAATTCCAACCTGAACACTTACATAACGCGTTTTATCTTGAACAAATTTGTAAATAATTCTAGCTATTTCAACTGGATTTTTTTCGTTGCCAACCAATTGTTTAATCTTTTCTTTGGTTTCTTCAGGAATTTCTTCAGTATCAGCTAAAAGTGAATTATAATACCATTTTCCAAACTCTTCCCAATTAGTTGCATTTCCATCTACATTTTCTAAATGAAAATTCTCTAAAGCAAAATATACAATTGGAAAAACATCAGAAAACCCAGGACTCAATTCTTCTCTTTTTTTTGCAATTAAATTCTTTTCTGAATAGCTTATTGAAGAAACTGTCTCGGTTTTTACAACAGGATATTTATTTGAAAAATTAACTTCTTTTATTTTTAATTTTAAATCGGTTTTATAATTTATAGTTAATGAAGTATCTTCAGTACTAACCAAATAATTATCAATCGGACTCCAAGGTGTAATAAAAGCTGTATTTGAAGTTTGGATATCGGTTTCAAAAACCATAGTGAAAGGAAAAGTAATCGGAGTATAATCTAAATACAAAGCCCTATTATCATTAAATACAGAAATTCCGTCAGCAACACTTGTATCTTTAAAATCTTTTCTTTTATATGTTTTTAACTCTTTACCAAATGCATCATAAGCAGTTGCTTCAATTTTATTTATTCTCGTATTTTTATCATAATTCTCAGATAAATTTAAATTTCTCAACCCTAATTCGTTAAGCACTGTAGTGACAACAAGCGATTTTATTGTCATTGATTTTTGAGATGATATATCAATGCTTGTTTTATTTAAACGCACAACTGCATTGGCATTCTTTTTTAAACTATCTGGAATAGTTAAAGATGAATATTCTAATTTTTGCCCAAAATTCGATGTAGAAATAAAAAGAAAAAAAGCGGTAAAAATTGTAAGTTTCATCTGGACTTAATTTTTTCCAAATATAAAAAATTAACTTATAATTAACAATCTTAATCCTTATTTTTTGTATCAATAATTATAGTAACCGGTCCGTCATTTAGAAGAGCTACTTTCATGTCGGCTCCAAATTTTCCGGTTTGGACTTTTTTGCCAAGTTCGGTTTCCATTTGTGTTATAAAAGCTTCATATAGCGGAATGGCAAC
>CALPIE020000173.1 GCA_943323545.2 Bifidobacterium breve | reverse complement strand
TATATCCTATTACAGGAAATATTGGTAGTGATGTTGTTCAAGCTTCATATAAATTTAATAGCGTTGCATTGCAAGCTTTTTCTGGTTCAGTTACCATAATTAGTAAAACAGCTACCCGAATAAGAGGAACTTTTAACTTTATTGCCAGCAACGGACCAACTCAATATCAAATTACCCAAGGACAATTTGATGTGGATTACTAAAAGATAATAAAATTAATGACAAAAATCCGTCTTTATGGCGGATTTTTTTTCGTGGCATATCAATTGCTAAATAGTGTTTTGTTTTATTTAAATGAAATAAAGATTGATTTGATAGCTTTTATTTGCCATACATCGATTTTAATTTATTTTATTCAACCCATAAATTATATTTGTTTAACGTTTAATGTCAATCTGACTTATAAAAAATATGTCACATCATAAAATACTAACTTTTGACAATTTGTCACTTCAAGATTTTGATTCAGAAGCCGAATTAATTCCACTTTTGACACCAGAAGACGAAGAGGAAATGACAAAAGAAGAATTACCCGCCTTTTTACCAATTTTACCCCTAAGAAATACGGTTTTATTTCCTGGTGTTGTTATTCCTATTACAGCTGGTCGAGATAAATCGATAAAATTAATTAACGAAGCCAATTCCGGAAATAAAATAATTGGAGTTGTTGCTCAAAAAAACGAAGACGACGAAGATCCTACTAAAAATGATATTCATCAAATCGGAACTGTTGCTCGAATTCTTAGGGTTTTAAAAATGCCTGATGGGAATATAACAGTAATACTTCAAGGAAAGAAACGATTTGAAATAGATGCTGTAATCTCTGAAACACCTTATATAAGCGCTAGCATTAAAGAGGTAGCTGAAAAAAGACCTGGTAAACAAGATACCGAATTTGTCACCATTGTTGATTCAATAAAAGAATTAGCTATAGAAATTATTAAGGAAAGTCCAAACATTCCTACAGAAGCTACTTTTGCAATAAAAAATATTGAAAGCCAATCGTTTTTAATCAATTTTGTTTCTTCCAATATGAACCTTACAGTCGAAGAAAAACAAAATTTGTTGGCAATGAATGTCCTTAAAGAACGTGCTCTTGAAACTTTGCGTTTTATGAATGTGGAATTGCAAAAATTAGAACTTAAAAATGATATACAATCTAAAGTTCGTTTTGATTTAGACCAACAACAACGTGAATATTTCTTACACCAACAAATGAAAACCATTCAAGAAGAATTGGGTGGTGTTTCAAACGAGCAAGAGTTTGAAGACATGAGAATGCGTGCTAAAACAAAAAAATGGAATGAAAAAACACAATCCCTTTTTGAAAAAGAGTTCAATAAATTGCAACGCATGAATCCGCAAGCTCCCGATTTTGGAATTCAAAGAAATTATCTAGAGTTGGTATTAGATTTACCATGGAATGAATATTCTAAAGATAATTTTGATTTAAAAAATGCACAAAAAGTAATAGACAGAGAACATTTTGGTTTAGAAGATGTTAAGAAAAGAATGATAGAACATTTAGCAGTTTTAAAATTGCGAAATGATATGAAATCGCCAATAATTTGTTTAACTGGACCTCCGGGTGTAGGTAAAACATCTATAGGAAAATCGGTTGCAGAAGCTTTGGGTAGAGAGTATGTTCGAATTTCTTTAGGCGGATTACGAGATGAAGCAGAAATTCGTGGTCATAGAAAAACATATATTGGTGCCATGCCTGGACGTATTATCCAAAGTATTAAAAAAGCAAAAACATCAAATCCAGTTTTTATTTTAGATGAGATTGATAAACTTTCTATTAGCAATCAAGGAGATCCCTCATCAGCTTTGCTCGAAGTATTAGATCCTGAACAAAATAATGATTTTTATGATAATTTTCTTGAAATGGGATTTGATTTATCTAAAGTTATGTTCATCGCTACTTCAAATAACATGTCAACTATCCAACCTGCTCTTAAAGATAGAATGGAAGTGATTAAAATGAGTGGCTATACCATTGAAGAAAAAGTAGAAATTGCTCGTCAACATTTGTTTCCAAAACAATTAAAAGAACATGGTTTAACTTCTAAAGATTTAACCATCGGTAAAAGACAATTTGAAAAAATTGTAGAAGGATATACCAGAGAATCTGGTGTAAGAAGTTTAGAACAAAAGTTGGCTCAAGTCATCCGTAATGCTGCAAAATCAGTAGCAATGGATGAAGTATATAATAAAAAGGTAACAGATGAAGATATTATTAAAGTATTAGGTGCTCCTAAATTAGAACGAGATAAAGCCGAAGGTAATGATGTTGCTGGTGTTGTAACTGGTTTGGCTTGGACTTCAGTTGGTGGCGATATATTATTTATTGAATCTTTAATTTCACAAGGTAAAGGAACTTTAACCCTTACCGGAAATTTAGGAACTGTAATGAAAGAATCGGCTACTATTGCACTTGAATATATAAAATCAAATGCAGAAATATTTGGACTTTCTCAAGAAGTTTTGTCCAAATACAATATTCATTTACATGTGCCAGAAGGTGCTACTCCAAAAGACGGTCCAAGTGCCGGAATTGCAATGTTAACATCATTAGTTTCTCTTTTAACGCAACGCAAAGTTAAAAAAGGTCTTGCAATGACTGGTGAAATTACTTTACGTGGAAAAGTACTGCCTGTTGGCGGAATAAAAGAGAAAATTCTTGCTGCCAAAAGAGCAAACATTAAAGAAATTATTTTATGTCATGAAAATAAAAGTGATATAGATGAAATTAAACCTGACTATTTAGAAGGTTTGACTTTTCATTATGTAAAAGAAATGCATGAAGTTACTACTTTAGCATTAACAAGTCATAAAGTAAAAAACGCAAAAAATCTTATCTAAATAGTTAATTATTAAAATTAAAGGGCATTTGAATTTTTTTCACATGCCCTTCTTTAATTAAGTTTTTACCTTACAATTAAAAATAATATCTTCGCAATCACGTTATAGGTATTGTAAATTGCTATTTTCTGTATGTTTAAAAAACTGTTCATCTTTTTTTTATTGCTTTTTTGTACTGTTGCTGAAAGTCAAATAGGAGGAAAATCAGTTTATCAATTTTTAAATCTTGTTACTTCTCCAAGACAAGCTGCTTTAGGCGGAAAAGTTTTAACTATCTATGATGAAGATGTTAATCAAGCCTTTTTTAATCCAGCTTCAATTAATCCAGAAATGGATAATAAATTATCTGTAAATTATGGGAATTATTTTGGCCAAGCAACATACGGAACCGCTGCATATGCCTATACTTATGACCGACATGTACAAACATTTCACGTTGGAGTAAATTATGTAAATTACGGCAATTTTGATGGCTATGATGAAAACGGAATAGCTACGTCAAGCTTTACGGGTAGTGATATCGCTTTGTCTTTTGGATACGCTTATAATGTGCCGTTTACCAGTATTTATTTAGGAGCCAATGCCAAATTAATTTCTTCTACTTTAGAAAACTATAGCTCATTTGGTGCAGCGGTTGATATTGGGGCTATGTATATTGATGAAAATAATGACATTAATTGGGCAATTGCTTTTCGAAATTTAGGTACTCAAATAACTACCTATGCTGGTACTCAAGAAAAATTACCATTTGAAATTTTGTTAGGGGTTTCACAAGAAGTAGAGAATGTCCCTATTCGTTGGCATTTGACATTAGAGAACCTGCAACAATGGAACATCGCTTTCTCTAATCCAAACAGAGCAGTTGGTGGAATTGATGGTTCTGCAACACCAGAAAAAGTTTCTTTTTTAAATAATGCTTTTCGACATGTAATATTAGGTGTCGAATTGTTTCCAACAAAAGGTTTTAACATTCGATTGGGATACAACTTTAGAAGAGCAGCCGAATTGAAAATTATTGAACAAAGAAGTTTCTCTGGTATTTCTGCTGGAATTGGATTAAAAATGGGTAAATTAAAATTTAATTATTCTTATTCAAGATATACATTAGCAGCAAGTACCAGTTTGTTTGGATTAACGATTAACTTTGCAGACGAACGATATTAATTAGAATAACTTTTATGCGCCACGAATTCACGAATTTTAAAATTTGTCGTCTTTGACGAAAATTCTAATTAAATCAAATATCAAATTAATAAATTCGTGAATTCGTGGCAAAAAATATAATCTAGTGCCTTTGCGAGAAATAACATGAAAAAAATTACAATAGCAATTGACGGATATTCTTCCACAGGAAAAAGTACTTTAGCCAAGCAATTAGCCAAACATCTTGGCTATGTTTATGTAGATTCAGGAGCTATGTACCGAGCCATTACTTTTTTCGCCATGCAAAACGGATACATTAATTCTGATTTCTTCGACAAAGAAACGCTAATCAATAGTTTGCCATCCATAAAGTTGCATTTCGAATTCAATTCTGAATTAGGTTATGCAGAAATGTATCTGAATAATGTTAATGTCGAAAAGGAAATCCGAACTTTAAACGTTTCCAATTTTGTCAGTAAAATTGCTGAAGTATCCG
>CALPIE020000172.1 GCA_943323545.2 Bifidobacterium breve | reverse complement strand
GGTTGTGTAATAATCTTTCTTCTTGTAAGTCATACTTATATTTTTTTTAAGTTTGACTTACTTTTACGGAAATATGTATTTTTAGATTATGGAAACACCATGCTGGCTAGCGAAGCTTTTGTTCAACACCGCATACAGTTAATGCGGGGTTTAAGTAAAACCGCATGTTTTAGAAAATAGTTATCTTTACGACTGGTGGAATGGGACATCGTTCCCAACTCCCGCACTAACCATATGCGGAACCGTTAGCATTTATTGTAAAAAACGATAACAGATTAATGCGAAACATTAAAAATCAAATAAATTAATGTTAAACCTAAAACAAGAGATTATGTTATGAAAAAATTATTATTTATTTTGATATTACTTTTTATTATTCAAAATCATTTAAATTCACAACCTTTTGTTGATATTACAAATTTATCTGGTGGAATAATTACTGCTCAATACAACGATTCACCAACGGGCGAGAATATTTCAAATATAATAGACAATTCTATTTACACTAAGTTTTTAACATTTAATTCTTCTTCGTGGGTACAATATAAATCACCAACTACATACATTATTTCCAAATATTCAATAACATCAGGAAATGATTCCCCTGAACGAGACCCACTAAATTGGTCATTATCAGGTTCTAATAATGGAATAACATTTTATACAATTGATACATTATTTAACCAAGATTTTATTTATAGAAATCAAAAGAGAGAATTTTTTATAAACAATAATATAACTGCTTATTCATACTATCGTTTAACAATGTTAAATAATAGTGGCGATATTTTGCAAGTATCAGAATTAGAATTATTTGGAATTGAAGGCAACCCTTCGTTAGATATTTTTGCAGATTTTTATGTAAATTCACCATTGATTTCAAAAAATAATATTACATATATAAATGCATCTTTAAATGCAACATCGTACATTTGGTCTTTTGAAGGTGCTAATCCAGTTACGAGTTCGGAAATTAATCCGACTGTGGTTTATAACTCTACTGGCAATTATAAAGTATCTCTAATTGCTTCAAATGGAACCAATACATCAAAAAAATCAATAACAGTAAATATTAAAGAAATTAATGATTGGTCGTCGTTTATTTATCCCACAATTATAATAGAATGTTCTAATATTGCTAATCCTGGATATAATAAATATAAAAATTTGATTGCTAAAAATGGTTTTAGTACAATTGAGGAATTTGTAAAAAATTGCTGTTTAATTATTGCAAAGCAATTTTATTATACAGTTGAAGAAGCAAATTCTAAAAATTTAAGAAAAATAACTTATAAACTAACAGAAGGAGGACCACTATCTTACAAAGCAGGTGCTCCACCAAATATTGAGATAGGATTCGATATGAACTATTTGAATACATTTAGCCAAAGTCATTCAGATTCTGTTTGTGCAGATGAAATTTATGGCGTATTATGTCATGAAATATCACATGGTTATCAAAATGAGCCCAAAAATGCTGGTGTTTATGGCAGTCCTAATGAATTTTATGGCTTTATTGAAGGGAGTGCTGATATGGCAAGATTACTAACAGGTGGTTTTAATCCTCCAAGGACACCACAAAAGGGTGGAAGTTGGAAAGATGGATATACAGTTACTGCATTTTTTTATTTATGGATTACAGAAACGAAAGATACAAATTTTTTAAGAGAATTAAATAAATCTACATCAACCATTGACCCTTGGAGTTTAAATGCTGTTACACAGCAATTATTTGGTCAATCTGCTGAAACGTTATGGAGTCTGTATCAAGCATCAATAATTAACACTGAAATTTTATTTGAAAAACAAAAAGATATAAAAATTTATCCAAAGCCTGCGAAAAACGAACTATTTATTAATAATTTGCCAACAAACAGCACGATAAAAATATACGATTTGACAGGTAAAGAATTAATAAACAAAACAACAACAAACAAAAACGAAACAATAAATATTTCTAAATTCGCAAACGGAATTTATACGATAAAAATTAACGATAAAACGACAAAATTTGTAAAAGAATAAACAAAAAAACTGCAATAACTTTGCGGCTACGCCGCATGGTTATTGCGGTTAATAATAATTTGATGAATAAATATAACAATAAAATAAAAAAAATGCTAACATGCCGCAAAATGACAATGCGGTGTGTGGTGGTTTAGAAACATTGTGCGGAATATTATTAACTTTTGAATAAATTTTTGACAGACGTGGTGCCACCGCACTGCATTTGCGGCTGTCCGTTAGAGGCAACAATAAGTAACACTAATGAGATACATAATTATATTATTGTCGTTATTATTTTTTAGTAATTGTAATGTAAAAAGCAAAAGCAATATAGAATTTTCTAAAAAGGAAATTGAAATTGATACAATCAAGTTAAACTGGGATCAACGCCCAAAATTGGATATTCATATTAGTTATGTCAATGGTAATCATAAGGATGTTGTCAAAGGTGACACATTGTATATGAAGATTTCAATGAGTAATTTAATGGATGCATTTAGGTCAAATTCGAAAATTATTGTTGATCAAAACATGAACAATAATTGCAAAACCCTTCAAGTAAATGATAGTACGGTTAGAATAATTGTGTCAGAGAAACCAAAAGGATCAATGATGACTTTTGAGCTTATGTTATTAAGACCGAATACAGTATTTCAACTACCTAACAATGGTGGTTCTAAAAATATTAAGAGCGTATTTTTCAAAGATTCTCTTGGTATTTCCGCTTTTGCTTTTGAGATAAAATAATGCCTCTAACACACGTCTAGCAAAAGATCCGGAATTGTGGGAAACGCAAAACGAATAATTGAAAAGGAAGCGAACTAGGACCATAACAATAAATAACTTAAAAAAATCGGCTCCTTCGCCAGGCGTGGGAACGTTATGCTCAACTTCTCGAAAAAGTTCTTGCTTCGGGTCTGGGGGAAATCGTAAAGTTTTTAAATCTCGCTTCGATTTAAGTTCACAACGGACGAAGACAACCAAAAACCGACGTGAGATTAAAAAAATAAACTTCGAAAATTGAGCTTTAGGAAAAAAATTAAAAGGTTAATACATCCTACTCGACCTTGAAAGCACATATATTATTTAAAAATAAAAATTAAATGAATTTGACAAAAAAATAATTTAACAATTTTAATTCTATTGTTAGCCTTTAATGTTATAAGTCAAAATACAGAAAATAATAAAATCGACACATTAAAGAAATCAAATATTCAAGACACAATTCCTATAAAAATTTATGTAGGGTTTGTTGTTTCAAAAAAAGGCAAAATTGAGGATGTTAAAGTCGTTAAAACAGAGGAAGGACCTTGCTCAAACGAAGATTTAGAGAATTATAAAAAAGAAGCACTTCGAGTTATTACATCAATGCCTGATTATAAAGAATCAAACGAAGAAAAAAGATTTTTAGTACCAATAAAATTTGGTGAATAATTAGACAATTGATAAATTAACTCTTTGACAATGAGTTGAACTCGATAAATAGGGAAATCCATTGAATAACTGTGTAGGTCGTGCGCTCAAAGCAGAGCATAACAACGCATAGGCAAGCGGCTTGACAAGTACGCATCAAAGAGCCGCGCGCCTATCTGCAAAACGTTATGGGCAACAAAAAAAAAGTCACCGAGTACCTGAAAATCGATAAGAGTAGGATAGATTAAAAAAATTATTATTTTATCAATAGCGTCCTAAACGTTTTAAAAAAGAGTAAAAATAAGAGAGAGAATTTCGTATCTCAAATTAACTTTGAGCTGCACAACAAAAACAACTCTCTCTTATGGCAAATATAACTTTGTTTTCTCAGATTATTTCAAAATTAGACCGTTCAAAATTCAATAAAATTGTAAAAGACAAAGAGACCGATAAACATTGTAAAGGCTACAATAGTTGGACACATTTAGTCTCTATGCTTTTTTGTCAATTTGCTAAAAGTCAATCTGTGCGTGATATTAGTAATGGTCTTCGATCAGCAACTGGCAACTTAAATCATCTTGGTATTGAAAAGGCTCCATCAAAATCAACAATTAGTTACCAAAATAAAAATCGAACACATGAACTTTTCAAAGAGTACTATTTTAATTTGCTTCAAAGTTTAGGACAGCATCCAAAGTTTAAGCAGGTCAAATTCCGGATCAAGTCAAAAATATTTCTGTTGGATTCAACTACGATTAGCTTATGCCTAAGTATTTTTGATTGGGCAAAATATAAAACAGCCAAAGGAGCAGTAAAAATGCACACACTTCTTGATTTTGATGGTAATACCAAACAAAAATATAATATAATATATACCAATTTTGATAATTGGTTTTTTTATGTTATATTTGGTCTATATTATATTAGTTATTATGGCACGTGCGAAAATTTTGGTTATTAAGGAAACCGAGAAAGAAATAAAAAATCTTCTCAAACAATCGATACCTTTTATTGGTCAACGTTTGAGAGTTTTGCTGATTTTGAAGCAAAACGAAAAAGTAGGAATTTCTAGACGTGATGTTGCTAAAT
>CALPIE020000171.1 GCA_943323545.2 Bifidobacterium breve | reverse complement strand
TTAAATAACATCAAAAATAAATACGAAGATCATCATAATGTAACATATACTGATGAGGCAATTGAGGCTTGTGTTAAGCTAACCAATCGTTATATGTCCGAACGTTTTTTGCCAGACAAAGCTATCGATGCTTTAGATGAAGCAGGCTCTAGAGTTCATATTACAAACATTGATGTTCCCAAACAAATTTTAGATTTAGAACGCCAATTGGAAGAAGTACGTGAATTAAAAAATTCGGTTGTTAAAAGACAGAAATACGAAGAAGCAGCCAAACTTCGTGATGATGAAAAACGATTGGAAAAAGACTTATCAATTGCTCAAGAACAATGGGAAGAAGATTCTAAAAGCAATCGCATTCAAGTTACCGAAGATAACGTTGCCGATGTGGTTTCGATGATGACTGGAATCCCTGTAAATCGTATCGCTCAAACGGAAAGTAATAAATTAGCTAACTTACCCGAACTAATTCAAAATAAAGTAGTTGGACAAAATGAAGCTGTAATAAAAATTGCACGCTCAATACAACGAAATCGCGCTGGATTAAAAGATCCAAATCGCCCAATTGGTTCTTTTATTTTCCTTGGACAAACTGGAGTCGGAAAAACACAATTGGCAAAAGTATTGGCAAAAGAATTATTTGATTCTGAAGATGCTCTTATTCGCATTGATATGAGTGAGTATATGGAAAAATTTGCAATTTCGCGTTTGGTTGGTGCTCCTCCAGGTTATGTTGGCTATGAAGAAGGCGGACAATTAACTGAAAAAGTTAGACGTAGACCTTATTCTGTTGTGTTATTAGATGAAATCGAAAAAGCGCATCCTGATGTATTTAATATGTTATTACAAGTATTAGATGATGGTTATTTAACAGATAGTTTGGGACGTAAAATCGATTTTAAAAATACGATTATCATTATGACTTCTAATGTTGGAGCTCGTCAATTGAAAGATTTTGGTCAGGGAGTTGGATTCGGAACTGCGGCAAAAGTGGCGCAAGCCGACGATAACTCGAAAAGTATAATCGAAAATGCATTAAAGAAAACATTTGCTCCTGAATTTTTAAATAGAATCGATGATGTAATTGTTTTCAATTCATTAGAAAAACATGATATTGATTTGATTATCGAAATTGAATTAAAAAAATTATTCACTCGTGTAGAAGAATTAGGTTATAAATTAAATCTTTCAGATAAAGCGAAAGCTTATATTGCAGAAAAAGGATTTGACAAACAATTTGGAGCTAGACCTTTAAAAAGAGCGATTCAAAAATATGTAGAAGACACTTTAGCAGAAGAAATCATCACTTCAAAAATACATTCCGGTGATGAAATATTTATGGATATTGCAGATGGTGCTGATGAATTGACGGTTAAAGTTAAAAAAACAGAAAAGCCAACGAAATAAAGTGTAATTAAATTTTAGCCACGAATTCTCGAAAAAAAATCAATAGTATTCGGGAATTCGTGGCTTTTTTATTAATAAAACATGCCTCAAGAAAAAATCATATTGGGTTCTGAAGAATGGTGTTCCTTTCCAGAACTCGGGATACCTGCAATAAAAGCACGTGTTGATTCAGGTGCTAAAACATCGGCACTACATGCTATAAACATTGCTCCTTTTCAAAAAGAAGGAATTAAATGGGTGAAATTTGATATTAATCCTATTCAGAACAATCTAAGAACCATTATTCATTGTGAAGCACTATTAATTGACAAACGAATGGTGAAAAGTTCCAGTGGATATAGAGAACAACGGTATGTGATTCAAACCAAATTAAAAATAGGAAACGATGTCTGGGAAATAGAAATGACTCTAACCAATCGGGATTCAATGGGTTTTCGTATGCTTTTAGGACGAGAAGCTATGAGCGGCAGAATACTGGTTGATCCTGAACAGCAATATTTACTTGGACAAACATCGCCCGATAACCTTAAAGATTTGTATGTCAATTATGAAGTTAAAAATTCGGGATTAAGAATAGGCCTTTTAGCTAGTAATCCTGATTTGTATAGTAACCGTAGGATAATGGAAGCTGGTGAAATGCGTGGACATGAAATGCACTTTCTTAACATAAAAGAATGTTATATGAAATTAGATGCACACAATCCCGAAATTCATTATCGAGGCGGTAAAGTATTGGACAATTTTGACGCTGTAATTCCAAGGATTCGTCCAAGTATTACTTTTTACGGTTGTGCTTTAACACGACAATTTGAAGCCATGAAGGTGTATTGTTTGAATTCTGCCGCTGCCATTACACAATCTCGCGATAAATTATTTTCCCTTCAGTTATTATTAAGAAATGGAGTTGACATTCCAACAACTGGTTTTGCAAATTCGCCTTTAGATACCGATGATTTGATAAAAATGGTCGGTGGTCCACCACTAATTGTAAAGTTATTAGAAGGAACACAAGGAAAGGGAGTTGTTTTAGCAGAAACTAAAAAAGCAGCTGAATCAGTAATTAATGCTTTCAAAAGTCTAAATGCCAATATTTTAGTTCAGGAATTTATAAAAGAAGCCGACGGAAAAGACCTAAGATTATTTGTAGTTGACGGAAAAGTTGTAGCCTCAATGCAAAGGGAAGCAGCACCTGGCGAATTTAGGGCTAACATCCATATGGGAGGAACAGCATCTGTTATAAAACCAACATCTGAAGAAAAAAAAATGGCGATTAAAGCAGCAAAAGCAATGGACTTAAGGGTGGCGGGAGTTGACATTATTCGTTCTTCGAAAGGGCCTTTATTATTGGAAGTGAATTCTTCCCCAGGATTAGAAGGAATAGAAGGTGCTACAAATAAAGACATAGCCGGAGAAATGATTACTGCTATCGAAAATAATATTAAACGCAAACTACATTAAGAATGAATCCCTATTTAGATATTGTCATTCGAAGTGTTGCCGTTTACCTCTTTATGGTAATCGCTCTACGCATATTTGGTAAAAAAGAACTCTCACAACTCAATACTGCCGATGTAATTCTGATTTTACTGATTAGCAACTCCGTTCAAAATGCAATGGTGGGAAACAATTCGTCACTTTATGGAGGAATGGTGGCAGCACTAGCCTTGTTTGCAATTAATTTTATTTTTAAAAAAATAATGTTTAATTCTAAATTTATCAAAGAATTGGTTCAAGATAAACCTGAGATTTTAATCCACGACGGAAAAATAGAATTTAAAACATTAGCAAAATTAGGCATTACTTCAGAAGAATTGGAAGAAGCCATGCGAGAACACGGAATAGAATTTTACAAAGATGTAAAACTAGCAATGTTGGAAATTGACGGAAATATTAGTGTGATTTTTGGTGATAAAAATCTGACCCAAACACGTCATAAAAGAAAAATTCATAAAACTTTAGGAAACTTAAATAAATAAATTTAATGACGCTATTTTCTCAAATTATCATTTGTTTTGTAGTCTTTATAAATTTATATATACTTTGGCTAGAAATGTTTGCTTGGACTACACGTGGACGAAAAGTGTTCAAAAGCATTCCAGCTGATCAATTTGAAAAAACAAAAGTCATGGCAGCCAATCAAGGCTTGTATATCGGATTTTTAGCTTTTGGATTAATTTGGTCGTTATTTATTTCAGATGAAAATTGGAGTAAAAATGTAGCGCTGTTTTTCTTTCCTGTGTTTTTGTTGCTGGAATTTACGGCGCCATTACCGTTTCAAAAAGAATATTGTATGTTCAAAGCATCCCAGCATTGATGGGATTGTTGAGTTTGTTATATTAATTATTTAATCAAAAATAGTCTCATCAATCAAAAAACTATTCAAAAACGCAACCGAGTTTTCAATATCGTAATGTAAAATCCGGTCTTCTTTTACTAACGAAACGGCTGAACGATACGATTTCAAAAACATTTCAATAAAATCGCTCGATTTTAAAGGACTTCTAAATGAAATAGCTTGTGACGCATTCATCAATTCAATCGCCAAAATGCGTTCTAAATTATCCATGATTTTCAAACACTTTGTTGCAGCATTTGCTCCCATGCTCACATGATCTTCTTGTCCGTTGCTAGAAACAATACTGTCTATACTTGCTGGCGTTGCCAACTGTTTGTTCTGACTTGCAATGCTGGCGGCGGTGTATTGCGGAATCATAAACCCCGAATTCAATCCAGGATTGTCAATTAAAAATGCAGGCAAACCACGTAAACCAGAAATTAACTGATAAGTTCTTCTCTCAGAAATGCTTCCCAATTCTGCCAAAGCAATTGCTAAAAATTCCACTGCCAAAGCCAATGGTTGTCCGTGAAAATTACCTCCCGATAAAATTACATCACTTTCTATAAATATATTTGGATTATCAGTAACCGAATTGATTTCTGTTTTAAATACTTTACTTACATAATCTATAGTATCTTTTGAAGCGCCATGTACTTGTGGAATACATCGAAACGAGTAAGGATCTTGAACATGTTGCTTTACTTGAGTTATAATTTCACTATTTTCTAAAAATTGCTTAATTCGATTTGCTGTTACGATTTGACCTTTGTGTGGTCGAATAAAATGTAT
>CALPIE020000170.1 GCA_943323545.2 Bifidobacterium breve | reverse complement strand
TTCAAGGTAATGGATATGACTGGTAAAACTGTCAAAGTGATCCAATCTGACTTAACAGAAGGCTTAAACAAAATCACAGTGAATGTTGGTGAATTATCAAACGGCATGTATATGTTGAAAGTAGTTGACGGTAAAGCGTTGAACTATGCGCAGACCTTTAACAAACAATAAATACAAGATGATGTCGATTTTTTTTCGATATTGTAACAAAAAAGTTTTTAGAATAGTTGTATTCGGTATAGTTTTCGGAAATTAAGTGAGGCAGGTATTTTTTATCGTATCACTTTCAAATAAAAATATTACTTATCAAACGGGGGTTTGGTAATTATTAAAACTAAAAAATAGTATAATGAAACATAAATACAATCTTAGTTCATTTACAAATAATAATATGCTTACTAGATCTTTTGGTAAGGTTATTGGAAATTTGGTCATGATTGGTTTTTGGGCTTTGGTTTTAATGCCACAGGTCTTGAAAGCTCAGGTGTCTACTTTAGCGATAGATTCTGTCATAGCGGATGCACCTGTTACTTTTTGTAATGGTAATGATGGTAGTATTGATGTTTATGCATCTGGAGGAACAGGCAACTATGATTATAAAATTGATGGTAACTCCTGGTGTTCATGTCTTATTAGTCATTTTGGTGATTTAACTCCAGGTTCGCATACTGTTTATGTAGCTGATGGCACTGATACGGTTTCATCTACAATTGTTTTAGCTACCCCCGCTCCAATAATTGTGTCATTTGATGCTATTCATCCTACCGGTTGTTCTAATTCTGACGGACAGTTAACAGCTCATTTTTCCGGTGGAGACAACGCTCCATTGTTGGCATATGCAACTGTTTGGCAAAATGACGCAGGTACTATTTTAAATCCTTATCCAACTTATTCTGGTTATGATAGTGTGATGACAAATTTAAGTACAGGTATTTACTCTGTTACTGTTACTGATAATGGAGGTTGTTCTGATACTTTTTCGTTTAGTTTAGTTAATCTTTGTTTAATTCATGATCAAGAGATTTCGTGTAATGGTGCTAATGACGCTTCGATTGTCGCTTCTACTTCAGCTTCAGGTTCATGGATGTATAATATTGATGCAGGTTTATTTGATAATTCAACTGGTGAGTTCTATAATTTAGCGCCAGGTATTCATACAATAGGTCTTACTGATGGAACATATACAGGTTATGATACAATCACTATTAATGAACCTGCTGCTTTAGCCATTGCGTTTACATGGGATTCGATTCCTGATTATAATGGTAATTTAGGTGGTTTAAGCGCTTTGATCACCGGCGGTACGCCTGATAGTTTGAATCGTTATCATACGGCGTGGACTGCTGACTCAACTGGTTCACTTTTAAATCCAGTTCCTAATAATTTAGATAATTATGTTGGTGGTTTAGCCACAGGTGTCTTCACATTGTCTATAGAGGATGAACATGGTTGCGTATTCTCAGCCTCTGACACACTACCTGATTATAATCTTATACTTGACATGCCTATCTCTTGTTATGGGAGTAATGATGGTCGAGTAGAGAGTTATACGAATGCTGTAGGTAATTATACTTTCAGTATAGATGACCCATTAAATTTCACTAATACTCTCGGTGCTTTTGAAAATTTAGCGCCTGGTACTCATACGATGGGTATAACAAACGGTGTTAATAGTGGATATAAAACAATTGTTGTACCTGGCCCTGATTCGCTAACTATTACGTTTGCGTGGGACTCGCTTCCTCATTGTAATAATAATGGTGGAGGCTTGAGTGCAATGCTCACTGGTGGAACGATAACCTTATGGCCAGATTTTTTAGCCACTTGGACTAATGCTGCTAATACTGTTTTAAACCCTTCCCCCGATAATTATAATCGTTATGTCACTGGGTTAGAAGGTGGTGATTATACATTAACAATTGAGGATGAGAACAACTGTAGTTTGAGTAAAACAATTACAATACCTGATCTGTGTTTAATGCTAGATCAGGCTATTTCATGTTATGGTGCCAATGACGCGTCTGTGGTTGCTACCAATTCGATTGCAGGTTCATGGATGTATAATATTGATGGAGGTTTATTTGATAATGCCTCTGGTGAATTTTATAATCTATCTTCTGGTGTCCATACTATCGGAATCACCGATGGGACCTTCACAGCGTATGATTCAATTACCATTGTTGAACCTGCACCTTTAGCTATTGCGTTTACATGGGATTCAATCCCTGATTGTAATGGTAATTTAGGTGGTTTAAGTGCATTGATCACAGGTGGAACACCCGATAGTTTGACTCAATATCATACCACATGGACAAACTCAACAGGATTAGTTTTGAATCCATCTCCTAATAATTTAGATTCTTCAATAGGAGGTTTGACAACAGATATTTACACGTTAGCTTTAGAGGATGAAAATGGTTGTACATTCTCTTCATCTGTAACGCTTCCTGATTATTGTCTTGTACTAGATATGCCTATTTCATGTTTTGGAAATAATGATGGACGAGTTGAGACGTATTCAAATACTGCTGGTTCTTGGACTTTTAATATAGATGGGGGAACTTTTGATAATACACTAGGAGCCTTTGAAAATTTAACACCTGGTACTCATACTATGGGTATTACTGATGGGGATACCATTAATAATAGTCACCATGTTGCATACAAAACGATTTATGTACCTGAACCTAATGCATTAGCGATTAATTTCACGTGGGATTCTGTACCTGATTGTAATGGCAATATGGGAGGTTTAAGTGCATTAGGCTTGAGTATCTCTGGTGGTACTATTACTGGTCCGGCAAATGCAAGTGGCTGGCTTGATTACATCACGGAATGGAGAAATTCAGCCAATACGCTTTTAAATCCATCACCTAATAACTATGATCGAACTGTGACGGGTTTAGGTACGGATGTATATACGTTGTCAATTCAGGATGAGAACAACTGTAGTTTAAGTAGATCTATTACATTGCCTGATTTGTGTCTTTCTATAGGTCAAGTAATTTCTTGTAATGGAGTCAGTGATGCCTCGATTGTTGCTTCAACTTCTGCTACAGGTTCATGGATGTATAACATCGATGGTGGTGCATTTACTAACGCAACTGGTGTATTTACAAATTTAGCTCCTGGTACCTACACTATAGGAATAGCAGATAGCACATACACAGGTTATAAAACAATAACAATTACAGAACCAGATCAGTTGGCTGCTATTGTAACAATTGATTCTACAGTTTCATGTCATGCTAATGACGGTAAATTATCAGTCCATATTACAGGTGGTACGCCACTAGCTCAAGGTTATTATACTTCATGGACATTAAATAGTGGTTCAACTCTTAATCCTGGACTTTATGATACAACAGTGAATGGATTAGTAGTGGGTACATATAGTGTACATATTGTGGATGATCATGGTTGTATTTTGGATGTAGCTTCTCCTGCTTTAGGTACCTCTGCAGCAATTGTTGTTTCAGCGTCTGCTACTCCACTAATTTGTTATGAAGGTATAACGCAGATTACCGCTAGCTCATTAGGAGGTGATGTAACAAATGCTAATCCTTACGTGCATACAATTGGATCGACGACAATTCCTGCTTCTTATGGTGCTGGAACTTATACAGTTGTTTCAACAGATGCTCGTGCTTGTACAGGAACAACCGCAATTACGATTGCTCGTCCTGCTTTGCTTCAATCGTCTACTACTGTTGACGTATGTAATAGTTATACTTGGGGTGCACCTGCAACTGGACTTACATATACAGTAAGCGGCACCTATATTGATACTATCACATCAACAACTAATTGTGATAGTGTGCTGACACTTAATTTGACAATACGTTATAGCAATACTGGTTCAACATCAACAACTGCTTGTAATAGTTACACGTGGACAGCAAATAGCAATACGGTGTATACGACGTCAGGTACTTATGTGCAAACATTTACGAATGCCGCAGGCTGTGATTCAGTTCACACATTGAACTTGACAATCAACTACAGCAATACTGGCAACTCTGCATTAACTCAATGTAACAGCTATTCTTGGAACGGAACTGCGTATACAACAAGTGGTGCTTATTTACATACATATACCAATGCACTTAATTGCGATTCAGTTCATACATTGAATTTGACAATCAACTACAGCAATACAGGAAACTCTGCATTAACTCAATGTAATAGCTATGCTTGGAATAGCGTAACGTATACAACAAGTGGTGCTTATTTGCATACATATACCAATGCACTTAATTGCGATTCAGTTCATACATTGAATTTGACAATCAACTACAGTAATACAGGCAGCTCTGCATTGACTCAATGTAACAGCTATGCTTGGAATGGCGTAACGTATACAACAAGCGGCGCTTATTTACACACGTACACGAATGCACTTAATTGTGATTCAGTTCATACATTGAACTTGACAATCAACTACAGCAATACAGGTTCAACATCAGCAACATCTTGTAACAGTTATACATGGACAGCAAACAGCAACACTATGTATACGACATCAGGTGCTTATGTTCAAAC
>CALPIE020000169.1 GCA_943323545.2 Bifidobacterium breve | reverse complement strand
TTTTTTTACACAAGGTAATCCAGATTTAAAAATTTCAGAAATAACAAATATCGATTTTAGGTACGAACTTTATCCTGGTAAAGGTCAAATCTTTTCTTTTTCTTATTTCAATAAAAAATTTAAGAATCCTATCGAAATCCAACAAACTGTTAATAACAATACAGTAATTTATCAAAATGCAAATGGTGCTCAAAACAGTGGAATCGAGCTAGAATTTAGAACATTGTTAAGTTCTATTTTTGGAGCTAAATACCAGGTATTAGATGATATTACTTTATATTCAAACGTGGCAATAATAAAATCAGAAGTTGATATTACTAACCTAAATGCCGCAAATATTGATCAAAACAGACCTTTACAAGGTCAATCTCCTTATGTTTTTAATGGAGGAATTCAATACGGAAGTGAAACCAATGGTTGGTCTGTATCCGCTAATATTAATAGAGCTGGTAATAGGATTTTTTACACAGAGAGCGAAAATAAAGATGCTGTCTGGGAAAAAGGAAGAACTTTTATTGATATGCAAATTTCGAAATCATTTTTGAAGAAAAAACTGGAACTTAAATTAAATATTCAAAATATTTTAGCGCAAGACCTTATATTTTATCAAAATAATTATAAAAATACTGTTTCCTATGGAACTATAGAAACGTTAGCAAATCAAATTTTTACGGGTGATTTTCATTATGAAGATGGATTTAATGATCAAGATGACGATGTATTATGGAGAACAAAATTCGGAAGAAGTTTTTCGTTAACACTTACTTATAATTTTTAATCATAATATCAATATTTTATATAAATAAATGTTTTTAGATGATTTAAAAAACGAACTACAAGATTTTAATAATAATGATTTTTTTTTAGGATTGACTTTAAAAGAAAAAAATTACAATAAAAATTATAGTCCTGCTGAAAGTTCAAACATATTTAACGTTGAAACTAGCCTTGAAAAATATAAAAAAAGTATTCTTATACTAAAGGAATTAGGAATTGCTAATTTTAGGTTTTCATTATCTTGGGAAGCTATTTTGCCCGAAGGGATAGGTTTTGTAGATCAAACTAAAATTGCTTTTTATCACGAAGTTTTAGATTATTGCATATCTAACGAAATAGAACCTTTTGTAACACTTTTTGATTTCAATTTGCCATTACCAATAGAAAAAAAAGGCGGTTGGTTAAATCGAGAAATTGTAGATTGGTTTGAAAATTATGTATTAATTTGTATTAATGCCTTTAAAACTAAAGTTAATTATTGGATTGTAATAAATCAATCATCTGTTTTTACAAAATCTAATTTTTTTACAAATAAACAAACTTTAAATGAAAAATGGTTAAATGATTTTTTACCTTTTTTGCACCATACATTACTATGTCAATCTGTTGGTTATAAAACTATTAAAAAAATAAGTCAAGATACTCAGGTTGGATCTGTTTTCCCTTGTCATTTTATTAAACCAAAATCTTTTTCAGATAAAGATCTAAAAGCAGCAGAAAGAATTGATGCTATTGTAAATAGAGTGTTTTTAGAACCTTCGTTGGGATTTGGCTACCCTATTAAAATGGCACCTTGTTTAAAAAAAATTTCAAAATATTTTCTCAAAGGCGATGATGAATTATTAAAAGTTGATTTTGATTTTATTGGATTACAAAATTTTAAACCTGAAATAGTAGAACACGATTTATATATTCCTTTTATAAACGCAAGAGTTATAAATCAGAATAAAAATGAAAGTGATCTGGGTTCTTCAGAATTTGAAAATAATTCAGATTTATTCTATCGAATAATTAGGAAATATACTAATTACGAAGAAATAAAAAAGATCATTTTCTTTGAAAATAATAGTTCTCTTTTAGAAGAAATGATTTTGCTTCACGATAATCAATCTATAAAACCAATTCAAATTATAACTTTTATGCAACAAATTATAAAAGCTAAAAATAATGGTGGAAAAGTAGATGGATACTTTATTTCATTAAATAGCCATACTTTAGATTAGTTTTAATATTCTACTTTATAAAGTAAATTTTTTTTAACGTATTCTCCATTTCATTTACATTTTGTTAATTTTAGTAACATTCTATTTACCTAATCATTGTGTTTAATTGATTTTAAGTTAGCATTCAATTTATTGTGTTGGTATAAATTTGTCCTGTTTAACAAAATCAAAAAAAAACGATGAAAAAAAACTATTTCGTAGCAATTTTATTGCTAATCTTCAGTTTTGCAAACGCACAAATTGAAACAACAACTTATCGTGGAGCTTTTGCTCCATCTCCTACAGCAATGTGGACGGATTCATGGACAAATTATGATCCAATTAACGAACCTTATCTAGACGCAGCAACAGTTGTTAATGTAACTACAGATATTACTGCTAGTACAACTTGGACAACAGGAAAAACATATAAGTTAACAGGGCTTATTTATGTTAGAAACAATGCGGTTTTAACAATTCAACCTGGAGTTGTTGTTAAAGGAAATTTTACAAATTCAGGTACTGCTTTAATTATTACCAAAGGAGCCAAATTAAATGCTATTGGTACTGCTGCAAATCCAATTGTATTTACTTCAGGTAAAACTGTTGCTCAAGGAAGACAAGCTGGAGACTGGGGAGGAATTGTTCTTTTAGGAAAAGCTGGATTTAATACTAATAATGGTATTAACAATATTGAAGGAATTACAGCTAATGTGAATACTGAATATGGTGGTGGATTAACTCCTGTTCAAAATGATGATTCTGGAACTTTAAAATATGTTAGAATTGAATTTGGAGGATATGTTTTCTCTCCAAATAACGAAATTAACGGTTTAACAATGGGTGCTGTGGGAAGCGGAACTACAATTGATTATGTTCAAGTTTCTTATGCTAATGATGATGCTTTTGAATGGTTTGGAGGTTCAGTAAATTGTAAACACTTAGTTTCTTACAGAAATTTAGATGATGATTTTGATACAGATAACGGTTACAAAGGTGTAGTACAATTTGGTTTAATTGTAAGAGATCCTTCTTTAGCTGATAACCCATCAGTTTCTACTTCTGAAGGTTTTGAATCAGATAACAATGCTGGCGGAACAGCTTCTGCTGCTGGTTTAGATACAACATCTGCAATTTTTACAAATATTACAGCGATAGGACCATCTTTTCGTGCAACTTTATCTCCAATTTCAGCAGTAGCTGCTGGACATGAAAGAGCTTTACGTTTAAGAAGAGCTTCACAATTAAAAGTGTACAATTCAATCTTTATGGATTTTAAAAATAATTTCGTTTTTGTTGACGGATCTCTTGCAGTTGCTAATGCTAATGCAAATACTTTAAAATTCAAAAATAATATTATGGCTGGTAATGTTGGTGCTTTCACAGGAGGTGTTAACCCTACTTCACTAAATACATGGTTTTCATCAAACGGAAACACACTTCAAGCATCAAGTGCTGGTATTTTGGCTTTACCTTATAATGCTACTACTAATACTTATTTAGGTTTAGATTACAGACCAGGTACTGCTGCTGCTGCTGGAGCAAGTTTTACAGATGCTTCAATGGCTCCTTATATTACAACTGTAGTTGGTAGCTTACCAACTGTAACTAACCGTACTTATTGTAAAGGTGCTGTAGCTACTCCTTTAACAGCTAATCTTACTACAACTGGTGTTTCTTTAAGATGGTATACAGTTGCAACAGGTGGTACTTTTACTACAACTGCTCCTACTCCTTTAACTACAATTGTTGGGGTTAAAAATTATTATGTTTCTCAACTTGATGCTGCTAGCGTTGAAAGTGGAAGAGTATTACTTACTGTAACAACAAATGCTTTACCTATTGAAGTAGTTGGTGCTATTACTGGTGTAGGTCCTGTTGGATCGACTTCTGTAGCGGCGATCGGACCTTTTGTTGGCACAACTTCTCAATTTGTTTATTCAGTTCCAGCTTTTGTTGATACTACATTATCTTATTTATGGACTGTGCCTGCAGGTGTTAATATTGTTTCTGGTCAAGGAACAAATGCTATCACTGTAAACTTTGCTAATGTTGCTTTTGGTGCAGGTGCACTTGGTAACATTACTATTAAAGCTGTTAATGCTAATGGTTGTGGTACGCTTGCTAAAACTTTTGCTTTAACAAAAGCTTTACCTGCTGCTCCTATTGCAATTAATATGTACAACAATAACCCTGGTTATGCTACTCCAGTAGTTGGTGCTTCAGCTTACGAATGGTCTTTACCTGCTGGTGTTACTGTTAGTATTCCTGTTGGAGTAACTCCAGTTACAACAACTTTAACATATACTGCTATTCCGTTTTTTAGTACAGCTTCAACTCCTAGTGGAGTAGGTACTAAATACTGGGTTGTTACATATAACGCTTATACTTATAATGTAAATGGTGTACCAACAACAACTACAATTTCTACTTGTACACAAAGAATATTTGGTACTGCTGCTTATGGTGGAATTTCTTCTGCTCCTTATTTACAATATGGAACAGTGGTTTCAAGTAACTTAAATTCAATATTAGTGAATTTTGCTGGTGTAACAAATCCTGCTACAAC
>CALPIE020000168.1 GCA_943323545.2 Bifidobacterium breve | reverse complement strand
CGGTGCACCTGAAGCCAAAGCAATTCCTAAACATAAGGGTAGAGCAACTAGAAAAACGACTAAACCCGAAGCAAAATCAGATTTAAAAGTTGACATTAAATTAGTTTTATCAATCATTCATTTTTATTTTTAATTATCCAAATATATAGTAAATAAAATGAGGAAATAAATTAAATTTAAATATATATATATTTATTTACCTTTTCAAAATTATATAAACTACAATTTAAAAAAAGATAAAAAAATACCATAAATTAAATTGATAGTTTTTACATTTACATCAAAATTAACTATTATATGACCATTACACAATTACAATATGTTTTGGCTGTCGCCGAATATAAAAACTTCACTTTTGCTGCTGAAAAATGTTTTGTTACACAACCAACTTTAAGTATGCAGATTCAAAAAGTAGAAGAAGAATTGGGAATTCAAATTTTTGATCGCACAAAAAAACCGATTCAATTAACTGAGATTGGACAAAAAATAGTCAATCAAGCAAAAAATATTGTTATAGAAGCTGATCGAATTCAAGACATTGTAGATCAACAAAAAGGGTTTATTGGAGGAGAATTTCGTTTGGGAATTATACCGACTGTTACCCCTACTCTTTTACCAATGTTTTTAAATAATTTTATTAAAAAATATCCAAAAGTTAAGTTGATTATTGAAGAGTTAAATACAGAAGATATAATCTTTAAATTGAAAAATGGTCATTTGGATGCTGCAATTGCTTCTACACCACTAGGAGAAGAAAAAATAAAAGAAATAGTTTTATATTATGAACCATTTGTAGCCTATATATCTGAAAATCATGGTAGTTTTAATAAAAAAGAAATTGAAATTGAAGATTTAAATTTAGATGAAATATTATTATTAAAAGATGGGCATTGCTTTAGAGATAGCGTATTAAATTTGTGTAAAAACAATGCAAATTTAGAACACAATCATTTTCAATTAGAAAGTGGTAGTTTTGAGACTTTAATAAAATTGGCCGATGAAGGTCTTGGCACAACACTTTTACCCTACTTACATACATTAAATTTAAATGAAAAGGATCAAACCAAATTGCGTCAATTTGCAGCACCTCAACCAGCACGTGAAGTAAGTTTAATCTATCCTAAAAATGAATTAAAAATTCACATTATTGATGCTCTTAGAAATACGATTACTGGAGTGATAAAAGGAGCAATCGCATTTAATAATGTTAAAATTATTAGCCCAAAATCAATAAAATAGAAATGGAGTTAACAAACTCCATTTCTATTTTCATCAAATTTAAAATCCGACAAACATTTTTTTAATTCTGGTTTATTTGTTGTAAAAAACAATAACCAGTTACTAAGATGCTCAACTTCATGTGGGAGCAAATTACGCATTCCTTTTTTCAACTCCTTTTTAAAAAGAATTGGGTCGAAGCTTACACTTTCTAATATAGATTTAGTGTAATCGTAGATCATTCTAGGCATAGGATTAAGATTTAGGGGTTATCTTATTCAAGAACGTATGTTAAAATTACAAACTAATATTTATATGAACAAGGAAATTTTATTAAAATAATCGATAAATGACAAATAATAACGTTAAATGACTGCATTTAATATATTTTATATTATTTAACTTACAATTAATTATTTTAGATTTACAAATAAAACTCATTAATAAAAAAAGGAACCGTTAAGTTCCTTTTAGTTTTATTCGTTTATAATTCGTAAACATTTTCTTAGTTCTGGCTTTTCTTTAGTAAAATTCATAAGCCAATCTGTAAGTTGCTCTATTTCATAAGGCAAAAGCATCTTTAGTGCTTTTTCTAGTTCTTTGCAAAAAAGTGTAGTATCAAAACTAACTCTTTCTAAAACTGATTTGGTATAATCAAAAATTTTTCTAGACATGTAAAATTGATTATTTGGTTATAAAATGTATTAACATATTCAAAACGAAATGTTTTATTTATTATTGTTTGCCATTTAAAAAAAATATTAATTGCTTTTAAAAGCTCTTAACATTTCTCTCTTTCCAGGTGCACCAGGTAATTTTTCTACTTTAAAACCTGCTTCTATCATTGCATTTTTGATTGATGTGCGACAGGCATAAGTAACTAATATTCCGTTAGGTTTTAATGCAGAAAACATTTTTTTAAATATTTCAAATGTCCATAATTCAGGCTGAACATTAAATCCGAAAGCATCAAAATAAATTAAATCAAAAGCGGATATATCTTCTATATCATGAAAAAATTGATTGCGTTTTGTTAAATAAAATGCCGGCGAAAAATGATGTTTTTCTTCCCAACTATCAGTATGCATTCTTTGAAAAAGATCTATTTCATTTTTGACATTTAATTCCGAAACATAATTCATTTTTGACACTTCTTCAAGTGAAATAGGATAGGCTTCTACTCCAACATAATCAATATTTAAATTGTGTTTTTTAGATTCTAAAAAAGTAATAAAAGCATTCAATCCTGTTCCGAATCCTATTTCTAAAACAGAAATGGACTCACATTTAAATAATGAAAGTCCGTTTTTAATAAATACATGATAGGCTTCTTGAATCGCACCGTGTTTAGAATGATAACTCTCTTTAATATCTGGTAAATGAATGGTTGTAGAACCGTCGAGAGTAATAATAATTTCTCTTTTCATATCTTTCTTAAAGAAATTAAATCTTTAACACTATAAATTATTTGATGTATAATTTCTTTATTTTAGGTATAGGGCCACCGCATTTACTTTCGTGACAAGCAATACAGGCATCAATCCCTTTATTATAATTCTCTTTTTTATTTGTTGAATTACTATACAAAATCTTTTGAGATTCAATATATAATTTTGCGTTTTCTTTAAAAAAATCATCATTTTCAGATTCGTCTGTGAATTTTGCATAATGAATTTTAAGATAGTATTCTGGGAATTTACCAAGAGTTTCTCTTTTACTGATTTTTTCTTTTACGCTTTGATTTTCTACATACATTTGTTCCATCAAAGCTGCCATTTCAGACATACTGTACATTTCAAACTTTTTTTCTTCGGTTTTTTTAGGAGCACATACTTTCTTCTCTTCTTCCTTTTTCTGACAGGAAAAAACAAAAACCAACACCAATGAAAATAGCAATGTTTTTTTCATTTGGATGTATTATTTTTTAATGTAAACTCCACTAGCTTTAAATGAGTAAGTAATTTCTGGTTTTGAAATTTTATTTATCTCAGCTTGTGATTTTCCACCATCTTTTGCATAATGTTTAAGCTCTGCTACTGAAACAACATCAACAAATGCAATTCCATTTACAATGGCCTCTGAATTATCAGCATTTAAAGGAACAAAAAAACCGTAATCTTTAAATTTAACAAATGATTGTTTATCATCAGTCAAATCCATTTGCATCCAACATCCTTTTTTCTTGCAAACTTCATTAATATTTGATTGAAATTTTACAGCAATTGAATCTCCTTTTTTCAAAGTCTTGTATTTTTTTAGCATTTGTTTGTTATTCATTACATTGTTTGCAATAAATTTTTCACCAAATAATACATAATCATTAGTATTGATAACAGCTGTTTTTGATTTAGTTTTTTGAGCATTTACATTGAAACAAATTAAAGTTAGCATTATAAATACAATTCGAGTTAAATTTTTCATAGTTTATCGTTTTAAATTATGCCACGAAAATAATCAAATATTAAAAACTAGCATTGAAAATATTCATTTTTAATTAATAATTATTGATTGTTTTTTGTTATAAAAAAAATAATATTAATAAAACAGAATTAATTTAAAAATTCTTAAAATAAATATTCATTTTTTTATTAGTTTAGCCAAATATTATAACGCCTTAGATTCTTTTTTAATTATATTTTATAATGTATTTAAATTCAAGTCTTTATAAAATATTTTATCAATTAACCCATCTCTTATATGAGTTTAAAAAACGCTCTCGAAATCGATATAGTTAAAGCTACCTCTTCTAAAATTGAAAGTGTAGATTTTGAAAACCTAGCATTTGGAAATATTTTCACAGACCATATGTTCATTTGTGATTTTAAAGATGGTGCTTGGCAAAAACCAATCATAAAACCATACGAGCCTTTTTTAATAGATCCTTCTGCAAAAGTTTTTCATTATGGACAAGCTATTTTTGAAGGAATGAAAGCATATAAAGATATTCACGATGATATTTGGTTGTTTAGACCTGATGAAAATTTTCATCGATTTAATAAATCTGCAGTGAGAATGGCTATGCCTGAAGTTCCTGAAGAAATTTTTATTGACGGACTTAAATCAATTTTAGAAATTGAAAAAGCATGGGTTAAAAAAGGACTCGGAAATACATTATACATTAGGCCATTTATGATTGCGATTGGCTCTGGAGTAATTGCTCAGCCTTCTACTCAATATCGATTTATGATAATACTTTCTCCTGCTCGATACTACTATTCGGATGATGTTAAAGTAATAATTGCTGAGCATTATAGTCGTGCAGCTAACGGGGGGATTGGGGCAGCAAAAGCTGCACGACTATAATGCTCAGCAATTATTACTCAATATCGATTTATGATAATACTT
>CALPIE020000167.1 GCA_943323545.2 Bifidobacterium breve | reverse complement strand
TTTTAATTGGAGTTACGCAACTACTGACGGTGCAGCTTTTGATTATCCTAATGTTATTGTTAATGGAGTAACAACACTTTTTACTGGATACAGCACAAGTGGAACAAATAATCAATCGGGAACCATGACTGTAAATGTTACCGCTGGTCAATCGTTTAGCTTTAATATGTTTACTTTTGATAATACTTTTGGATCAGGAACTGTAGTTATCTCTAATTTTTTAGTTTCAGATTTACCACAATTACAATGGGTAGCGACAAATGGCGGTACAATTTCTGGCCCTAGTAATCAGTTAAGTGTAAATGTTACTACTTCAGGAACGTATACTGTTACTGCTTCAAACGGAGGGTGTAGTGCATCCGATTCTGTGAATTTTACTTTTACGCCAACTACGACTAATGGTAGTGTTACTACTTCAATTTGTGATGGCGATACCTATGTTTGGCCAGCAAATGGGCAATCGTATACTACAGCTCAAACCAATCTTACACATGTTGTAGGTTGTAATACAGCAACTTTAAATTTGACGATTACTCCAGTTACAACAAATGGTAGTGTTACTACTTCAATTTGTAATGGTGCTACTTATATTTGGCCAGCAAATGGTCAATCGTATACTACTGCGCAAACCAATCTTACTCATATTGTAGGTTGTAATACTGCTACACTAAATTTGACGATCACGCCAGTAACAACAAATGGTAGTGTTTCTACTTCAATTTGTGATGGCGCTACTTATACTTGGCCAGCAAACGGACAAACTTACACTACTACACAAACCAATCTAACTCATACTGTAGGTTGTAATACAGCGACTTTAAATTTAATTGTTACGCCAAATACAACTAATGGAAGTGTTACTACTTCAATTTGTGATGGAGCTACCTACATTTGGCCAGCAAACGGACAATCGTATACAACAGCACAAACAAATCTAACTCATATAGTTGGTTGTAATACAGCAACTTTAAATTTATCTATTTCGCCATTTACAACTAATGGAAGTGTTACAACAACAATTTGTCAAGGGGTATCCTACACTTGGCCAGCAAACGGACAATCTTATACAACTGAACAAACAAACCTAACTCATGTAGTTGGGTGTAATACAGCAACTTTAAATTTAACTGTAACTCCAGTCACAAATACCGGAAGTATTACTCAAGTACAATGTGATGGTTCTTACACTTGGCCTTTACCTTTCGGAACAGGATTATCCTATTCTTCAAATCAAGTAAATTTAACCAATGTTGTTGGTTGTAATACGGCTACTTTGAGTTTAGTGTTCACTGGTACAACTGCTCCATTAACCATTACTCAAACTGGTAGCACTAGTTTGTGTGATCCTCAAACAGTACAGTTGTGTTCTTCAATTCCGGCAAGAAGTGCTGCATTATATGCATTAGCTGTTACTGGTGCAAATTCAATTGCCAGATATACAACAAATTTTACAACACATACCCTTGTAAGAGATACTGGCTATACTGGTCCAAGTGCAACTACTAACTATGGTTTTGACAGAAACCCAATTACAGGCCAAGTGTATATCATAAAAGAAAGTTCTGGACGAAGATTATTTACGCTCGATTTGGCTACAAATGTAATGGTGCCAATTGGGCTTGTATTATCTACAACGGGAAATAATTTTGTTATCGACTTTACTTTTGACAACTTCGGAATAATGTATGCTGTTTTTAATAATGGTACTATTCAAAAAATCGACTACAACAACCCTGCTTTAACACCAACATCATTTGCGAGCGGATTACCATCAACTTCAGCAGGAATTACATTTGATTTTGATGCCAATCGATTACTTTATAGTTCAGGAACAACTGGAAGTAAAAGTTTATACCAAATAAATAATTTAGGTGTTGCTAGCTTTCTTTATTTTTATTCTTTTGGAAATTCTGGTCAAGGTATCGAATATGTTGGTAACAACACTTGTTATTTATCGGGGACTTTTGGAGATAGTATTTACAGATTAGATTTAAGTACTGCCGCAACAACAGCTGTTTTAGCGCCAACACTTTTTTCGTCAGCTATAAAAGACCTAATGTACATTCCAAGTGTTTCTTTACAATGGTCAAACACCTCTGGAAATTTAGGAACATCTACCTGTATTAATGTAACGCCAACTACAACAACATCCTATAATTTAACCATGACAAATGAATTCGGATGTACCCAACAAGCCACCTATTCTGTAACGGTTAATCCGGGTGTAATTACAAACAACGGTAGCGTAACACAAACACAATGCGGCGGAACGTATACATGGCCATTACCATTTGGAACTGGACTTACCTATTCATCTAGTCAAAATATTTCAAATGCTGTTGGATGTAATACCGCTACTTTAAATTTGACAATTACGCCAAATACCACTTTTGGTAGTGTTACTACTTCGGCTCAAACAGCTTATACTTGGCAACTACCTTTCGGAAATGGTCAAACCTATACTACAAGTCAAACGGGTCTTACTAATACTGTAGGGTGTAATACCGCCACTTTAAACTTAACTATTACAGGTGTTGTTGTTCCGGTAAATACTTTTACTGTGGGACAATCTTGTGGTGCAACAATAACCAATTTAGCAGTTACAATAAATACACCTCCTGTTTTGGGAGCAGTAAGTTATACTTTTAGATTGCGAAACATGGTTACTTTGGCGCCTGCTCAATTAATAGTACGACCAGTAAATTCTTTTGCTTTGTCTAATTTTGCTGGAATAACTTTAGGAACGCTATATCAAGTAGAAGTATCAGTAAACAACGGCCCTTTTGGTCCGCCTTGTTTGGTAAATACGCCAGCACCATTTGCTAATATTGGGGCACAATGTGGTACCACATTAACTTCAATGGGTCAATGGATTTATGCTACTTATGTGCCTAGTGTTAAAGGGTATCGATTTAGAGTAACCAATACTGTAACATCGGCTGTTCAAATATATGATACCGAATTGAACCGTTTTAGTTTTAACCAACTTGCTAATAGAGCTTTCGGAACCCTTTATTATGTAGAAGTAGCCCTTAAAAATACCGATAATACTTATTTACCTTACAGTGATGGATGTAATATTTCAACTCCAGCATTTCCAACTTCAACAATAAGACCTACACAATGTGGTTTGCCTACACCGATAATTGCTTCCGAAAATATTGCTGCAGTAATTATATCTGGAGCTACAGGCTATCGTTTTAATTTGGTTAATGCTGCTCAACCATATAATGTTTCACTAGATAGAGCATTAAATACATTTACCTTAAGTATGTTTGCTGGTTTACAGCCAAGTACAACTTATGAAGTTCGAGTGGCAGTTAATATAGGAGGCGTTTGGGGTCCGTTTGGAAATCCTTGCAATATTACTACAGCGCCATTAACAAAAGTTAATTTAGCTAATATTATTGATGACTTCAAAGCAATTGCTTTCCCTAATCCTTTTGCTGACGATTTTACGATTAATGTAACTTCAACATCTCAAAACGATATTCAAATAAGAGTTTATGATATGTTAGGTAAGCAAGTAGAAAATTTAAATATAGCAATTTCTGATATCGAAAACCTGCAACTAGGAGCAGCTTATCCATCAGGTGTTTATAATGTAATTGTATCGCAAGGAGAAACTACAAAAAATCTGCGTGTTATAAAACGATAAAACATTTTTAAAGTAAAATATTAATAAGAAGCCGTCTCAAAATTTAATTTTGAGACGGCTTTTTTTATTATTCATTAATATAATAACACTATAATAAACATCTTTTAATGATTTTTTTATAATAGTAAAAAAAAAATATATATATTTATATCCGATTTTAGTTTAACTAATAGAATATGATTTTAAAAGTTTATTAAACAATAATTTAATTACTGATTTAATATTTATTTTTATTTGAATTTATCAATATTTTTTTTATAAATTTAAAATAGGAAATCGTTAAAATTATCATTTCAATTTAGAAAATTAAAATTTTCATTAATATCAATTAAAATTCAATTAAATGAAAAAAATTACTCTAAATTTAAGCAAGAAATTACTTTTTATTTGCTTATTTATGCTCTCCTTAACGGGATATGCGCAGAATTTTACCGTCTATTTAGCGAACGGTAGTAATCCTACCACGACTACGTTCGAGGTGGATATCATGCTCTCGGTTAACGCTCCTACAGCTGGAGTTAGATTGTCTTCTGTAAGTACAGGTGTAAATTACAATCCAGCTATTTTAAATGGCGGTACACCTTGTACAACTGCAGGTTGTGGTTCATGGGCTTATGTTGGCGGTAAAAGCGCTGTTATAGCAGCTTTAATTGCAACTAATAACACCAATAGAGCTTCTCCGGTTGGACATTTAAGAACGGTAGGTACTAATTTGGCTGCGGCTTCGTCTATCGATATTCCAACAGGTACTTATACTCTTGGTAGATATCGTTTTACTAATACAGTTGCTTTTGCGCCAAATAGTAATGCAAACTTATGGTTGCAACCGACTAATACCAATCCAACAGGATCTACAAATACTATCGTAAGTTTTTATCCATTTGGAGCGGTAACTCCTTTATCAGCTTATACAACTACAGCTCCAACGGGAGGA
>CALPIE020000166.1 GCA_943323545.2 Bifidobacterium breve | reverse complement strand
TTTAAAGAACTTAAATACAAACTGATATTGGGTATTGTCCTTTTATCAATCCCATTTTTAGCCATTTATTATAATGGTGGAAAAGCGCTCAATGGCATATTGAATGGGTTTGATGCAGACTGGCAAACGAAAAACATGGACATTCATAACTTAAATGTTAATTATGGTGTTTATGATCCTGAAAAAAAATTTTCACAATCAAACGGACTTTCATTTGACCATTATTATTACAATTGGACGGACTTTGACAGTGTCAAATTTAAAAAGGATATGGCCTATTCTGTGCAAAAAAACAGATGGCCAATACTAACGATTGAACCTTTTCAAAATGAAGGCAGGCCTGTTGATAGCTTATTTTCTGATATTTTAAAAGGAAAGTACGATTCCAATATTCAAAAAATATATCAATCAATTAAAGAATTTGGCAAGCCAGTAATGTTGCGATGGGGACATGAAATGGAAAGGGTTACCGGAAGATATCCATGGGCAAGCAAGGATTATTCGGGCTTTGTTAATTCCTACCGCTATGTGACGGATAAATTTAAACCACTCCAACCCAATATCTTTTTTATTTGGTCACCTATAGGTAACGTAGAATTGTATAACTATTGGCCCGGACCCGATTATGTCGATTTTATTGGCGTTTCGGTGTATTCCTTTTCAGAATCGGAAAATAAAAATTACGATGGAAGACGAAGCTTTAAAACCCTATTTCGTGAAAAATATGATTTGGTTAACGTATTGAATAAGCCGATAATGATTGCAGAATTAGGAGTCGACGGCGACGATAAATCAAGAGTTAAATGGTTAAGAGATGCCTTTAGTAGTTTTAAAGAATTTCCAAATCTGCGATCACTTATTTATTTTAATGCAAAAGATAGCGATGCTGCTTGGGGTAAAGAATTTTCTACTCCAGATTGGCATATAGATCCTACAATATTTAACCGGAAAAAGAAATAAATTAAAAATAAAATGGATAATTTGAAATCAATCCATATTTTTTTATTGGCACTGCTTTTTATTTCACCGAATTCATTTGCTTCTGCTCGTATCCTAAAAAAAGAGATCATTTATGTTTCTCCTGCTTCCGGAAAAGTAAATTTAGTTTGGGGTGTAAATAATTGGGGAACTCCCGATTATTTTGATAAAAAGACTACTAAGCTTCAAAAGGGGCTCTTGTATACTTCGTTAACTAAAGATAAAAATACGTTTAGAACTTTTGTAAACGTCCCGTTTGGAGCAACGATAGATTTTGTTTTTCAAACCACATCGACCAATAAAAACAAAAGGGTAGACATATGGGATAACAACGGCGCTGAGGGAATTGATTATCACTTTACCGTAACGGATGAGGAACCCATTGTAATTAAAGCTAATTTTTATTCCGAAAAACCAGGAACAGGTTTACACAATCGGGCGTGGATAATTTTAGGGCTTTCCATTATTCTTCCGCTACTATATTTTATTTTAAGGTATTTTAAAAAAACAGCTAAAGTTGCTGTTTCCTATTCTTATTGGTTGCTCTTAGTATCATTATGCTTGTTTCTTTTTCATGTACTGGCCCGATTTGAAATTATTGCGCATTTCCCCAGAAATAGCTTTGAATTTTTAAGTTATTACAAACCGGTGTTCGCTGCCAACATTTATGATGTACTTTACATAGGCATTTTAAGTGCTGCTTTTCTACTTCCAATACTATTGCTGAAAAATAAGAAGTGGCAAAGAGTTGTTTTCTTATTATATTGTATTCTTGCGGTCCTCTCACTTTCCTTTTCCATAATCAATATTACAGCAGTTCATTATTTGGGACGTCCTTTCAATTACCAATGGCTTTATTATTCTGGTTTTTTAGGTAGCACAGAAGCAAAAAATGCCGTCATCGAAACCGGACTGTTTTTGATGATTCGTACCATTATCATTTTGTGTTGTGCGCTATTTTTAATGGCTTTTTCCTTTGTTTTACTACTCAATGTTTTAGCATCGCGCACAAAACCACTTTATGTACTATTAGTATTAATTATACCGTTGCCTGCGTTTACCTTTTATCAATCAGCAAATAGTATGGATAAATTCGAAATAGGAAAACGGGAGAACGCTGTTTCCTCATTTCTCTTTTCAATGATAACTTCTTATAACAATCCCTCTTTTTATGAGATGGACATTCCTTCTGAATACAAATACATTAAAAAAGCAGACAAGGGAAAAGATACCCTGCTTACGCAATATGCTGAAATTAAGAACGTGGTATTAATTGTATTGGAATCTGCCGGAGCGGAGTACTTTGACAGCTATGGAGGTACGTATTCAATTACGCCAAATATTACTAAAAAAGCAGGTCAAACGCTGCTCTTTGAACAGGCCTATTCGAGTGCTCCTGCTTCCAACAAATCGCTTGTTTCTATTTTATGTTCGATGTATCCTTGGGTTTCGTACAAGAGTTTAACGCAGGAAGCGCCTAACTTTAAAAGGCCATCTTTGTCATCGGTGCTTCATGATGCGGGTTATAAAACTTCCTTTTTTACTTCGGCCGATTCCAGGTTTCAAAATGGAAATGCTTTTTTATCCTATCGGGACTTTGACATAGTAGCAGATTTTAAAAAAATTAATTGTAAAGAGCACTATTCGTTTAATAGTTCCACTTACAAAGACGGCAGTGGTATAGATGATTATTGCTTGGTCAACCGATTGGTCAACTGGTTGGATGAAACCGGAAAAGATCCATTTTTTACGATGCTATGGACCAATCAGGCGCATTATCCCTACTTTGTTTCGGATGATGAAATAGATTATGGCGTTGAAAACCATAATTTAAACCGGTATTTAAATGCAATACATCACTATGATCAGGTTATTGGCGCATTATTCAAAGTACTGAAACAGAAAAATTTAGAGGCGAATACGCTAGTTGTAATTGTGGGTGATCACGGAGAAGCATTTGGGCAGCACAAACAATTTGGACATGCAACAAAATTATACGAAGAAAATATAAAAGTGCCTTTACTGTTTATTCATCCCAAATTTAGTGGCACAAGAAATAGCAGTATTTCCGGATTGAAAGACATAGCCAGTACTATTTTACCAATACTTGGTCATAAAAATCCAGAAGTTTGGCAGGGTAGAAACCTACTGGGTTCTAATAATGAAGAAGCTTTTTATTTTGCGCCTTGGTCGGATTATTTATTTAGTTACCGAAAAGATACTATGAAATATATTTTCGATGAAACCAATAAAAAAATAGAAGTCTTTAATCTCAAAACAGACAAAAACGAAACAAAAAATCTAGCATCAAAATTTACTTCAGAACAGCTTGATCCAGTTCGTTACCGGATAGCATCATGGGTGCAATACCAGGATAGTGTTGTAAAGAAATTGATTAAAAAGTAAATACAACTGCATTTTTAATGGTGCCACCTCCAACGTCCCGCCTTTAGTTTGCAGCTTGGCTAAATTGCGACTTTTGAACGCTTCTTTTTCCATTACTACAAAACGAAGTTATGAAAATTATTATTTCCATTAGCAGTAGACGAGCAATTTTGCATAATCGTGGTTAACGATTGGTGGTTATTTTTTTTCAAGATAATCAGAAATAGTTAAAACAATTGTTTTACCAAATTTTCCAATTTCTAGTAAATCCTTATCTCCAGTTATTAGAAAGTCTGCGTTTCCATCTTGTGCTAACGCAAGAAGAAAATCATCTTTTTCGTCACGACATAAATTTACTTTACTATATACCTCTATAAATTCAGCACTAGAATGAATTTCACTTAATAATTCATTTAAATTTCCAATAGAAAAATATTTTTTGAATTTAGGTCGGCGAGCAACTTCAACAAATTCATCTAGTAATTCGCGACTAAAAAGTAAAACTAAACTTTCAGAATTGAAAAGTTTGTCAAGCTTTGAAAAATCTTTTGAAAGAAGAAAACTTATCCAAAGATTTGTGTCAATAATAACTCTATCTTTTATTTTTGGCATAACGCTCCGCTCTGACATTTTCAACTTCATTAGTTATCTCTTCCAAATTTGGAATATTTGAAGAAGATTTTTTACGAAGTTTAGAAACTATTTTCATAAACTCTTGCTTTTTGGTTTCTTTTATAGAGATAAGTTTCATATCAGCAAGATCTTGTAAAAGTCTTGCTGCTTTGGGATTTAATATGTCAATTTGATATGTTTTCATAGGTTCAAATATAGTAATTTTTTTCGCTTGATTTCTATTTTAAGAGGCGGTTTCAAGTATCTAACGCAACATCGTTAGTTAATTAGTTGTAATCAAATTTAGTTTTTTTCTTTTAAGTCTGACTAATTTCAGAATAACTTTTTCGGCTTTTTGAATTACCACAAAACGAAGTTACAAAAAATATAGTTTCCACTAGCAATAGACGAGCAATATTCGCTAGCCCTTGTTAGCGTATGTACTTTAATTCTAATATGTTTGAATTAACACGTCAGTTGGAATATTTAAACCTGTATGAAGTTGTCTAATCATTTCCAATGTAAGCTTTCTTTTTCTATTAAGAATTTCACTTGCGCGACTTTTAAATCCAACAATTTTTGCCAAATCGTTTTGCGTATAACCCATTTGTTCCATTCTGAATTTAATTGCTTCGAT
>CALPIE020000165.1 GCA_943323545.2 Bifidobacterium breve | reverse complement strand
TTTGGCAGTTTTAAATTAATGAGTACTTTTGTTACTCGTTTATTTTTAAAAATCTATGTTAGAAACACTTATAACCTCTAAAACCCGACTACGGGTATTGATAAAATTTTTTATCAATGCTGCTAACAATGCTCATATGAGAGGGTTAGCTGATGAAATGCATGAGTCAACTAACGCTATTAGAAAAGAATTAAACAATCTTTCTGAGGCGGGTTATTTAGAAAAGGAAACTATTCAAAATAGAATAAGCTATAAGGCAAATAGTAAACATCCATTATTTCCTACACTCCAAAAAATTATACACCAACATATTGGATTAGATTCCTTAGTTTCTATCGTTTTGGAGCGAATGGGTGATGTTAAAAAGATTATTGTAATAGGTGATTATGCAAATGGAAATGATACTGGAACTATAGATGTAGTTTTGGTAGGTGAAGATTTGAATAGTGATTATATTTTGAAATTAGCTAGTAAGATTGAACATGAAATAAAAAGGAAAGTAATTTTTACTATTTTACCAAGTTTTACAGCAAGTGGATTAATTTTATTTGAAAATAGCTAGCTATGCCATGGTATGTTTTATATACAAAACCAAGACAGGAAAAAAAGGTTGCAGATAGTTTAAATGCTGTTGGAATTGAAGCCTATTGTCCTATGGTAACCGTAGTAAAACAATGGTCAGATCGAAAGAAAAAAGTACAAATACCTTTGATTAACTCTTATGTGTTTGTAAATATTAGGGAACACCAAAGGGAAGCCGTTTTTAAAGTATCTGGAATTGTTAGGTATTTGTTTTGGTTGGGAAAACCTGCTGTAGTTAGAGGTATTGAAATTGAAGTTTTGCAAAAGTCTTTAGAAGGTATTGTCGCTTCTTTTGAAGTTAGTGCCATTCAAAAAGATACTATATATAAAATTCCCGAAGGACCTTTTCAAGGTTTTGAAGGTATTGTTAAAAATGTGAATGCTACTACTATTCAACTTTTGTTAGTTGATTTAGGGTTTTTAGTAACTCTCAAAAAGTAGATTAACAGCAATAATTAAAATTTAGTTAGTTCGCATTGGGACTGACGGGGCGAAGCCGTTGATAAATTATAATAGTAGTAAAATAATGCAATTTTATCAAAAATGAATAAACAGCAAACATGGACAGAAGAGATAAAATCTCAAAACACTCTTTTTTCAATTAATTTTAAAGAAGTTTGGCATTATAGAGATTTATTGTTTATGCTAGTAAAAAGGGATTATGTAACTTTTTACAAACAAACTATATTAGGTCCTATTTGGTTTTTTATTCAGCCTTTGATGACAACAGTGGTTTATTTAGTTCTCTTTGGACAAATAGCCAAATTATCTACAGATGGTGCGCCTCAAATTGCTTTTTATTTAGCCGGTATCACTATTTGGAATTACTTTTCCGAAGCGTTAACTAAAACTTCTACGGTTTTTAAAGACAATGCCAATCTTTTTGGTAAAGTTTATTTTCCAAGATTAATAATGCCACTTGCCATCGTCTGTTCCGGATTGATGAAGTTTGCTATACAGTTTGGATTGTTTATAGCTGTTGTGCTCTATTTTACATTTATTAATCCCAAAATTCATCCTAATTTATGGGTGTTAATCACACCTTTTTTAGTTTTACTCATGGCTACTTTTGCCTTAGGACTAGGGATGATATTTTCTTCCTTAACTACAAAATACAAAGATTTGGTTTTCTTACTTAGTTTTGGAATTCAACTTTTTATGTATGCTACTCCGGTGGTATATCCTACTTCTGCTATGCCAACAAAATTTGCTTGGTTGCTTCATATTAATCCATTGACAGGAATTTTTGAATGTTTTCGCTATGCCTATTTAGGAACCGGATCTTTTCAACCTATGGATTTGCTTACAAGTACAATATTAATCGGAATACTTTTTTTTATCGGTATATTGATTTATAATAAAGTGGAAAAAAGTTTTATGGATACGGTATAGAAGTTTTAATTAATAGTTATTTGATTATATAATTAAGGTCTAAATATTTAATTAAACATTGCATAAAAATAAAATATATTTTGAAAATTTAAACGCAATACGATTTATTGCTGCTTTTTTAGTAATTATATGTCACATCGAAGAATTAAAAGATTTCTTTGGAATTGAACGAGTGATTGATATTTCCCAGAGTAGGTTACTAGGTAAAGTAGGTGTAGTACTTTTTTTTGTATTAAGTGGTTTCTTAATAAGTTATTTACTTTTTAAAGAAAAGGAAGTTACCAATACAATAAGTGTAAAGAAGTTCTACATTAGAAGGATTTTACGTATCTGGCCCTTATACTTTTTAATAGTTTTTTTTACTTTTTTTATAGTTCCATTTGTTGAATTTTTCATTATAGATGGTTATGATAAACAAATACTTTGGTTTGAATTACCAAAAAAAATACTTCTTTACGTTGCTTTTTTACCAAATCTAGCTTGTGCAATATATGGGGCGTTACCCTATGTATCTATAACATGGTCAATTGGAGTTGAAGAACAGTTTTATCTGCTTTGGCCTTGGTTAAATAAAAAAATAAAGAATAAATGGACAATGGTTTTTTCTATAATAATCGGATATTTTTTGATTAAACGTTATATGTTTTATTTACCTCATAATGTATTTATAGTATTCAAAAAATTTTGGGCTATGGTTTTGATAGATTGTATGGCGATTGGTGGAATATTTGCGATATTGTTATACCAAAATAACACTATTGTAAATTTCATAAAATCATTTTTATTTAAAAAAACAGTACAATGGGTAGTTATGTTTTTAGTAATTTTTCTTATTTATAATAATTTTAACCAAAAAGATTTTTATTGCGAAATATATTCCATCTTATTTGGAATTTTAATTCTCAATTTTGCAGCAAATCCCGATAGAATTTTTTCTATGGAAAATATAGTTTTGAATTATTTGGGTAAGATTTCATACGGCATTTATATGTACCATTATATTCTTATCATAATTACCCTTAAGTTTTGTGAAAATTATAATATACAAAATAATTTTATTTACTATACTTTGTCTACAGCCTCTACAATCCTTATAGCTTCTATATCTTATAAATATTTTGAGAAAAGATTTATTGATAAAAAATTAGCGTATTCAGATATTATAAGTGGAGATAATGCAAAAGTGACTTTGTGATTATAGTAGGATTAATTAAAAAATATTATTTTGTTAATGAAACAGAAACAACTTGCTATTAAAGCTGAAAATATTTCCAAGCAATACCGTTTGGGAGAAGTTGGCACTGGAACCTTAAGCCATGACTTGAATCGTTTTTGGCATAAAGTACGTGGTTTAGAAGACCCTTATTTAAAAATAGGTGGAGTCAATGATAGAAGCAGCAAGGGCGAAAGTGATTATGTGTGGTCTTTACGCGATATAAATTTTGAAATTGAGCAAGGCGATGCTGTTGGTATAATTGGCAGAAATGGAGCAGGAAAAAGTACACTTCTAAAACTTCTAAGCAAAGTGACCAAACCAACAACAGGTAGTTTTAAAGTTAATGGACGTATTGCTTCTTTGCTTGAAGTAGGCACAGGTTTTAATCCTGAAATGACAGGTCGAGAGAATATTTATTTGAATGGCGCTATTCTCGGTATGCGTCGTCATGAAATTACCCGTAAAATGGATGAAATTATTGACTTCAGCGGTGTTGAGCGTTATATTGATACTCCTGTAAAGCGATATTCCTCGGGTATGTATGTTCGTTTAGCTTTTGCTGTTGCCGCTCATTTAGAAAGTGAAATCCTAATAGTTGATGAAGTATTAGCAGTTGGTGATGCCGAATTTCAAAAAAAATGTTTGGGTAAGATGGGCGATATGAGTAAAGGAGAAGGTAGAACAGTACTTTTTGTTAGTCATAATTTACCAGCAATTCAAAAAATTTGTAAAAATGGTTTGTTGCTTTCAAAAGGTGAGTTATTAATTCAAGGTACTATCAATAAGGTAGTAGATAAGTATTTGGAAAATAGTTCTAAAAATTCCAGATTAGAATTTGAAAACAATCATAAGCTAGAAGCAGCTGTTTTAAGTATTGAATTAAGAGATGAGGACGATAAACCAATTTCTGAAATACCTTTAGGGAGTAAATGGAAAATTTCGGTTAAGTTTCAAGTTAATTATCCAATTAAAAATTTTATTACAGCCGTTGGTATTGTAACTAGCGGTGAATTCCCCATAAAAACTTCTTGGCAGGTGCCTTTTGATGCTGAAAAAGGAATTTATGAAGCTGTTTTTGAAGAAAATGAAATAATTTTAGCAGCAGGACAATACAAATTTTGTGTTGGTTTGTCTCAAGGAAGAAGAAGGATTCAATATTTTGATGGAATTTTTAATTTTGATGTTATTCCAGTGAATAATGATATTGATTTCTCTGTAGTATCTCACGACAGTAGTACAGGTTTTATTCTAAATACAATGAAAACTACTACATATAAACTCTAAAGAAAAATTAAAATAAATATTAATAAATTTAAAAAGTAATGTTTAAAAAAATATTAAAAAAAATATTAAACTCGGAAGAAAATAAATTCAAAAAGATTTCATATGCTCAATGCGGAGAAGATTTGATTATTAAATTTATTTTTTATAAGCTAGGAATAAAAAAGCCTTCATATATTGATATTGGTGCTCACCATCCTTATCTAATTAGTAATACTGCCTTGTTTCATGAAGAGGGA
>CALPIE020000164.1 GCA_943323545.2 Bifidobacterium breve | reverse complement strand
GATCTCTTTTATTGTCTTTTGGATTTATTGATACCAAAAGCACTATCCTTAAACCCGAAAAAGTGCAAATTGTATCTGTTTCGAGAAATTATTTTCAGAAGAAATTGGATGTTTTAGAAATGAAAATTAAACAAGCTTCAGGTGATGATAAAAAAAGTAAAAATGCAGTAATTGAAATACCAGGTTGCAACAACAAAGAAAGTAACGAAATATTACGATTGCTCTTTAATAAAATTCCACAAAAAGGACTAATGTTACAACCCAATTGGCGAAAACTTGGGTTTTCCATTTTCTTATTTATCGTATTGCCTATAATTGTTTTTTTTACAATTGGGAATAATGTTGAAAAATCAATTTTAGAATTTGCTAATTATACAATTGTTTATAGTATTTTTATTGGGTTAATTCTGTTTTTTGGTTATCGAAATTACCGCCTTTTTGTGAATGACGATTTTATAATCAAACAAAAGGGCGCTTGGGATATCGAAAATCAAATTATAGAGATTAAAAAAATTCAAGGCATAACGACATCACAATTGTTTTGGCACAAACCAATTAATGTCGGTTCTGTTACTTTGCATACAGCGGGAGGAAATATTGCTTTTCATCTAGGCGATTATGACAAAATTAAAAATTATGTCAACCTTTGGTTATACGAAATTGAGACGTCCGACAGTAATTGGATGTAAAATATAAAAAGCTTTGTGCTTAAGCGCCATCGCAGTAAAAAAAGAAATATGAAACACTGGATTCAAGCAGCTCGAGTTAGAACTTTACCATTATCCGTTTCCGGAATTTTAGTGGGAAGTTTCTATGCCATGTCTCAAGCAATGTTCAACTGGAAAATAGTAGTATTTGCTCTATTAACAACACTTGGACTACAAATACTTTCCAATTTTGCCAATGATTATGGTGATGGTGTGAAAGGAACTGATAACGAAGATAGAGTCGGACCTAAACGTGCCATTCAAAGTGGTTTGATATCACCACAAGCAATGAAAAGAGCTATAGTAATTACGGCAATTATCACCTTGTTTTTTGCTATTTGCCTTATTTATTTTTCATTTAAATTGGAAGAAAATTATTTAAAATATTCCTTAGCTTTTTTATTTCTTGGAATTATAGCAATAGCTTCAGCTATTCGTTATACTGTTGGAAAAGGCGCTTATGGTTATCGAGGTTACGGTGATTTATTTGTATTTGTATTCTTTGGTTTGGTAAGTACTTTCGGAATCTATTTTATGTTTTCTAAAACTTTTGATTGGTTGTTATTACTGCCTGCTACTGCAATTGGTTTTCTGAGTGTTGGTGTTTTGAATTTGAACAATATGCGTGATGAAGCATCCGATACCAAAGCCAATAAAAAAACTTTAGTAGTAAAGATGGGTGGTGCTTGGGCCAAAAAATACCATTTTTTCTTAGTAATTACCGCTATGGTTTTGGTATTGTTATTTGCCTACTTAAACAATTTTAATTTTGATCAATACTTGTTTGTAGTGGCTTATTTTCCATTGACAAGTCATTTAATAACAGTATATAAAAATAAAAATCCAAAATTGTTGGATCCAGAATTGAAGAAATTAGCTATTAGTACTTTTATATTATCCTTGTTATTATCATTAGCATTGATTTTTCTGGTATCTGATACAATTTTGTATTTTTTAGAACAATATGTTTAAATAATTAGCTATGAAAATAACATTTTACGGTCATTCTTCAATCGGTATTGAAGTCAGTGGAAAACACATTTTAGTTGATCCTTTTATTTCTGGAAATCCAAATGCTTCTCATATCGATATTAATTCGTTACAGGCCGATTATATTCTACTTACACACGCACACAATGATCATACGCTAGATGTTGAAGCCATCGCAAAACGAACCAACGCAATTATTGTCTCCACCTATGAAGTAGCTGCTCACTTTGGTGAGAAAGGATTGCAATACCATCCCATGAACCACGGCGGAAGTTGGCAATTCGATTTCGGAAAAGTAAAAGTCGTCAGCGCTATTCATTCAAGCTCTTTTACCGATGGGAGTTATGGTGGAAATCCAGCTGGTTTTGTGATCGAAGGTGAACATAAAAACATCTACATTTCGGGCGATACCGCTTTAACTATGGATATGAAACTTATTCCAATGCGAATCAAACTCGACCTGGCCATTCTTTGTATAGGAAATAATTTTACAATGGATGTTGATGACGCGCTAATAGCAGCCGAATTTGTCGATTGTGACAAAGTACTCGGAATTCATTACGATACTTTCGGGTATATCAAAATCGACCACGACGAAGCCAAAAAGAAATTCTTCGATGCTGGTAAAGATTTAATGCTACTCGATATCGGTCAGAGTATTAAGTTGTAGTTTTTGAAGCTAATCCAGCTCTGCGCTATATCTTTTGTTGCGTTGCACTCCACAAAAGGATACCGCTGCGATCTGGGCTAGCGTTTACTGCTACTATGAAATTTTCCGTTTAAATCACATTCATTTGAAAGCAACGTATCAAAAATACAATCTCGAATTTAAAAAGCCTTCAGGAACTTCCCGAGGTATTCTAACGCAAAAAGAAACCTGGTTTATCATTCTCGAAGAAAACGGTAAAAAGGGAATAGGAGAGTGTGGTTTATTACGCGGATTGAGTTGCGATGATCGTCCCGATTATGAAGCAAAATTACAATGGACATGTAACAACATTCTACTAGGAAAAGATTTACTTTGGGAAGCTTTAATTGAATTCCCTTCCATTCAATTCGGAGTTGAAATGGCGTTCCAATCGTTAGCAAGTAAAACCCCTTTTTTATTGTTCCCTTCTTCGTTTACGAATGGCAAAAATTCAATCCCAATTAATGGTTTAGTTTGGATGGGAGAGGCCTCGTTTATGAAGCAACAAATTGAAGAAAAAATAGCTCAGGGTTTTACGTGTATCAAACTCAAAATTGGCGCCATCGATTTTCAAAAAGAACTCGATTTATTGCACTTTATTCGTCAGAATTTTGATGATAAAACAATCGAAATTCGAGTCGATGCTAACGGTGCTTTTTCCGAATCTAATGCTTTAAATAAATTAAATCAATTAGCTGGATTTAAATTACATAGTATTGAACAACCTATAACAAAAAATCATACTGACAGGATGGCAGAGTTGTGTAAAATCACTCCAATTCCCATTGCTTTGGATGAAGAGCTAATCGGCGTGTTTTCTCTCCACGAAAAAGAACAATTACTACAAAAAATAAAGCCACAATACATCATTTTAAAACCAAGTTTGATAGGTGGATTTCGCGGCACAAACGAATGGATTTTACTTGCCGAAAAACACAAAATTGGTTGGTGGATTACCTCTGCTTTAGAAAGTAATATCGGATTAAATGCCATCGCACAATGGACGTATTTACAAAAAAATTCTATGCCACAAGGATTGGGAACAGGAGGTTTATTTACCAATAATTTTGATGCTCCATTATCAGTTTCTAACGGACAATTGTGGTATAAAAATGATCTGGATTGGGAATGTGATTTAATTTAAAATTAATGCCTAGTTATTAGGGTAAAGAATACTTTTTATTGCTTTAAATCACCATTCAGCAATCTGTAAATGAGAACGGCTGAACGTTTGGCTTCAATAGGTAAATAATTAATATTGGCGGTTTCTTTAATTGTATGACCATCAGCGCCCGGAAGTCCTAAACCATCCAAAGCCATTTCAACATGGGTACTTGCAAACGAAATATCTGCTGCGCCTGCTTTACGTGGATTGGTAGCCGTTTGTGTTCCAAAACCAAGATCAACACTCACTTGATTAAAATAACCCAATAGTTTTTTATTGCCTTCGGTTAAGGTCATTGGTGGATAACCTCCATCCCCAAAATCAATACTAGCTGAAGTTCCAGGATAGTTCTTTGCCACTATATCCGTCATTATTTGATGTGCTCTTTCTAATTGTGCTGCAGATACAGCTCTTAAATCACCTTTTACATAAACATCTTGTGAAACAATATTGTCTTTACCAAAAGCAGTACCCGTATTAGTGGTTGTATCATACGTTATTTTATTTCCACCTAAAATTACTCCCGGATTGATGGTTAAATTTTCTTCCTTACTCAACTGAATATAAAATTCATTGAGTATTCGAGAGGCATTATAAATAGCGCCAACTCCAACATTTTCTGTAAAGATTTGAGACGAATGCGCGGCATTTCCTTTAACGGTAAGTATCCAATCAGCAGCGCCGCGTCTTGATGTTAAAGCGGTTGTTGCAAGTCCATCACCATCTTCATAGCAAATGGCAATATCGGCTCTTTTTGCAGCCTCAATAATTTCCAATTTAGAAAGGGCAAGTGGTTCACCACTCAATTCTTCATCACCAGTCATCACAATTTCGATATTCATATCTTTTAATACTCCAGCATCAAATAATGCTTGCAGCGCTACGATCATGATGACATCGCCACCTTTCATATCGGCAACACCTGGACCATGAATGATTGAATCGTTCATCATGGTGTAGGATTGAAACGGACTGTCTTTTTCGAATACGGTGTCAAGATGCCCAATGAGTAACAATTTGGGGCCTTTAGTTCCTTTATGAACTGCAACCAAATGCCCAGCACGATTAAAACTATCACCCGAAGCCCATCGTGTTTCAAACCCAATGGATTTTAACTGTTCCATAAAAATACTGCCTACATTGCGCACTCCTTCAAAGTTCATTGTGCCACTATTGATGTTTACCACTTTTTTT
>CALPIE020000163.1 GCA_943323545.2 Bifidobacterium breve | reverse complement strand
TTGATTTTTTATATACTTAGAATCAATATTTTTACTAAAATTGTTAAAATAAAAGATTTTATATGAAAGAAGAGTATTTTAAATGGTATTCACCATATTTAAATAAAGAAATAGAAATGTTGGTTTTTGGTCATGCAGGTTATCCTGTAATATTATTCCCAACTTCAATGGGAAGTTATCATGAAAACAAAGACCAAGGATTAATAGAAAGTGCCCGTTGGTATTTAGAACAAGGATTAATTCAAATATTTTGTCCAGGAAGTATAGATAAAGACAGTTTTTATAATAAAAAAATTCACCCAGTACATCGTATTCAAAATCATACTTGGTATGATAAAATGATTTGTCATGAGATTGTTGAACGCGTAAGAAACAATACTAGTGCCGGAAAAGTTGCAGTAGCTGGATGTAGTTTTGGAGGCTATCATGCATTAAATTTTGCCTTTAGACATCCTGGATATGTTGGGCATATGTTTTCTATGAGTGGTGCATTTAGCATTAGCAGCTTTATGGATGGTCATTGGGATGACGATGTTTTTTACAATAGTCCAGAAGTTTATGTTCAAGGTTTAAATGATCATGAAATTTGGAATATGGATATTGTTCTTGGTACTTCTAATTGGGATATTTGTTTAGACGCCAATTTAAAAATAAGCAAAATATTATCAAATAGAGATGTACCACATTGGCTTGATATCCGTAAAGACCAACAACATGATTGGCCAGTTTGGAAAGAAATGTTTCCACATTATTTATCAAGAATTAAATTTTAAAAAAAAGCACTTAATAATTTAAAGAATACAAAATGAAAAAAATCGGAGTATTATTTGGAATGGAAGATACCTTTCCTCATGCATTTATTGAGAGAGTAAATTCAAAAAATGAAAAAGGAATAATCGCTGAAGCTGTTTCTATAGATAAAGTAGTTCAAAATAAAGGAGGCGAATATGCTGTAATTATTGATAGAATATCTCAAGATGTTCCTTTTTACAGAGCCTATTTAAAAAATGCAGCTTTAACAGGTACAAATGTTATTAACAATCCGTTTTGGTGGAGTGCAGATGATAAGTTTTTTAACAATGCATTAGCGGATACTTTAGGTGTTCCGTTACCAAATACTGTAATTCTCCCTTCTGCAGAACATCCAACAGATACAACTTCCAAATCGTTTCGAAATTTAAAATTCCCAATGGATTGGGAAGGAATTTTCGATTATATTGGATTTCCTGCTTATATGAAACCATATGCCGGTGGTGGTTGGAAAAGTGTATATCGATTAGAAAATAAAGAAGAATTTTGGCAAAAACATCAAGAAACCGGTCAACTTGTTATGATGTTACAAGAAGAAATTGTTTTTACCGAATATTTTAGAGTCTATTGCCTCGGTGGAAAAGATGTTCATATTATGCAATACGAACCTAGAAATCCACATCATTTAAGATACGTATTAGATGGTCCACCAACTGATAAAAAATTGTTAGCAACTGTAAAAGATTATACAATTCGTTTGTGCAAAGGATTAGGATATGATTTTAATACAGTGGAGTTTGCTGTTCGTGACGGAATACCGTATGCTATCGATTTTGGAAATCCGGCTCCCGATGCCGAATTAACTTCTGTTGGTCCAGAGAACTTCGAATGGGTCGTTGAAGCAGCTGCTAAAATGGCAATTGCTGCCGCTAAAAAACAAAAACCGGGACAAATGAATTTAACTTGGGGAACATTTATTAAAGATGCTGCGAAATAAGTTAACAGTATTCAGTGCTCAGTAATCAGTTATATCTATTGCTAAATTAAAAGTTATACTTCTATTACTTTTATCAAACTGAACACTGAACACTTAGCACTGAGCACTAATTACTGAACTCTAAAACAAGAATTATGTTAAAGAAATTACCAATATTCACACTAGGTGTAGAAGAAGAATACCAAATAATCGATTCAGAAACACGTGATTTACGATCGCATTTATCTAAAATTGTTGATGGTGCCAAAGCTGTATTGAACGAACAAGTAAAGGCAGAAATGCACCAGTCGGTAGTTGAAGTTGGAACAAACATTTGCCAAAGCGTTGCCCAAGCAAAAAGTGAAATTATTTTTCTTAGAAGTAAAATTGTTGAACTGGCCGCTAAACAAGGTTTAGTAGTTGGAGGCGCTGGTACACATCCTTTTTCACGTTGGCAAGACCAACCGATTACCGATGATCCTAGATATCATATAATTGTTAATGAATTGCAAGATGCTGCGAGATCGAATTTAATTTTCGGAATGCATTGCCATATAGGAATCGAAAATCGCGATATTGGTTTACAATTGATGAATCAGGCCTGTTATTTTTTACCTCATATTTTCGCATTGTCTTCTAATTCACCGTTTTGGGAAGGAAGGAATACAGGTTACAAATCTTTTAGAACTAAAGTTTTTGACAAGTTTCCTAGAACTGGTTTACCCGAGTATTTTGATAGTGTACAATCGTATGATAATTTCTTAGATACTTTGGTAAAAACCAATTGTATTGATAATCCGAAGAAAATTTGGTGGGATTTACGTTTGCATCCATTTTATGACACTATCGAATTTCGAATTTGCGATATGAGTTTAACTGTTGATGAAGCTATGTGTATTGTAGCTATTATTCAAGCAGTTGTTGCAAAATTGTATCGATTAAATACGTCAAATACCAGTTACAATATGTACCGAATTGCTTTGATAAAAGAAAATAAATTTAGAGCTGCACGTTATGGTATTGAAGGAAATATGATTGATTTTGGATTGCAAAAAGAGGTAGAAACCAAGTCTCTAATAATAGAATTACTTGATTTTGTTGATGATGTTGTAGATGAATTAGGGAGCAGAGAGCAAATTAATTATGTACATACAATATTAAATGAAGGAACAGGAGCTGATAAGCAATTAGCTGTTTATGAAAAAACAAATGATTTGAAAAAAGTAGTCGATTTAATAACTACAGAATTTGTAAAAGGATTATAAATTGTTAATGAAATTATTAATAACTGAAAGTAAATAGTTTATAGCTCTTTCTTAAAAAAGTTATATTTGCTATACAAAATTTTAATAAATGAGTAATCAAATTCGAATAGCAATATTAGACATGTATGACGGCGAACCTAATCAAGGAATGCGTTGTATAGTTGATATTATCAATAGATTTAACCAAATAGTTTCGTTTCAAGTTTTTGATGTTAGAGGAAAATGTCAGTTTCCGAATATAGAAAAATTTGACATATATATTTCTACTGGTGGACCAGGAAATCCACTTGAGGGAAATGGAAATTGGGATTTAAAATACTATGACTTTATAGACCAATTAAACGATTGGAATTCAAAAAATAAAATTAAAAAACACGTATTGTTTATATGCCATTCTTTTCAAATGGCTTGTTATCATTTTGGTTTGGCTCAAATTACCAAACGTAAGTCAACTTCGTTTGGAGTGATGACTATACATAAAACAGAAGAAGGTATGAATGATCCTATTTTTGAAGGCTTAAGCAATCCTTTTTATGCAATCGATAGCCGCGATTATCAAGTTGTTCAACCTAAACTAAGTATCTTTAAGAAAAAAGGTGCTAAAATTATTTCACTAGAAAAAATAAGAAACCATAGAGGTGATTACGAACGTGCTATTATGGGAGTTCGTTTTAATGACTATTTTGTTGGGGTACAGTTTCATCCAGAAGCAGATCCAATGAGTTTTATAGCAAACTTAAAAAATGAAGATAAACGCAATAAAATCATTGAAATGAAAGGAAGAACAAAATTCAGAAATATGCTTGAAGATTTATTGGATGAAGAAAAAATCTTCAAAACTAATGAAACAATTATTCCGAATTTCTTAAGAATAGCAATCAATGATTTATTGAAACATAAAAAAATATTATCTAATTAATATTTTCGACTTTTCAATTTAAAGAAATAACTATTCAAAAGGCACAATAAGAAATAACTTTTGTGCCTTTTTGTATTAAATATTAAAATTATGAATCAGAAATACAGAGCCCTTTTTAACGACAATTTTTCAACTGATAAATACGATTCATTTATTAATGACATCACTTCCGACTTTAATTATAAAGTAACTTTTAGAGTTGGCGAAACACCTTTTTTTATTCCAAATTCTCTAAAAAATCAATTAATAGAAGCCAGTAACGAAGTAATAGATTTTATCAAAAGAGATGATTTTTTAAGGCTAACCAATAAAGCATTAGAACTCAATCGAATAGTTCCAAATGAAGACAATCATACAACTTTTTTAGCAATTGATTTCGGTATTTGCGAAGAAGACGGTCAAATTATTCCGAAACTAATTGAAGTCCAAGGTTTTCCCTCGTTGTATAATTTTCAATACAATTTAGCAGAAAAATTTGTGAACCACTACCCTTTTCTTTCTGATTTGACACCATTTTTTAACGGTTTATCAAAAAAAGATTATCTTCAAATTGTTGAAGATGCTGTTTGCAATCATCATCCTAAAGAAAATGTTATTCTGATGGAAATAGAGCCCGAAAAGCAAAATACTCAAATTGATTTTAAATACTGTCACCGCGATTTTGGGATTGCAGTTGTTTGTGTTACAGAAGTAATCAAAAGAGGCAAGCAATTGTTTTACATTAATTCTAGTGGAAATGAAATACAAATCAAACGCATCTACAACCGAGTAATTTTTGACGAATTGGATTTGCGAACCGATTTAAATTTAAAGTTTAATTTTTCAGATGATTTGGATGTTGAA
>CALPIE020000162.1 GCA_943323545.2 Bifidobacterium breve | reverse complement strand
TGTATACTTTTAAGGATGAAGAATATCAATATGTTTATTTTGATAAAAATGATAGTTTGATGGTTCAAGTCAATTCAAAAGATTTTGATGAATCATTAAATTTTTGTGGTCGTGGAGATGAAAAAAACAATTTTTTAATGGAAATGTACCTTCGAAATGAAAAAGACAAAAACAATATGTTTGACGTTTTTGATTATGATTTTCCAAAATTCAACAAAACTATAGAAGCTACTTATAAAAAGAATGAAACTTATTATAATGAAAAAAAAGAAGAAATAAAATGGAATAATGAATTTGATGTTTATGCTAAAGCCTTATTAAACTTTCCACATTATACTAAAAAAGAAATTTATCCATTAATTCATGAAAAAAGAACTGGTGTAGATATTGTTGAAAAACTTCCAAAAAACTATTATGATTACAGAAAAGAAATTGATTACAGTAATGAATCGTTAACCGATTTTTCTCCCTTTGTAACCTATTTAAATCACATGCTTAACAATGTAGCGGCAATAAATTACCACAATCATTTTACTGAAGTAGATTTGGCTTTAAAAACCAATATCAATAAAATGAAAATTGCCGATACCTTAATTAAAAATGTAAAAGTAAAAAATATGGTTTTAAATAATATTGCCATACTTTATTTATTGGAAGACCAAAACATGATGAATAACAATTTGTTTCTAGATACTTATCATAAATATTCTACCGATAAAAGTCAGAAAAACGAAATTGTTAAAATCGGAAATGCTATTCAATTACTTAAACCAAATTTTGAATTACCTGAAGTTAACTTATTAGATAACAATAATAAAACTGTTTCATCTAATGATTTAATTAAACAGAATACCGTATTTTTTTTCTGGACAAAAAATGCCAATTCACACATGATAGCAGTCCATAAAAAAATAATTGCATTTAAAAAAACGCATCCTAATTTTGATTTTATTGGCATTAATATCAACGATAATTTATCAGATTGGAAACAAGTATTATCAGAATATCATTTTGACGGAATTAAAGAATACCATTGTATCGACTTTGAAGATTTAAGTGCCAAATGGGCGATTACCAAAATTCACCGGACTATTGTTGTTGGCAAAGACAAAAAAATCATCAATGCTTTTACCAATGTTTTTGATGTTCACTTTGAAGATAACTTGAAGTAAGTTCAGTGTTCAGTGTTCAGTGTTCAAAATTAAAATATCCTTAATAAAAAAAGCGATTTTCAAATGAAAATCGCTTTTTTTTTACATTAAATCTACTGCCAACTGCTCACTGAGCAATGAACACTATTTATTCCCTTTTTCGAAATCAGCAATAAACTGCGCCAATCCAATGTCTGTTAATGGATGTTTCAACAATCCTAATATTGCAGATAATGGACCTGTCATTACATCAGCTCCAATTTTAGCGCAATTTACAATATGCATTGTATGACGAACAGACGCTGCTAATATTTGCGTTTCGTAACCGTAATTATCATAGATTTCTCTAATCTCCTGAATCAAATTCAAACCATCTGTAGATACATCATCTAAACGACCTATAAAAGGTGAAACAAAAGTTGCACCTGCTTTTGCTGCTAAAAGCGCTTGGCCTGCCGAAAAAACTAAAGTAACATTTGTTTTTATTCCTTTATCAGAAAAATATTTACAAGCTTTAACCCCTTCTTTGGTCATTGGTAATTTAACCACTATTTGATCGTGTAAATCAGCTAATTCTTCACCTTCTCTTATCATTCCGTCGTAATCAACCGCATTTACTTCGGCACTTACTTCACCATCTGTAATGTTACAAATGTCAACGTAATGTTTTAAAATATTATTTTTTCCTGTAATTCCTTCTTTTGCCATCAAAGACGGATTCGTCGTTACACCATCTAAAACGCCCAATGCTTGTGCTTCTTTAATGTCGTTTAGATTAGCAGTGTCAATAAAAAATTTCATAGTATATATTTAAGTTGTGTTTATTTTTTGGCGTTCCGCTTCGTTCCTCGCGTCAGGCTTTTCGCTATATCTTTTTTTCATACTTCAAAAAAGGATGCCGCTACAATCCTTAACGCAATCGAGTGCAAAATTACAATTTATAATGATTCATTAGCATTTTCTCATACATTTTATCGGGCAAAATTCGTTTTAAAACTATCGAAAATTTTTGCATAAAAGCACCTACTTTGTAGTGTAATTTCGGATTCTTATCATTTATAATTTGAAAAACAGCAAAAGCTAAATCCTCCGGATTATCGCCACTATGCATGTGAGAATTCATCATTCCTAAAGTATTTTCATAAGCAGTTTTATAAACAGAACCCTCAATAATCGGGGCATGATAACGATGTGAAGCAATTTCCGTAGCAAATTCACCAGGTGCAATCGTAACTATTTTAATTCCAAATGACTTAACTTCAATACTAATAGCTTCGGAAACTAATTCTAATGCACCTTTAGAAGCCGAATAAATACCTCTGTATGGTAAACCCATATAACCAGCAATAGAAGTTATATTAATTATCAAACCCGATTTTTGTTCTCTCATATGAGGCAAAACGGCTTTAATAACTTCAATTGGGCCAAAGAAATTAGTTTCAAAATTGTTTCGCATTTCATTGGTAGGCGTTTCTTCTATTGGACCTGTAATGCCAACGCCAGCATTATTAATTACAACATCAATTCTTTTAGAAATTGAAACGACTTTTTGAATAGCATGTTCAATACTTTCAACATTGCGAACATCCAATGCAATTAAAGGAAATATAGAGTTGATTACTTTCTCTGGATTTCTACTGGTTCCATAAACTGTATAACCTTTATGAAATAAAAATTCTCCAATAGCTTTTCCTATTCCCGAGGAAGCGCCAGTTATTAATACTACTTTACTCATATATTTTATTATAAAAGAATAAAGAACAAAGAATCAAGAATAAAGACTCGTATATCTTAAAACAAAACCTCTATATTCTATATTCTATTTTCTTTGTTCTTGATTCTTGATTCTTAATTCTTATTTTCTATAAAGATAAAAACGTTTTTTATAATAACTCAATTCCCAATCCATGTTTTTCACTTAATTGAATTTTTCCATTTACAATTGTACTTCCAACAGCAATATCATTGGCAATTAAATTGGCACCATCTAAATCGGCATAATCTACTAATGGTGCTAAAACAGCTCCTGCTGAAATTCCGACTGATGATTCTGTCATACAACCAATCATAATTTTAAAATCAAGTAATCTTGCCTTTTTAATTAGTTGTAGCGCTGGAGTTAAACCACCGCATTTCATAAGTTTAATATTGATACTTTTGTAATGTGATAGTAATAATTCCAAACTTGAATCATCTTGACAATCTTCATCAGCCATCCAATTGGCATTTAAATTAGAATGTAATGACTTAAAATTATCTATTCCAACTTTCATGGGTTGTTCTAAATAGGTAAATCTTGATATAAACTCTTGATTTTCTATCCAATTACAATTGGCTTTTGTAAAACTACCATTAGAATCGAGAGCAATATTTCTTTCCAATTTTGATAGTAAAGTAATATCGTTTTCATTAAAATGATTGCATTTCACTTTAAACTTTGTCCAAGTTGATGATTGAATTTTATCAATTTGTTTTTGTACACTATCTACACTAATTGTAATTGAAGATTCAGGAGTTTTATTGATATTAATTGTATTCAATTCTAAAAAAGATTTTTTTTCTAATTTTCCATACAAATCCCAATAGGCACAATCTAAAGCCGAACGTAAAAATGAAGGTAAATTTAAAGTAACTAAAAATTTATAAAAATCGGTAGGATAAACAATTTTTTGTTTTTCAATAATTGCTGAAATACCCTCTAATTTTAGAACAAATTCGGATAGATTAATTTGGTAGTAATCGATGGCAGTACATTCGCCATAACCAATACAATTGTTTTTGTGTAAAGAAACAATTAGTGCTTCTCGATGCGTATAATTTCCGTACGATATAGAGAAAGTTTCCTTTAGATTTAGACGAACTATTTGCCAAAATAATTTCATTAAAGGAAAATTGAAGTTAAAAAAAAATCCCGATAAACGGGACAATTTAAAAAAAATGGCAAGCGACCTACATCGCACCGCTACAACCACATACCTTTGCTATGTTCCCATCCTGGAGGATTTTGTAGGAGCTGGTCGTGTAGGACTTGCCGCTGCAAATATACAATCTTTTTATTTTTTTGCAATAATTTAACATCAATATAAATATATTTGTGACGATTAAAATTTTTATTAAAAATGAAAAAATATAAGGTATTAGCAATCATTTTATTAGGAGTATTTGTTTGCAATTGTAGCGGAACAAAAGAGACTTTATTAAGTATAAATGAAGATGCTTTAAAGGCACAATATTTTCAAAAAGACAAACTTTCATTAGAAATAGTGAATCCGAAAAATCAAAAGATTGATAGTATTGTTTATTCGCTAAATAATAAACAAGTGGGAGATATAAAAGGATCTGGCAAATTCACATTCGAATTAAAAAAACAAAAATTAGGCTATCAAAATATTAAAGCAACTATTTATAGTGATGGCGAAATCGCATTAGATTCTACTCGAATAGAAATTATTTCTGATTTTGAGCCAAAATTATTATCCTATACTATTTTGAATACTTATCCACACGATACCGCTGCTTATACACAAGGTTTAGAATTTTATAGAGATACTTTATATGAAGGGACAGGAAATGGTGTTGGAAACGGAACTGGAATTAGAGGCGTTT
>CALPIE020000161.1 GCA_943323545.2 Bifidobacterium breve | reverse complement strand
TGATAACCGATAGTTGCATGATGCGAATATAATTAAAACTTTAATTTTAACACTCATCAATGTTTAATTATAGAAAAACTTATTATCTTCGAAATTCAAAAAATTCTTATGAAATATATAATTACTTGCATTTTACTTTTTTTATCTGTCACTCTATTCTCTCAAGAAGACACTAAAACCAATTATGACAAAAAAGAAGTTTACATTGAAATGCGTGATGGAACAAAATTATTTACGGCAATTTACACTCCAAAAGACATTTCGGCTGACAAAAAATATCCCATTCTAATGCAAAGAACTTGTTACAGCATTGCGCCGTATGGAGAAGAAAATTTTAAAAAATCATTAGGTCCAAATGCTTTCTTACAAAAAGATAAGTATGTATATGTATACCAAGATGTTAGAGGAAGATATATGAGTGAAGGCGTTTTTACAAACATGACGCCACAAGTTGCTCACAAAACAAAAAAAGATATTGACGAAAGTACCGATACCTATGACACTATAGATTGGTTAGTCAAAAATATTAAAAACAACAATGGGAAAATGGGACAATATGGAACTTCATATCCTGGGTTTTACGCTGCAGTTGGAACTCTAGCTAACCATCCTGCTTTAGTTGCTTCTTCTCCACAAGCTCCAATTTCCGATTTCTTTTTTGATGATTTTCATCATAATGGTGCTTTTTTAATGGGATATTTCAAAACTTTCCCAGTTTTTGGAGTTCAAAAAACAAAAGCTGAAAATAAAGCATGGTATTCAGACCAATCTATCAAAAGTACTTCTAAAGACGGATCCGTTTTTTACAATGATATAGGGACATTAAAAGAAGGTGTAGATAAATATTACAAAAATAACTTTTTCATGCAAGAAATTATGAACCATCCTAATTATGATGAATTTTGGCAATCTAGAAATTTACTCCCTCATTTAAAAGGAATAAACCATGCCGTAATGACTGTTGGTGGTTGGTTTGATGCTGAAGATTTAGCTGGACCTTTAAATATTTATAAAACCATTGAAAAGAACAATCCAAAAGCAAAAAACACCATTGTAATGGGACCTTTTTCTCATGGTGGTTGGTCTAGAGAATCTGGAAAACATTATCACAACGATATATATTTTGGAGATAGCATCGCTACTTATTATCAAAAAAATATAGAATACAAATTCTTCAAACATTATCTAAAAGGAAAATCAAAAGATGACGCAGAACTTCCAGAAGCTTTCATGTTTGATACTGGCAAAAAAGAATGGGCATCTTTTTCCAATTGGCCTCCAAAAGAAAGTTCAAAACTGAATTTCTATTTCAATTCAAATGGTAAATTAGAAACAGAAAAATCTGCAAAAAATTATTATGCTGAATATTACAGCGACCCTAACAAACCCGTACCTAGTAGTACCAATTATGCAGAATACAATGGATTTACCCCAAGAAATTACATGACAGAAGACCAACGATTTGCATTGAGCAGACCAGATGTAGTAACTTTTACAACAGAATATTTAAGCGATGACCTTACGTTAGCTGGAGAAATTACGGCAAAGCTAAAAATCGTGACAACATCAACAGATGCTGATTTTATAGTTAAACTAATTGATATTTATCCTGCAGATGAACCTCAAAATAATGACAAGCCAAATGTTCTTTATGCCAATTATCATCAAATGGTTAGAAGTGAAGTAATGCCCGCTCGTTTTAGAAACAGTTTTGAAAAACCAGAACAACTTACTCCAGATAAAACCACCGATGTTAATTTTAGACTACAAGATATTTTACACACTTTTAAAAAAGGACATAAAATTCAAATCCAAATTCAGAGTACATGGTATCCTTTGATTGCTGTAAATCCTCAAAAATTTCTAGAAAATCCTTATCTAGCCATAAAAGATGATTATACCAAAGCATTAATTAAAATTTTAGATGATAGTCATTTAGAAGTTGGAATTTTAAAATAAGCTACAACAAGCTGTCAGAAATGGCAGCTTTTTATTTGACATTAAAACATTGTATCATCACAAACAATAAACTATTTTTGCATTTCTAAATTATAGCATGAATTACTTATCTGTAGAAAATATATCCAAATCGTTTGGCGAACGTACCTTATTTAAAAACCTTTCATTTGGTATCAACAAAGATCAAAAAATAGCATTCATAGCCAAAAATGGTTCAGGAAAAACCTGTATCATGAAAATACTAAATGGCGAAGATATTCCCGATACTGGACAAGTTGTTGTTCGTAAAGAAATTAAAATGGCATTCTTGTCGCAAACACCAAATTTGCAAGATGAATTGACTATTGAAGAAAGTATTTTTGCTTCCGATAATGAGATTCTACACGTGATTGAACGTTACGAAAAAGCGCTCGAAAATCCAGATGACACCGATGCCTATGAAAAAGCATTTGACGATATGGACCGACATAATGCGTGGGATTTTGAAACGCAATTCAAACAGATTTTGTTCAAATTAAAGTTGGAAGATTTCAAGCTGAAAGTCAAAAATCTTTCGGGTGGACAGAAAAAAAGATTGTCATTGGCGATTATCTTAATCAATCGTCCTGACTTATTAATATTGGATGAACCCACAAATCACCTTGATTTAGAGATGATTGAATGGCTCGAAAGTTATTTCGCTAAAGAAAATATTACTTTATTTATGGTAACGCACGACCGTTTCTTCCTAGAACGTGTTTGCAACGAAATCATCGAACTTGACAACGGAAAATTATACCAATACAAAGGGAATTATTCCTATTATTTAGAGAAAAAAGAAGAACGAATTGCTTCCGAAAATTCGAGTATTGACAAAGCACAAAACCTTTTTGTAAAAGAATTGGCTTGGATGCGTCGTCAGCCAAAAGCACGAACAACCAAATCGAAGTCGCGTCAGGATGATTTTTATGTGATTAAGGAAAAAGCAGAAAGTCGAAGAAAAGAAAATGTAGTCGAGCTCGAAATCAACATGGAACGCTTGGGAAGTAAAATCATCGAACTGCACAAAATCTCCAAACGATTTGGCAACAAAATTATTTTAGATAATTTCAGTTATGATTTTCAACGTGGAGCAAGAATTGGAATCATCGGTAAAAACGGAACCGGAAAATCGACGTTTTTAAATATGTTGACCAAGTCCATTCCGCTCGACGGTGGAAAAGTCGTAACTGGCGACACCATAAAAATTGGTTATTACACACAAAGTGGTATCAATCCAAAACCTGGACAAAGAGTAATTGACATTATAAAAGAATACGGCGAATACATTCCGCTTACGAAAGGAAAGATTATTTCTGCTTCGCAATTGTTAGAACGGTTTTTATTCGATAGCAAAAAACAATATGATTTTGTTGAGAAATTAAGTGGTGGCGAATTGAAACGCTTGTATTTGTGTACGGTGTTAATTCAGAATCCGAATTTTTTAATTTTAGATGAGCCAACTAATGATTTAGATATAATTACCCTAAATGTTTTAGAAAGTTTTTTATTAGATTTTCCGGGCTGCTTGCTTGTGGTTTCTCACGACAGGTATTTTATGGATAAGATTGTAGACGATTTGTTTGTGTTTAGAGGCAACGGAATTGTAGAAAATTTTCCAGGAAATTATTCTGATTTCAGAGCGTATGAAGATAGTGCAGAGCCTACAAGCAAAGAAGACGGAAAGGAAAAAGTGAATTGGAAACAAACCAAAACGATTTCAGCTGGATTGTCTTTTAATGAACAAAAGGAATTTCAAAAAATAGAACGCGAAATCAAAGATTTAGAATACGAGAAGAAACAAATTGAGCAGTTATTTTCAGACGGAAAGGTAGCCGATACCGAAATTGAAAAAAAAGCAAACGAATTACAAAAAGTGATTCAAAATATAGAAAATAAAGAAGAACGTTGGTTTGAACTTTCTTCAAAAATGGAGTAAATAATAGAGGCTCGCAAAGTCGCAGAGCCGCAAAGTTTTAAATTGCGCCTTTGCGCCTTCGCGAGAAAATGATATATATCATAAAATCCTACCTCAACTTTCTATGGAACTCCAAAAACCAACACGGAGTACATTCCCCTTTTGTATTTGATTTGGTGACGAAATGTTTTTATGATAAAAAAAAATACTCAGAATATTCGATTTTAAAAGACTATAGAAAATCCTTACTACAAAACAAAAATAGTATTGAAGTCACCGATTTCGGAGCTGGTTCACGCGTTTTTAAAAACAATACAAGAGCGATAGATCAAATTGCTAAAACGGCTGGAATTTCAGCAAATCGAGCCGAATTACTTTTTAGAATGGTTAAGTATTTTCAACCTACAATCATTTTAGAAATCGGAACTTCATTAGGTTTGGCGACTTCGGCTATATCATTAGGAAATAAAAATGCAAAAATTACTACGTTGGAAGGTTGTGCGAATACATTGAAACAATGTCAATTGCAACTGCAAAAATTCAATATCAATAATGTAAATTTTATAAATAGTGAATTTTCGACCTATTTAAAAACTATCAACCAACAACCATTATCCATTAACCTAATTTACTTCGACGGCAACCATTCCAAAGCAGCCACATTAAATTATTTTGAATTGCTACTTCCAACCATTACGAACGAAACCTTATGGTTATTCGATGACATTCATTGGTCAAATGATATGCAAGAAGCCTGGGAAATAATAAAAATCCATCCCAAAGTTACAGTTACTATTGATGTTTTTCAATGGGGAATTGTATTTTTTAGAAACGAACAAGAAAAAGAACATTTTATAATTCGTGTTTAGTTTTATGTAACAAAATT
>CALPIE020000160.1 GCA_943323545.2 Bifidobacterium breve | reverse complement strand
CCTACCACTTGATTGATGGCTGGACCATTTGTTCTTAAGCCATTAGGATACGTTTTTAATTGGTAACTTGATTTCATTCTTGTAATTGGTCCAGTACCATTAGTATTTGTATAACCATAAGCACCATAAATAGGATAACCATCATAGGCAAAACCAATTAATGGAGAATGTTGTGTAGGGTTTATTACATACAAACCCTCAGAATCATATAAACTACATATGGAAGAATAGGAATTAGAAGTCGTACTATCATATTTAAATGCGCTTGGATTTTGATGATGATGGTAATTTGTTCCAGCTGGATGTCCTTTAGCACAATCAAAACCAAGTTTTTCAGCAGGTATAGCATCTCTGTTCCATTCTGCAGCTCCAGCTGGGCAAGCCGGATTTGAAGGTGGTCCACCACATATATTTTGTGTTGAATTATTCCACGCTGCACCATCTCTATAATCAAATAACGATACCCCATTGATAAATACCCCACAATTACCACCTGTTGTTGGTGATTGCGTTCCTGTATTTGGCGTTGGAATTAGTGGAAATCTATACATTGCGTTTTGATCTCCAGCAAGATTTGTGTTCCCATCTCCAGTAAAAATACCTGTTGGATAACTTGGAATTCCTCTGGTTGTAACATAAACATATGCTCCATCATATTGTACTCTTTGACAGTTTGCTCTTAGCGTCATTGTTAAAGGAGTGGCTCCTGAAGCTGCTGTATAATAACTTCCAAAGACAGTAGTGTTTTGCATCCATTTTGTTATTATTGGATTTGTTTGTGCAAATGTGTAACTGCTAATTACAAAACTAGCTAAGACTAATAATTTTCTCATTTTAATTTATTTAATTCATTTTATTTTTTTCTCCTCTATAAAAAATTCTGCAACCAAAAGATTCTGATATGGGAACTGTTACATTTTTGCCACTTAACAAATCATCAATAGCATCTTTTAAATAATGATGTTCTGCTTTTTCGGGTTCACCAGCATTATCATCAATAGCTCCTTTATATCTAATTGTCAATTTACCATTTTGATTTTTCCACACTACAAAAGCCTGTGGTGTATTCTCAGCTTTAAATTGTTTGACTACAGTTTGATTTTTATCTTGTAAATATGGAAAGCTAAAATTGTCATTTTTTGCTTTCTTTTGCATTTTGGCAAATGATTCTTCAGCATAAGCTAAAGTATCCATTGAATTAATTGCTAAAACAGGTACTCCCAACTTTTTGTATTTATTATTCATTTGAATCAATCGTTGAGAATATAACTTTGCCATCGGACATTTATTTGATAAAAATACCACAATAAATCCTTTAACATTTTTGTAATCAGAACTAGAAACCCATTTATTGTCTGTAGCACTTTTTAATTTGAAATTAGAAATACCTTTATCCTTAATTACAATGTCAAAACTCGATAAAAGTAGTAAGAAAAGTGTAGAATACAAAAAAATCAAACTAATTTTCATAATTTATTTTTTAATAAATTTTTTAGTTGTCACACTTTTTGTATGCTTGTCTATCATTTGAAAAGTATAAACTCCTGTTTCTAATGATGAAATATCAATGCCATTTTGCCATTCTGGTTGAGGCAACATCATTACAATACGACCATCTATAGTTGCAATGGTGACATAATAAATTTCAGTTGAAGCATCTTGTAAATTAACAAAAAGTTTTTCATTAGCTGGATTTGGGTATAAACTAAATTCGGTGCTCAATACATTTTGATTGTTAGATAAAGCTGTTATTACAAGAAATTGACCCATCATTCCACCATCCTCATGACCAGCAAAATGGCAATGATACATATAAGGATGATTTACATCTGAATCAGCAAAATCATCAAATTTCCCAATAAAGGTAACCGATTCATTTCGTGGCAAATAAAAAGTATCTTTCCAGCCACTTTCATGAGTACCTACTTGAGTTGTTACTCCGTTTCGAGCAACAATTTTAAATTCAATATCATGCAAATGAAATGAATGCCCGAAGATATTGTTATTAGTAACAGTCCATTTTTCTGTATCGTTTAAATTAACAGTTTTATTAATTGTAGTTAACACAAATGGTGTATTGTCAAATGTGAAAGGAGTAGCAGCTTGACCACCAGTAACTGACATTGTTCTAGTAACATTAACTGGAGTTGAAGCAGTCCAATACGTATTGTTCTCTAAAGAAGTAGGTACAGCAGTAATTGGTGTTGTAGCTGTTGTTGTTGCGCCAACATTAATATGCAAAACTGTAAAATCAATATTATTTAATAAGCTACCAAATTGACCAGTTGTATTAGGTTCTCCACCAGGAAATCCTAAAGTTTGTCCTGAATTATATGCTTTTAAATCAATGGAAGAACCAACAGTATCGTTACTCAAATTAACCATTATTTCAATACGTTCACCAACCATTAATTTTACTCTAGTAACAGCAACTGGTGCATTTAACAATCCGCCATCATTAGCAATAATATAAAAAGTTCTATTATCACTAAACCCTAAATTATAACCTCTTTCAATTTCAGCATTTAAAATACGCATTCTAACATATTGTTTTGGTAAAGTATATTGGGCATTTGGAGTTCCGTTAGATAACATATAATCGCCATATACTCTATTTGATGTTGGTGGCGATACAAATGTATTCGTATTTGCATTATAACTTCTACTGGTTAAGGCTAAAACAATATCATCAATACCGTAAGTTCTAGGTAATGGTAAAGCAGATTCTATTGGATCCTTTACGATAATAAATCCACCAACTCCTTTGGTCATCTGGGCATGAGTTGTTTCATGTAAATGGGGATGATACCATAAAGTTGCAGCTTGATTCATAACTGTCCAGTAGGGTTGCCAAAGCGTCCCAGCGGGAATAACTTGATGTGGTCCTCCATCCATAACTGCTGGTAAATGCATACCGTGCCAATGCACAGTTGTAGATTCGTTTAAGTTATTAGTAACATTCATATGTACTAAATCTCCTTTATTTATGAATAGAGTAGGACCCCAAAAAGTTTCATTATTAATTGACCCAGTAATAGTTTGGTTACCTGAAACTAATTGTTTGGTTGATTCATGAATATTCAAATTAAAAGTTGTTCCAGACAAAGCTTGAGGCATTGTCATAGTTGTGTATTGTGCTTTTGATATTGTAGAATAAAAAAATAGGATAGAAATTAATAGAGTCTTTTTCATATTGAAAGGTTGGTTTATTTAAAAATTGATTCAGATGTTAGACGACACTCTTTCTTAATTCTTGCGCAATTATTTTAATATTTTTTTAGTGCTGTAAGTAGTAATCCATTTATATATCAAAAAAATTAATGTTTAATGATTATTTTTTCAGATGTATTTACACTACCATTTTGTATTGTTAATATGTAATGCCCTTCTGCAATATCACTTACATCTATATTGTAATTTACTGAAGTCTGAATGTTCTCAATTTCTTTAATAATTTGTCCATTCAAATCATATAAAATGGCTTTCATATTGCTATTGTAGGAAGCTGGAATAAACAAATTAAATTCCTCTTTTGCAGGATTAGGATATAGCAGAATTACAATTTCATTTTCAACTTCATTGGCACTTAAAAAAACAGTTACAGGTTCCGTAATCACTGTGGTTATGCCTCCATTTGGGCCTAAATTAGAATTAGTAGGTGTGCCATAATAAGTTGGGCCAAGTAAATATGGATATGCAGGAACTAAATTATTATCTAAAGTTGCAAAATAACAATATATACCATTTGGATAATCGGGTGTTACACAAAATCGTCCATTGTGTTCGTCTAAATCACCTAATCCCAAAACATATTCATAATCTTGAGCATAAGCACCAAGAGGATATGTTGAAATGGGAGGGCCAATTAAATTACTTGCCAATACTGTTCCGTCTGGTAAAGTAGTTCTGTCAGTAATATTTCGCAATCTATAGCTGGAATTTAATTTTTTTATTGGTCCAGTTCCGTTTGTATTGGTGTATCCATAACTGCCATAAATTGGAAAGCCATCAAATGCAAAACCAATCAAAGGAGCATGAACTGTTGAGTTGGTTTCATCCCAATAACATTTAGGACTCACATGTGAGTGATATTCAAAATTTCCATTGGGATGTCCAAAGCAAATATCAAAGGTTTGCAAATCGATATGTTCAAAATAATAGGCATTTTGAAACCAAGTATTTTCATTTTCCCAACTTTTAGCATCTAACGGATTGTACATTGACATACCGTTAGTGAAAATTCCAACATGACCATAGGGAACTATAATAGGAGTTCCTGTATTTTGAGTTGGATTCAATTTAATTTTGAATAAATAGTTTTTATTCAAGGGTTCCCATGGATTGTTAGGCCAATAATCATTAGGGCCAGCACTAACTCCATCTGTACTTGTTAAAGGCAACCAACCTGGAATATCCGTACAACTAATATAAACAAAATTAGAAGAGTATTGCACTTGTTGTACATTTATCGGAATGCCCTCATAGCCAGTTATTCCATTAGGATTTTGTAGCCATTTTAAAATAGCAGGATTCGTTTGTGAATAGGAAAATACAGAAATTAAGAGACTGACAATTAGTGTAGTTGATTTTTTCATAAGTAATAAGATAAGTTTACAGAACTTTAAGACCAATTAATAAAAGTATGGTTTAATTAGGCTTATTATTCTCTAATGGATATTTAAACTTAGGATTAGACAGAAATTGTATATCAGTCAATGTCTTCAAAAACAATACTAAATCCACTCTTTCATTAGCAGTAAGATTCATAGGTTTTATTAATTGTTTGGACAAGTTTTTATTATTCTCT
>CALPIE020000159.1 GCA_943323545.2 Bifidobacterium breve | reverse complement strand
TTTGGAGATGAAGTTCGTGAAAAACTAGATACAATTATTCCCGATAATGCCAACAAACCATATGATATGCATGAAGTAATTAATGGAATTATTGATGAAGATTCCTTTTTTGAAATCCATGCAGCTTTTGCTGAGAATATTGTAGTAGGTTTTGCTCGCTTAGGCGGAAGAAGTATCGGAATTGTAGCAAATAATCCTAAATATTTAGCGGGTTGTTTGGACGTAAAAAGCTCGATAAAAGGTGCACGTTTTGTGCGTTTTTGTGATTGTTTTAATATTCCGTTATTGGTTTTAGAAGATGTTCCCGGATTTTTACCAGGAACCGATCAAGAATGGAATGGAATAATTGTTCATGGAGCTAAATTATTGTACGCTTTTAGTGAAGCTACAGTGCCAAGAGTTACAGTTATTACCCGAAAAGCTTATGGTGGTGCGTATGATGTAATGAATTCTAAACACATTGGTGCAGATATGAATTTTGCATGGCCAACTGCCGAAATTGCAGTAATGGGTGCAAAAGGAGCATCAGAAATTATCTTTAAAAAAGAAATTAGCGAAGCAACAGATCCAGCGACGAAATTGTTAGAAAAAGAAGCTGAATATGCTGAGTTATTTGCCAATCCTTATACTGCAGCACAACGTGGATTTATTGATGAGGTAATTTTGCCTAAGGATACACGACGAAAATTATTAAAAGCATTTAGTGTATTGGAAAATAAACAAGTGAGTCGTCCAAATAGAAAACATGGGAATATTCCGTTGTAGTAAAACTAATTAATTATAAAAATCGAGTTCTTTATTCATTTAACGAGCTCGTTAATATTTTTTTATAAGCCATGTATTCTGCATAGTTCCATGACAAAAAGCTTTTTCCTTCCCAATTTTTAATAAATTTTTTCTTCCTATTTTGGATTATTGAATAATAATCCTTTGGAGTCATGTAGTTTTTATAATAAGGAAATTTTTCAGTTTGTATTTTATTAATTTTTTCAAGTTCAAGTAGTGGTTTATCTAAATAGGGTAATGTTTTATCTGAAAAGTCAACTAAATAATTAAGTTCCAAAAAAGATTTATTAGCATGTTTAAAATTATAATTTACAATTACTTTATCCCAATTTACTGTTGAGCATACAATAAGTAAAATAAACAATGCTGAAAAATTGTATTGAAACAAATAAAAATTAGTTTTTTTGTTTTTGACTTTATTAAAAACAGTATACAATCCGTAAAGCGTAAGAATTAAAAAAAGTAGAACGCCTATTCTTTTGTAGGCAAGAGAAAAATAATTGATGTAATAAAAATTTCTTATTGCAACCGAAATTGTTAATATTCCATTTTGAATTAACCAAACATAACTCAAGTATTTTAAGGTTTTATTTTTTGAATAAAAATTCAAATTTTCTCTAAAGAAAAATAATACTAAACCAATTGATATTAATATTGAAAGTATTAATAAATAGGTTCCTTCATGCACAAACTGTTTTAAAAATTGACCTTCCCATTTAAAATTAAACCAAACCCAATTTATGTCAATTAAGTTTAAAATTAATAACAAAATATTTAAAACAATTAGTAAAAAAATACCCGCTTTATATTCATTTTTTAAATCATTAAACTTAAATAATCTATTTTTTTTAATCTTTGTTCTATTTAATAAAAAAGTAGCATTTATATCGCTATCAATAATCTTTTTGTTTATAGTTTTAAAAATAAGTACGTTACTAATAAACAAGCAAATTAGCATAGTGAAAAACAACGTTAAATCAATATTTTCAAAGAATAGTGCAAGGTAATTATTTATTGAATTTAAAAAATCAGTAACTAATTCGTTAAACACAGGATTTGAATTTCTGTATAAAACAATAAAAACTAGTATGATGAATAGAGGTATTATAAATATGCTTGTTTTTTTTACTAGTTTCCTTATTTTTAGTCCATTTGTATTAGAGCTTAACAAGGTGTTTATAAAATTAATTTGAGAATTCAATAAGTTATAAAAAGATAAACTTATTGAATTTAAAAGCGATTTTATTTCAGGATATATTAAAACTCCAATTAAAATGAATAATGACAGAAAGTTAATTAAATAGGATAAAATAGAATGAATTATTATTGAAACTATTGAAGTTATTAAAACGCCAAAAAATACTAGAATTGTATTGAAAGATTGAAGTTTAAACTGTTTTGATTTAATTAAAAAAATAAGCAGACTTATTTCAGCAATGAATAAATTTATTCCTAAAGCTTTTTTATGAAATAATAATGTTAACGTTAAAGAACATAAAAAGGTAATAATGATTTTTATTTTTGAATTCATTTTCCAATTAAGTTATTTAGTTGATAACGTTTATGATTAAAATATAGTATTGATAATGATTAAGTTTAAATGAAAACTTTCTTATTAGGATTAATTAAAAACTAAATTTAAGTTAAAAAGGTCAATAAAAAAGCTAGTTTTTAAGTAACTTGCGCCTTTAAATAAAAGTACATTATGTACTTCTGAATTAAAATATCTTATGACGTTTTTTAAATATATATTCCTAATTTTATTTTTTTACGGTACAGTTTCTTTTTCTCAAAATGTGATTAAACACAAGGTCAAAAGTGGCGAATCAATTTATTCTTTAGCTAAAAAATACGATATTAAAGTATCGGATATATATGAATTAAATCCGAATTTAAAAGGAAATGTTTTGGGTTTGAATTCTATAGTTAATATTCCTAATTCGAAACCCATCGAGGAAGTAAAAACGCCAATAGTCGAGAAGAAAGAAATAGTGTTCAAATCAAAAAATAAAGAAGAAGAAAAAGTTGATACAAACCAATCAGTTATTTCACATTTGGTAAAACAAAATGAAACTTTGTACAGTATTTCAAAAAAATATGGCGTAACAATGGAGAGTATTTGTGAAATGAATCCAGAGTTAAAAACAGCCAATTTAAAAGTAGGTGCTTTACTTATTATTACAAATTTGAATTATATTAAAGACGTAAAGGAAGAAGTAAAAGTTGAGAAAAAAAATGATTTAAATACAGTTCAGGTCATAACTGAAAATGTTAAAAAGAATGAATTAACTAATGTTATTCATAAAGTACAACCTAAAGAAACATTATTTAAAATTTCAAAGCAATATGGCGTTGCAGTTTCTGAATTGCAAAAATTAAATCCAAGTTTACCTTCAGGACTTCCAGTTGGCTATAATTTAATTGTGAAAAAAGGAACCGAAGAATCAAGAATAAATACACCAATTACAAATAAAGAAACATTAATAGAAAGTGATGAAGCTAAATCACTTGCCTTAATGTACGCTTCTAAAGCAAATTATTTAATTGCAAAAGCATCTGAAAATTTAGGTTCGCCTTATCGAAGTGGTGGTATTACCAGTGAAGGATTTGATTGTTCAGGATTAATGTTTGCTACTTTTAAAAACATTGATATGATTTTACCAAGGTCATCTTATGAAATGGCTAATTATGGAAAAAAAATAGACAAATCACAAGCTAAAAAAGGAGATTTGATTTTCTTTGCTACTTTCGGCGGAAAAAAAGTAAGTCATGTAGGTATGATAACAGAAGTGTTAGAGGATGATATTAAATTTATTCATTCATCAACTCAGTCAGGTGTAATTATTTCATCTACAAAAGAAGAATACTATACGAAAACTTTTGTACAAATTAACCAAGTATTATTTGAATAAATTTTATTCTACAGTAAATTTAAATCCAATTCCATGTAAGTTTTCAATAGCAATTCCTTTTTCATTTGCTAATATTTTTCTCAACCGAGAAATAAAAACATCTAAACTTCTACCTAAAAAATAATCGTCGCTACCCCAAAGTGATTTTAAAATTTCTTCTCTTTTCATTACAATGTTTTTATTGTCTAAAAAAAGTTTTAAGAGTTCGGCCTCTCGCTGTGTTAAACTTATTTTTTCATTATCATTAAAAACAAGGAAGTTCTTATGGTCAAATTGATATTTTCCTATTGTATATGTTTTATTATCGATTGGAGTTTGTTTTTGTGAACGTTTTAAAAAGATTTCTATTTTAAGTAATAATTCTTCAATACTAAAAGGTTTTACTAAGTAATCATCAGCGCCCAAACGCAAACCTTTAATTCGATCTTCTTTTAAAGTTTTTGCTGAAAGAAAAATAATAGGGATATTTGCATTTTGTTTTCTAATAGCTTCTGCAAGTTCAAATCCATCTTTTTTAGGCATCATTATATCTAAAATGCAAATGTCGTAAGAATTGGTTTTAAATAACTCATAGGCCATTTCTCCATCATTGCAATGGGTTACTTCATAATACAACTCAAGGTTGTCTTTTATGAGAAAAGCAAGAGTTTCATCATCTTCAGCGTATAAAATTTTATGTTTTATCATTTTGATTATATTATTTATTTTGGTATTACCAATGAAACTGTAATCCCTTTATCAGCATTATTAGTTGCAAAAATTTTCCAATTATGTTGCGTGCATATTTTTTTAACATAGTACAATCCAAGTCCAAAGCCATTAACTTCATTGCTTTTTGCACTTGGAATTCTATAAAACTTATCAAAGATAAAATTAATATTTTTACTATTTGCACCAATTCCGTTATCAATAAAATCAATTTTAATTTGGTTATTTTCTTCTTTGATATTGATTGTTATTTTAGGATCTTCATCACAATATTTAATGGAATTGTCAAATAGGTTATAGAATATATTGGTAAAATGAAATTCGTCAGCACTAATTATAACATCTTTATTTGCATTTATTTTCATAACTAAATTAGGATGTTTCATATGCATATTTTCAAATACATCGTTTAGAATAGGAATTATTGCAATATTTGTTTTAGACATTTCCATAGGCATATTATCTGATTTTGC
>CALPIE020000158.1 GCA_943323545.2 Bifidobacterium breve | reverse complement strand
TTCTATTTGCAAAGGAATAGGTAATTTTATTTTTAGTGCAGGTTCTACAACATCTAAAAATTTAATTGGATGTGCAGTTTCTAAGAAAACACCAATTGAATTATGATGATTTTGCATTTCTTGTTTTAATCCCAAATAACCAACAGTTCCATGAGGCTCAGTTATATAACCGCTGTTTGCATATATATTTTTCATTTCAAAAAGTGTTTCATCATCTGTAAAACTATAGGAAGAAAAATCTTTTTCGTAAGCTTTTAAATCATTGCTATACATTTCTTGAATGCGAATAAAGTTGCTTGGATTTCCAACATCCATAGCATTAGAAATAGTTGCCACAGATGGTTTGGACTTATAATTTCCGGTTTTAAAAAATTGAGGAACTGTATCATTGACATTAGTTGATGCTACAAAATGAGCTATTGGAAGACCTAATTTTTTTGCTATTATTCCGGCACAAATATTACCAAAATTCCCACTTGGACAAGAAATAATTAATGGTTTATTGTGTTTTTTTAAAGCGGCATAAGCAAAGAAAAAGTAAAACATTTGTGGTAGCCAACGTGCAATATTTATTGAATTAGCAGAAGTTAGATTTTTATGTTTTAATGATTCATCTAAGAATGCTTTTTTTACAATATCTTGACAATCGTCAAATACGCCATCAACTTTTAGTGCCTTTATATTTTGTCCTAAAGTTGTTAATTGCCGTTCTTGTATATCACTGACTTTCCCATCAGGGTAGAGAATAATTACTTCAACACCTTTAACCCCCAGAAATCCACTAGCCACTGCACCACCTGTATCGCCAGAAGTAGCTACTAAAACGGTAACCTCTTTATTGTCATTTCTATTAAAGTAGGCCAAGCATCTCGACATAAAACGTGCGCCTACGTCTTTAAATGCCATAGTTGGCCCGTGAAATAATTCTAAAGAAAAAACATCATCTTCTATTTTTACCAATGGAAAATCAAAACATAAGGTTTCGGTGATAATATGTTTTAATTCGGTTTCTGGAATTTCATCGCCAATAAATTGTTTAATAACTTCAAAGGCAATTTCTTCATTTGATAAATTCTCAATGTTTTCATAAAAAGAAATAGGTAATTTTGTTAAAGCCGATGGGAAATACAAACCTTTATCTGGCGCTAATCCTTGTATAACAGCTTCTTGAAAAGAAACCTGATGATTTTTATTGTTTAAGCTGTAGTAATTCATTATTATTAATTCTTGATTTCTTTAACTCCATCTGAATTTATTTTTGATATATGAATATCAAATGGTATATTAGTATTTAAATAACTTTTTTTCATTTCAATTGCCACTTTTTCGGCAATTTCTTGTCCTTTACACAAAGCAAAAATTGATGGACCAGCACCCGAAATTCCTGAACCCAATGCACCGTTTTGCATTGCAACATTTTTAACTTCATCGAAGTTTGGAATTAAATGTTTCCGCAAAGGTTCTATAATTACATCTTGCAAGGATCGTCCAATTAAATCGTAATCTTTGGTATACAAACCAGCAATTAAACCACCAACATTTCCCCATTGTGTGATAGCATCTTTTAAAAGAATCATAGGTTTTAAAACGGCTCTAGAATCAGAAGTTTTAACTTCTATATGTGGATGTAAAACTACTGCAATAAGGTCATTGGGACTATCTATTCGAATAACATCTAACGGATTGTAACCACGCACTAATGTAAAACCGCCCAATAGGCAAGGAGCAACGTTATCTGCATGTTCGCTTCCGCTAGCTACAACTTCACCTTTCATAGCAAAATCTATTAATTGGTGTTTGGTATATGGTTTTCCAAGCAATTCATTTATTCCGAATACAGCACCAGCAGCACTGGCAGAAGAACTACCAATACCACTTCCTGCTTTTATTTTTTTATGGATTTCGATTTCGAAACCGTTATCGATAGATTGATTATAAATGGTGTAATGATTTAAAAGAGCTAATGCTGCTACTCCAGCTACATTTTTTTCTGTTTCTAGTGGTAAATCGGCTCCTAAAATTTTTATTATTCGAATACCTTTTTCAGTTGATTTCCTGATAATCATTTCATCACCTATATTTTCAATACACAAACCCATAACGTCAAATCCGCAATTTAGATTGGCGATAGTAGCTGGACAGAATATTTTAATCTCAGTCATAAGTCTAAAGTCTAAGGTTTAAAGTCAAAAAAATTGCAAGTCTTGAGTTATTACTTTCGACTTTCCAACTTTCAACTTTTGACCAATTATACATTTCCAATGCGAATTACATCAGCAAAAATTCCCGATGCAGTTACAGCAGCTCCGGCTCCAGCTCCTTTAATTAATAGGGGTTGATCAACATACCTGTCGGTATAAAATTGAACAATATTGTCTTTTCCTTCTAAATTATAAAATGGACTGTCAGACGGAATAAATTGCAACCCAACACTTGCTTTACCATTTTCAAAAGAGGCTACAAATTTCAATCTACTATCCTTTTGTTTGGCTTCTGTTAAAAGATTTTCAAAATGCGATGCGTGTTTGGTCAATGACATAAAAAAATCATCATTATTTGTAGTGTTCATACATTCAGCAGGAAGAAATGAATTGTTTTCTATGTCTTCAATTTCCATTTGATAACCACTTTCTCGAATCAGAATTAAAATTTTTCTAGCAACATCAACACCACTTAAATCAATTTTTGGATCAGGTTCTGTAAAACCTTGTACACCAGCTTCTTTTACAACATCATGAAAATTGTATGAACTGCTAAAATTATTAAAAATAAAGTTCAAACTTCCAGATAAAACAGCATTAATTCTATTTATTTTATCACCAGATGCAATTAAATGTTTTAAAGTATCAATAATTGGTAATCCGGCACCAACATTGGTTTCAAATAAGAAAGGAGCATTGTATTTTCGTGATAATGATTTTAATTGTTTGTAGTTGTCATATTTTGATGAACAAGCAATTTTATTACAGGTAACTACCGCAATATTTTGTTTTAAAAATTGATCGTAAATAGATGCAATGTCACTATTCGCAGTAATATCAACAAAAATACTATTTCTTAAATTTAATTCTTTAGCTCGTAAAATAAAATCGTTTACATTGGCGGTTTCACCACTGTCTAATATTAATTTCCAATCTTTTAATGACATTCCTTCATCATCAAAATGCATTTTACGAGAATTTGAAATTGCAATAACACGTAAATTTATTTTTAAATTTTCTTTTAAAAATTTTCTTTGTTGGTTGATTTGTTCAATGAATTTTTCACCAACATTTCCTACCCCCATTACAAACAAATTCAATTGTTTAGTATTGTCTTCAAAGAATCTTTCATGTAAAGTATTCAGTGCTTTTTTAACATCCTTTTCATTGATGACTACAGATATATTTCGCTCTGAAGCACCTTGAGCAATGGCTCTAATATTGACATTGTTTTTACCTAAAGTACTGAACATTTTACCACTTAGCCCTTGGTGATTTTTCATGCTTTCACCAACCAATGCAACAATACATAAATCTTTTTCAACTATACAGGGATCAATTTTATTTTGACTGATTTCCAATTCAAATGTAGCATCGATAGCAGCTTTTGCTTTTTCGGCATCTTGATTTTGGATTCCGATGCAAATCGAATGTTCTGATGAAGCTTGTGTAATAAAGATAACGTTAATGTTTTGTTGTGAAAGTACTTCAAATAATCGTTTGGAAGAACCTGCAACTCCAATCATACCAGAACCTTCTAATGTTAGCAAAGCAATATTATCTATATGAGAAATACCCTTAATTGGATTTGCATTTAATTCTGGAGCACTCGAAATAAGTGTTCCGTATGCATTTGGTTCAAAAGTATTCTTTATCCAAATTGGAATATTTGCTTTTAATACGGGTTGAATTGTAGGTGGATATAAAACTTTAGCACCAAAATGAGACAATTCCATTGCTTCTTGATAAGAAATAGTTTGGATGGGTTGTGCTTGTTTTACTATTTTTGGATTAGCAGTAAACATACCGTTTACATCTGTCCATATTTCTAATGAAGTTGCTTTTACGCCATTTGCTATAATTGCTGCTGTATAATCAGAACCACCTCGTCCTAAAGTAGTGGTATTGCCATCTACTGACGAAGCAATAAAACCAGGTAATACAACAACTTGTGATTTATTAGTGTTGAAATAGTTAGCGATTAAATCATTGGTAATTTCAAAATCAACAGTAGCTTTTCCGAAATTAGAATTGGTTTTAATTATATCGCGACTGTCTTTAAAATTGCTATTAGGAATAGTTTGTTGTAAAGCAGTAGCAATAATTTGAGATGATAATAATTCACCAAAACTAGCAATTGCATCGGCAGTTCTTGGCGATAATTCGCCCAATAAAAAGCAACCATCCAATAAGGTTTGTAATTGGTTTATTTGACTATTGATTTTAATCAATAGTTGATTTTGATTGGCATTATTTACTAAATCTGAAATGGCATCAAAGTGTTTTAGCTTTATTTGTTCGATGTTGTTTATATAAGACTCATCTTTAGAAGCTGCTTTTAAAGAGGTATTGATAAGAATATCGGTTACACCACTTAATGCTGAGACAATAACAGCTAGTTTTTCTTGTTTTGCTTTTTGGTTAACAATTTCAATAACCAATTTAATATTTTGTGCATTGGCAACTGAAGTTCCGCCAAATTTTAATACTATCATTTTGTAAATTTTATTTTATATCAAGAATTTTTTTCTCTCCTTCGAGAGAACATATAGAGTAGATTATATGTGAAAATTATACCCCAAATGGGGTTGTAGTTGTTGTAGTAGTATCAAAATAAGTATCAACCAAAGTATTAGTTGTTGTTAGGAGTAAGTATTTTGGATACATGTTAATCATTATTTTCAAAATTATACTTTTTTAGTTAAAAAAAAAGGCAAT
>CALPIE020000157.1 GCA_943323545.2 Bifidobacterium breve | reverse complement strand
CTGTCGTGTTGCATTCTGTATGCAACTAAATCTTCTATAGATACCAACTTTAAATTGAATTTTTTTGCAACATCAACCAATTGAGGTAGGCGAGCCATTGTACCATCCTCATTCATGATTTCAACAATAACACCAGCCGATTTGAATCCGGCTAAACGTGCAAAATCAATTGCAGCTTCAGTATGACCTGTTCGTCGCAAAACACCACCTTGTTTGGCAATAAGCGGAAATATATGTCCAGGACGACCTAAATCGTGGGATTTTGTATCTTGATTTACCAATGCTAAAACTGTTTTTGCTCTATCAAGAGCAGAAATACCTGTGGTAACGCCATTTCCTCTTAAGTCTACAGAAACAGTAAAAGCTGTTTCCATAATATCGGTATTGTTATTTACCATTGCATGTAATTCGAGTTCTTTACAACGGTTTTCTGTAAGCGGCACGCATATTAATCCTCTGCCGTGGGTCGCCATGAAGTTAATCATTTCGGGAGTAACCTTTTCTGCAGCAGCTAAAAAATCGCCTTCATTTTCACGATCTTCATCATCAACTACTATAATAACTTTTCCTTGTCGAATATCTTCGATTGCTTCTTCTATAGTATTGAGTTGTATCAATTCTGACATACTTTTTTATTTTGAAGGTAATTTAATATTTGATAAAACTTCTTTCAAAGTTAATGTAACTAAAAAATAATTAAGAAAAAATAGTGGAAATCCTAGAAGTAGCGCAACTAATTTTCCTTCATTAAAGGTTTTTTCTGTTTTTAATTCTATTTTTTTAATCATATTTTGAGTCATAAATATAGAAGTGTACAAAACAAAAAGTAAAGGTATATAAAGTACCAATAATTTATTTTGTGAAAAATTCAAGATTACAAAAGTTAAAATTAATGAAAGAAAATAAAAGAGTAAACCTATTTGATTGTATAATTTTATCTTATTTGTTAATTGTAAAATAGATTCATTTTTAGAGATAATTTTTGTATGCTCTGGAAGTAGTGTTTCTAAATTTTCTTCATTTTTAATGAATGGAAGATTTTGAAAAAACTTTACAAAAGGAGAGAAAAAAGTGTCTCTATTTATCATTCCGCCAATATCATTCGTTGCTCTATAAGTTAATAGAATGGCTAACGGACTTAATACCATTGACGACATCCATGTTCCCATAAATGGCGTTATGCCGTTTTCTTGAGCTACTTTTTTACCAAACGTATTAATAAAATGAAAAATAATAAATATGGCTACGGCTAGTACTATTGGAAGCCCCAAACCACCTTTTCTTATTAACGATCCTAATGGTGCTCCAATTAAAAACATTAAAATACAAGCGAAAGCTATTACAAATTTATCATAAAGAGCAATCCAATGACTATTGATGTTTTTTTGTTTCTCTTCCATTTCAAATTTGGAACTGTCAATAGTAAAACTGGTGCTTTCAATTGTGCTTATGGCTATTTTAATAATTTCATTTTTTCTAAGCTTGTCAAATCCGTCTAGAAGATCAGATTTTAAAAATGTATTTGAAATAGGATTGCTAGAAATTACAGGATTTTTAAACAATGAATTAGAATAAATACGTTGATAACTGTTTTCAGCATACGATTTTATATCTTTTTTGTAATTTGTAGATAATGAATCTAAAGTGTACTTTAATTCGCTAACATTAAGCATGGTATTGGTATTGGCAATTTCACCATTATCAATGTTGGTGTTTAATTTTGATAAGTCTATGTTTATAATGTCTTTTTTAAAAGTAGCTTTCGCGAAAGGTAAACGATTAATTTCTTCATAATTAGAAGGTTTAATATCTTCATAATAATAACCATCATACAATACTAATTTTAAAGTATTAGAGAGTTCACTACTAATTAATTCGCCACTTTTTGCAGTAATAACAGTTTTGTTTCCTTCGCCATTATTTGATTTGATGTGAATTATTATACCTGATAAAAAATTTCCTTTTTCGCCAGATTTTTTATCGACTTTTATCGTGTAATTTCCAATCTCACTAAATTGACCTTCAGCTATTGCCATTGCTGGAGTTCTTTGTGCTATATTTCTTCTAAAATTTATAAATTTATATTCTGCATAAGGAATAACATTGTTTGCGAATACAAAAGCTACAATACTCAATATTCCAATAAAAAAAAGTAAGCTTTTCATTGTTCTTTGAAGCGATATTCCTGCCGATTTCATAGCGGCAAATTCATAATTTTCGGCTAAACTACCAAAAGTCATTATTGAAGCTAATAATACAGAAAGTGGTAAAACTAAAGGAACAATACGCGGCATAGAAAATAATAAAAACTTAAGTATTAAAATAAAATCTAAGTCTTTACCCGCTAACTCTGAAATGAATAACCAAACTGTTTGAAGAATAAAAATAAAAAACAAGATTACAAAAACAGTAGCAAATGTAACTAAGAACGATTTTAATAAATACTTGTCTAATATTTTCACAAAGATTAATCTAATTTATTGATGTAGTATTTAGGATATTTACTAGCAACAAATATAAATTGATTTTTTGATAGTGGCTGATTGGTTTTGAAAGAATTAACAGTCAAAGTAGTTTTTGTAGCGTTTTTGCCAAATTCAATTAAATTGTATATGTTTTTTGTTTGAATATCTATACCTAATAATATTTCTTTTCTTGAATCTTTAGCATTGGTAGAAATCAATTTAATATACTGAATTTTTCTGCCTTTTATATCTTGTAAATCAGCCCAATAATATTTATATCCATTATTAAAAAAAGTAAGCATTTTAGAAGGTGTAATGGCTTTGTCATCAGAATCATTTACACTAGATATAGTTACTTCTTCATCTTCGGGCACTATTATATAAGTCTTTACACCATCATAAATTTTAGTTACTCCCATAAAATTCAATACGTATTTATTACCGTCTATAGTAACATTTCCTTTACTATCTTGATTGATGTTTTCTTTGGTATTGTTTAAAGTGTATTTAAAATCGATGACAATGTTGTCATAACTTTTAATTTTTGTGGTCACTTCATTTAAAAGATCTTTAGCTTTTTTATCTTGAGCATTTATCGATAAAACCATAAAAAAGTAAAAAGCAATTAAAAATAAATTCTTCATTTTATTCATTATTTTGTTCGTTTTTAAAAAAGAGGTCGAGAGCAACTAGATCCTGAATATTAACACTTCGGGCTTTACTCCCTTCAAATTGGCCAACTATACCGGCAGCTTCTAATTGATCAATTAAACGTCCGGCTCTGTTGTAACCTAATTTCAGCTTCCTTTGCAATAATGATGCCGAACCTTGTTGGGCTGTAACAATAATCTCTGCGGCTTCTCTGAACATCGAATCTCTTTCAGATATATCAAAATCAAGATTAGTACCTCCATCTTCTCCAACAAATTCTGGAAGCAAATAGGCACTTGCATATGCTTTTTGTGAACCAATATAATCAACTATTTTTTCAACTTCTGGTGTATCAACAAAAGCACATTGTACACGAATTAAATCATTTCCGTTAGAATACAACATATCTCCGCGTCCAATTAATTGATCAGCACCACCTGAATCTAATATTGTTCTGGAGTCAATTTTTGAAGTTACTCTAAATGCTATACGAGCTGGAAAGTTAGCTTTAATCATACCCGTAATTACATTAACCGAAGGTCGTTGTGTTGCAATGATTAAATGAATTCCGATAGCACGTGATAATTGGGCTAATCGTGCAATAGGCGTTTCTACTTCTTTACCTGCAGTCATAATCAAATCGGCAAACTCATCAACTACTAAAACAATATAGGGTAAAAATCGGTGTCCGTTTTCTGGATTTAATTTCCGTTTTTTAAATTTATCATTGTATTCTTTTATGTTACGAACCATCGCATCTTTTAATAAAGAATAACGATTGTCCATTTCCAAACAAAGGGAATTTAATGTGTTAATTACTTTGTTATTGTCTGTAATAATAGCATCTTCAGTATCAGGTAGTTTGGCCAAATAATGTCTTTCAATTTTATTAAAAAGTGTCAACTCGACTTTCTTCGGATCTACCAAAACAAACTTCACTTCTGCAGGATGCTTTTTATATAATAAGGAAGTTAAGACCGCATTTAAACCTACCGATTTTCCTTGCCCAGTTGCACCAGCCATTAGTAAGTGAGGCATTTTAGCTAAATCAACTACAAAAGTTTCATTAGAAATGGTTTTCCCGAAAGCTATCGGCAATTCCATTTCGGCTTCTTGAAATTTTGCAGAGGCTATTACCGTTTTCATCGGAACCATAGTCGGATTTTTATTCGGAACTTCAATACCAATGGTACCTTTTCCCGGAATAGGAGCAATGATTCTAATTCCCAATGCCGCTAATGACAATGCAATATCGTCTTCTAAACTTTTGATTTTAGAAATTCGGATTCCAGCTTCAGGAACAATTTCATATAAGGTTACCGAAGGTCCGACTGTAGCTTTAATTTGAGCAATATCAATTTTGTAATTGCGCAAAGTTTCTACAATTTTATTTTTGTTTTCTTCTAATTCTTCCTGATTGATAGTAATTCCAACAGATGTATATTCTTTAAGTAAATCAATTGTTGGAAATTTATAGTTGGATAATTCTAAAGTAGGGTCAAATTCACCAAAATCGGCAACAATTTTGGCAGCTAAATTTTCTTCAATAATATCGTCATCTATTGCTTTTTCAATTACAAATGAATCATCATTGGTTTTTATAATTTCTGGTTGTGTGATTTGTAAAGTTGGAGTAGGGTCATTTTTAAGCGTTGGCTCTAACTCAATTTCTGAATAACTTGCTATGGTTGGTTTTAAACTTTCCTTATTAATTTCAAATTGTGCAGTAGGATTATCGATAAGCGCTTCATTAGGCTCATTTTCATTAACTGCATATTCTTCTAAATTATAACTACTATCTGAATTTGTAAGATTCATTTCGTTTAAATCATTAGAGATGTCT
>CALPIE020000156.1 GCA_943323545.2 Bifidobacterium breve | reverse complement strand
TGTGCTTTCGTTTTCACCTCTGAAATCACCTCGTCAATAATTCCGTTTTCATTTATAACAAAAGTGGTTCTGTAAATACCATCATATTCTTTTCCCATGAATTTTTTTGGTCCCCAAACTCCGAAGGCGGAGATAACCGATTTGCCTTCATCTGCAAGAAGTGGAAATGGAAAATCAAATTTATTTTTAAATTTACTTTGTGCTTTTGCACTGTCGGCACTTACTCCAAGTAAAGCATAATTATTGGCTTGAAAACGATGAAAATTATCTCTTAAATCACAAGCTTCAGCTGTGCATCCTGGAGTATCTGCTTTTGGATAAAAGAAAACTACTAGCTTTTTTCCTTTGTAATCAGATAAAGTGTGTGTATTTCCGTCTTGGTCTTTTGATGAGAAGTTTGGAGCTGAGTCTCCTTTTTTGAGTGTAGTCATTTTTAGATTTTTAGATTAATGGACTTCTTAGATTATTAGATTTTTTTTTGATTTTTAAAGATGAAATAATTCATAACTCATAATTCATAATTCATAATTAGTAATTACTTTGCCCCAGATGGAAGTGGAAAGCTTTTTTGAAGGAAAGTTAGTTTTTGTTAGGATAAAAAAGCGACTGAAAGAAGCTCTTTTTATACTTTACAAAAACAACTTTGTGACAAAAAACTTGTCCCGAAACTTCGGGAGAAATCTGGATTAGGCGCATCAAAATAATTACTATAAATTTACGATTATAAAATTACAAAAATGACCAAGAAAGAACGTGCTACATTTGTTATAAATACGTTAAAAGAAATCTACCCAACCATTCCGATTCCGCTCGATCATAAAGATCCGTATACTCTGCTAATTGCGGTTTTGTTATCGGCACAATGTACCGACGTTAGAGTGAATAAAATAACACCCATACTTTTTGCCAAAGCGGATAATCCGTATGATATGGTTAAAATGACTGTGGAAGAAATAAAGGAAATTATTCGTCCTTGTGGATTATCGCCTATGAAATCGAAAGGAATTTATGGTTTGTCGAATATTTTAATTGACAAACATAATGGAGAAGTGCCGCAAAGTTTTGAGGATTTAGAAGCATTACCAGCAGTTGGACACAAAACAGCAAGTGTAGTAATGAGTCAAGCGTTTGGCGTTCCGGCTTTTCCTGTTGACACGCACATACATCGATTGATGTACCGTTGGAATTTATCTTCTGGGAAAAATGTGGTACAAACCGAAAAAGATGCAAAAGCTATTTTTCCGAAAGAAACATGGAATGAATTACATCTTCAAATTATTTGGTATGGGCGAGAGTACTGTCCGGCTCGTGGTTGGAATATCGAAAAAGACATCATCACCAAAACTATTGGAAGAAAAGAAGTATTGAAAGAATTTGAATAGCCACAGATTCAAATATTTTGTTTGGCAGACTTTTGACTGCTAAGTTTTTTTTTAGCCATAAAGGCGCATGAAAAAAATATCCCGTTCCGAGATTCGGAACGGGATATGTTAATTAGCAAGAATTTCGAAGTTCAGATTACCAACCTTAATAATTTTTAGCAGTTTAGAATAATTAAGAAGAAAACTCACTGTTTCTTTTTTGGGTAACATTTTGGTGTTTGCTAATTCTTTTTGAGTGTAAAGTTTTGCCATAGAATAAATTAGATTATATTACTACAACGCAACAACTTTTATTATATTGTTAATTGGTTAAAATAATTTGATTTTTTTCTATTATCTTTCTTAAATTCAATATCGCATATCGCATTCGTCCTAGTGCTGTATTGATACTTACGTTTGTCAGCTCAGCAATTTCGTTGAAACTTAAATCTTGGTACAAACGCATCATCAAAACTTCTTTTTGATCAGCAGGCAATTCTTCGACAATTCGTTGCAAATCTTTTTCAATTAAATCTGTTATTATTTTTCCTTCAATATTTTGCGAAGAATCAGTTAAAACTGAAAAGATTGAAAATTCTTCGGTTTCACGAAGCATTGGCATTTTTTTGTTTTTTCTGTAATGATCAACAATAAGATTATGAGCGATTCGCATAACCCATGGTAAAAATTTACCTTCTTCGTTATACGAATTGGATTTTAAAGTTTTAATCACTTTCATAAAAGTGTCTTGAAAAACATCATCTGCAACATCTCTATCTGAAAGTTTAGAATAGATGAAACCGTAGATTTTAGACTGGTGCCTTTTGATTAATATAGCTAACGCATTTTCATCGCCATCCATATAATTCTTTACCAATAAAGCATCTGGGATTTGAGTAGTAGCCATAAAATTTCCTTTTAGTTTAGGGTTAAAAATTCTTGAGATTTTCTCTAAAAAGTAGTTTTATTGTATAGGCGACTGTTAAATTGTTATTAATTTAGAACCAAATGTAACATAATTATTTGTTAATAAACAAATAAAATATGAAATTTTAACAAATTTATTTTAAAATTATATTTATTTCTATCATTTTGATTTATTTTATATACTGAAAATCTGCTTCAATAGCAGCTTCTGAATTTCCACCTACAAAAACTTTAAACTCCCCTGGTTCGGCTTCCCATAGTGAATTTACAGTATAAAATTCGATCGTTTTTTCATTAATTATAAACGTTATTGTTTTTGTTTCGGAGGGTTTCAATTCGACTATTTCAAAACCTTTTAATTCTTTAATCGGTCGTGTATAACTTCCTATTATATCCCGAATATACCATTGTACAACTTCTTTTCCTGTAATTTCACTATTGTTTTTCAAATCAACTGAAACTTTTATTTTCCCTTTTTCAGAAAATGATGTTTTGTCAAGTTGTAAATTAGAATATTCAAATTTAGAATAACTCAGTCCGTATCCAAAAGGAAATAAGGGAGCATTCTTTTCGTCACTATAATGTGACCAGAAAACAACACCAGGATCTTTCTCTTGAATTGGACGGCCAGTACTTTTATAATTATAATAGATAGGTAATTGACCAACGTTTCTTGGAAATGTCATTGGTAATTTTCCACTAGGATTGTAATCACCATATAAAACTTGAGCAATCGCATTTCCGCTTTGAGTTCCCAATTGCCATGCTTCAACAATAGCAGGAATATGATCAACTGCCCATGGAATAGCTAATGGTCTTCCGTTATTTAGTACCAATACAATATTTTTATTAACTGCATAAACAGCTTCTAATAATTCTTGTTGAACTCCAGGTAATCCAATATCAGTTCTACTCCTACCCTCACCCGATTGATAACCATTTTCTCCTAAAACCATAATGACAACATCAGCCGTTTTTGCGGTTGTTATAGCTTCTACAAATTCTGATTTATCGGTTGTATTCACTTTTACCTCTTTAGAAAAACGCGTTTCTCCAATTATTACATCTGCACCTTTTGCAAAAGTTATTTGATTTCCCTTATATTCTTGTAATCCTTCTAAAACAGATATTGCAGTATTATCATCAGCTGCTAATCTCCAATTTCCTAGAGGACTATTTTTGTCATTTGCTAAAGCACCAATAAGTGCTATTTTTTGTCCCAACTTTTTTAAAGGCAACAAATTAGACTCGTTTTTTAATAATACAATGGATTTTCTTGCAATATCTAAAACGCCTTCTTGTAACTCCTTTTTTCCTATCGTTGCTTTTTCATAGGCTTCGTCGCAATATTTATATGGATTATCAAATAAACCCAATTCAAACTTTACTTTTAAAACTCGTTTAACGGCGTCGTCGATAGTTGTCTCTTTTACTTTTCCATTCTTTACTAAATCGCTCAAGTGTTTTAGATAAACACTTGATTCCATATCCATATCAGATCCGGCGTTAATTGCTATTTCTGCAGCTTGTATACTATCCTTTGCATAACCATGAGTTACCAATTCATTTATAGAACCCCAATCGGAAACAACAAATCCTTTAAAATTCCATATACCTTTTAAAATATCTCTTTGCAAAAATTTATTTCCAGTAGCTGGAATACCATTCAACTGGTTAAAAGAATTCATAAAAGTTCTTACACCTGAATCAACAGCCACTTTAAATGGAGGAAAAATTATATTATGAAGTGTTTCATTACTTACATCAACTGTATTGTATTCTTTACCTGCTTCTACAAAACCATAGCCCGCAAAGTGTTTTGCACAGGCAATAATATTTTTGTTTGATGAAAGATCACCTTGAAAACCCTTGATTCGAGCCTCAGCAACTTTACTTCCTAGAAAAGAATCTTCTCCTGCACCTTCCATGACTCTTCCCCAACGTGCATCACGAGTAATATCTACCATTGGAGCAAATGTCCAGTTAATACCTCCTGCTCCAGCTTCTTCTGCTGCAATTTCTGCCGATTTTTGTATAGCTTGTAAATCCCAACTCGCCGATTCAGCTAACGGAATTGGACTAATGGTTTTGTAGCCATGAATTACATCATATCCGAATAAAAGTGGTATTCCTAAACGTGATTCTTCAACAGCAATTTTTTGTAATTTGTAGATATTTTTAACTCCTTTAACATTAAGCATTGCGCCTACAAATCCATCTTTAATATCCTGATATTTTTTTGCCGCATCCCCTTCTTTTGGGACTGGACCTGTAAAATCCCAAAAATCACTATATTGATTAAGCTGCCCTATTTTTTCATTTAGAGTCATTCTTTTTAAAAGATCATCAACCTTTTTGTCCATATTTTTTTCTTGGGAATAACCTGATAATGAAAAACAAAAAAATAACAGAGAAGCAATTTTCTTCATATAAATTGATGCTATGGAATCATGGCAAATAGTAATTAAGTATAGAAAATTAAGTAATTTAATTAACTATTAATTTCTTAACACCTTTCTGAGAGCCTGAATAAACAGTTAATAAATAAACACCTTTAGACAAACTTGCTATATCTATATTATTAGTGTTAGTTGTACAATTAATTACCCTATTGCCAAACAAATTGTAAATTTCAACTTTATCAATTGTTGAATTTGATGAAATTGTAACAAAATTATTG
>CALPIE020000155.1 GCA_943323545.2 Bifidobacterium breve | reverse complement strand
TGGTAAAACTACATACTCCCAAGCACTCACCAAATTTTGAACATTACTCCATGAAAAACTAGCACTTGTTTGTGTTAAATTATTATAGGTTGTCCCTGTGGGTGCTGGAGCAGGACAACTTGAACCGCTAACCGTAAAAGTAAAACAAAGACTGGCACCCGGATTGGTATGTGTATATGGAGAGGACATTACAATTACATAAGTATGTCCAGCTTCTACATAAAAATTTGAAATTTGATTTGTTGTATTGTTACTAACTGTTGTTATAGCTGCTAGACAACTTCCTCCTACATCTGCACAGCTATTATAAACTAATACACTGGAAAGTGCATTAAAACAAGCATTTGGTCCTCCACCAGAAATAACAGATACGGCTTGTGTTATATCAATTAAACCAGAAGTAGTTGGGGTATAATTAAAAAAGATACGATTTCCTAACAATTGGTTATATGCAAAAGGATCTGGTGGAAAACAATTGCTTCCAACTGTTGTTAAGTCTGGATGAACGGTTGTATAAAATTGATTTAAGTTAGAATTTAAAATATATGGTGTAGTAGTTACATTGGACGGAATTACTATTGGAGTGCCACAATTTAAACCAACAATAATTGTAGTAAACCTAAAAGGACCTGCCCAGTCACTTGTAGTATCTGCATCACAATCGGTTCTTATGTAAAAATCATAGGGCGTGTTTGCTGTTAATCCTGTTGCAGTAAAAGTAGTCCCAACTACAGGCGTTCCTGAAGTTCCAATACCTGCTCCAGCAGCTACAACTTGTACTGAAAAGTTTGTAGCCGTTGGATGTGTCCAATTTATTACAGCATTATCAGAACCAAGGACTGTTGTTATTCCAGTAACTGTTGGACAAGCTGTTATTACTCTCACATTATCAACAAACCATGTATCACCTGAAGTGCCTGATGTACCAGTTTGATTCGTAATAGCTACTAAAGCGAAATATACATTTAGTCCAGCAATAGTTGGCACTGGAACAATTTTTTGCTCATAGGTTGTAGCAGAAGTATTCAACTGAGTTTCTGTCCAAGTTTGTAAAACAACATTAAAACTACTAATATCTGGTTGATTAGCTGTTGAAACCCTTAGTTGATAGACAGTTCCTCTATTAGAAAAAGACCCTTGTCGAGTATAAAACCTAAATTCACCATCTGTAGGCACTGTAACTTGTGGAGTTATTAAGAAATACTCTGCCGTCGTTCCCACTGTATTATTTGAAGCTGGATTCACTGTGGCAGCACCTGTGGACTGCAAACCTCCAGTGAGAGATGGCACCCAATTATTAGTTACTGTCTGGTTACTTCTTACAGCCCATGATGAAGGTATTCCGCTATTAAAATTTTCGGTAGACAACTGACCGTAGCTAGAATTTGTTATTGTCAGGAAAAACAATAAAGAAACAATTTGAAATTTAGTTTTGGCCAACAAAAAGTTAATAACAAATGTTTTATTAGTGTAAATATCGTTCATGGAGTTGACTATTTTTCTTCCAAAAAAGAGTTGATTTTTATTCATTATGATTTTTTTATTTTAATTTTTTTAAAAACTGTATGTTATACTTCTTTTAACTTGAAATAATGTCACCATTACAAAAAAGAAAGACTAAATTTAATAAAATAAAGGAATGTGAAGCTAATTAAATAGTTGAAGTCCATCACTATAATATTACTAAGTACATATTAAACAGTAATTTAACTTTATATTTATATTAATTTATGCAATTGTAATGCTAAAGTAAGACAACATCAACAATATTAAAATGTAAACGCTTTATAAATTCAGTAAATTAGAAAGGAAATAAAGAAGTTTTCAAGTCGGTTTTTTAAAAAAATGAGTAAAATTTATTTCATTTTTTTTAATTGTAATAAATTGATTTTACTTTTAATTAAAACTATATCTTTTCTTTTCTTTTTGATTAAAATAGAAAAGAAAAAAACAAGAAGTAGTAGCCCTAAAAATAAAGTTAAAAGGTAAAGGTTTATTTTTGAAGTTTCTTGAGTAAGCTTTTTGGTTATCTCGATCTTTTTTAAATCAAGCGATTCACTAATAGATTTACGTTCGCTTTCCTTTATTAATTTTTGAATGCTTTGGTATTTTGAATGGTAAATATTGAACTTTTCCCATTGACTGGTTGCTAAATAATTTTCAGACAATCCTTTATATATTTCCTGATTCAAAACTAAATCTTTCACTTCATTAGATAGTAATAAAGCTTCATTCAATTTAGCAATAGCGCCATCATAATTGCCTTCTAAAGTATATACTTGGGCTATTCCTTTATTAGCAAATGCTTGCAAACTTTTTGCGTCTAACATCTTTGCCGCCAAATAAGATTGATTAAAATTTTCAATAGCTAGTTGGTTATTAGTCAATAAAATATAACAATTCCCTTTATTGTATTTTGCAATGCTTATAATATTATAAGCTGGTTTAGATTTTACCTTTAACAATTCTGAAATTCCTCGGTCGAAAAAATTAATAGCGATTTCACAATTGAATTCTTCCTTATAAATAAACCCTCTTACAATAAAATTCTTACCAAGATCGTTATGAATTGAATCCTTAATAGGATATTCCATAATAGCCTGTTCGGCTTGGTCTAGGTATTGTATTGCTTTATCATATATTTTTAACTGATGATAAATAATTCCTTGCTTATTCAAAATAGCTATTTTTAACAAAGCATTATTTGACAATCGCAACATGCCATTTGCTTTGTTTAAATATTCTAATGTTTTTTCATAGTTTCTCTTTGACGTATAAGCATCACAAATCAATTTGTATCCTTTAATTTTACAATCAATATTATTACCCGATTCATTTACAATTGACTCACCAATTTTAATTACCTTATCTGGATTGGAATAAATCTCATTACTTGCAACATTAACTATATTATCACAGTTTTTATAGTTTTGAGAATACAAGAAATTTGTTAGTAGTAAACTATAAACAAAAATAAAATAATTGCTATTTTTTTTAATCTTTATCATGGAACCAGATTGTTTTCATTTTCTTTATTCAATAGTTCTATAAACTTCACTGGAGAAATACCTGTAATAGATTTAAAAATTGTAGCAAAACTACTATGAGAGGAAAAACCACAATTATCTGCTAAATAACTAATCTTATAATTCATAAAATTAGGATCTGTTTTTAGTTTTTCAACAATATAATTAATACGCAATTTATTAATATAGGTGTTAAAATTCATGTTGTAATGTGAATTTATTATCTCTGAAAGATATTTAGTATTCGTATCAAATTGTCCTGCTAATACAGAAAGTGAAATGTCTTTATTATTAAATCGTTTTGAGTTTTCAAATCGTTTTAATTTATTTAATATAAGTTCTTCTGTTTCTTTTAGAATTATATTTTTTTTAGCGTCTTGCTTTTTCTCATAGACTTGACCTATAAAATTACTTCTAGTAATTTCGATGTACTTAATTATTTCGTTGAGATGGATTTTAGTTTGGTTAACTTTCCACCAATAAAAAACACACACTAAAATAATTGCTAAAAAGATACTTAAAGCAATATATAAAATTCTATAATAGTATGCCTTTTGCTCTAAAAAATGGTCATTATATTTTTCAGCCACAAGATTATAAGCTGTGTTAATAGCTTCTTGTTCTAATATTTCAGCTTTAAGTTGATTTTCAATTGAAGTAATATTAGTCAATTGATAATTGGAGGTGTCGTTTAAAGCCAAATAATTAACATTCTGTTGCGCTATAATTTTCTCTTCCAAAAAAACATTATTAAGTGTTTGAGAAACTATCAATGCTTCTTTGTAAATAGCAGCAGCTTTAAAGTGTTCTTGTTTCAGAAAAAAAACATTTGCCAATCCTAATAAAGCATCAATTTTTACAAAAATTGGAGTTTCTGTTTGTTTGTCTGTAGCGGTTATTACCTCTTCAAATAGATTTTGCGCTTGGTTAAAATCTTTTTTCTCTAAATAAAGTTGTGCTAAAGCTATTGAATAGCACAACTGTAAATCCTGATACTTTTTAAAGATATTTTTTGAGTCAGTAATTTGATTATTCAATAAAGAAATTCCTTTATCTATCTGACCTTCATTTAATAAAAATTGCGCTTTTTCAAGAGTAATGGCAGCTATAAAATATGATTTTAATACTTCATTTGAAATTGTAGGAAAATTTGCCTCTAAACTTTGAAGAGTCATTTTTGCTTGATTATGTAATGACAATTCTCTTAAAAGTTTGATTTTTTCAATTTCTATATTAATTTTTTCTTCTTGAGATAAATAGGAATCATAATTTTTTTCTTCATACAAAAAGTTCAAAGCACTACTATAATCACCTTTTACTTTATATGTTTTAGAAATTAAAAAATTAATTTTTGCTTTTTCATTATTGGTAATATTGGTCTTACTCAATAAATGTTGTGCAATTTTTAATGCCTGATCTGGCTTCGAATTGAGTAAATGTTCAATGTCGTTAGAGAGGTATTGCTTATTTAATAAAGCTTGTGAATGCATTGAATTAGGAAACAATACAAAAAATATAATGTATAAAAAATACGTATGTTTTTCATTATGGTATTTCATACATTTTTTACCGATTTGATTATTTTACAAGCTAATAACGACAAATATATAATAATAAAATATAAATAAACTTTTAAATAGTTCCATTTAATCTTAAATATTGTAAAAAAATATAATTTAAACCGTTGGGTTTAATTAAAAAAGACCCTCGATTTCTCGAAGGTCTTTTTACATTTATTAAAGATTACTTATCTTTTGATTACTCGAAGTGTTTTTACTTCTTCTCCTTGTGTTACAACCACGTTGTAAATACCACTTGGATAACGATCTCCGATTTGTTGTTCTACCATATCTGATGGTCTAACATCTCTTCTCTCGATTAATCTTCCTGTCATGTCATAAACCACTACACTTACTTTATCTTCACTTGTTGTTGTTAAACTCAAGTTGAATGTTTCTGTATATGGGTTTGGATACGCTTTAACACTAAATGGTGTTTTTGTAACTTCTTCTAACACTACTTGCTCTCTAGCAGTTGGACAAGTTGTTCTTCTCAATGT
>CALPIE020000154.1 GCA_943323545.2 Bifidobacterium breve | reverse complement strand
TATTAATTTTATGTTCTCTTGCAATTGCTCTTCTTTTTGCTCTAATAACTTAAGCGCTTTCACATTTTTTATATGCTCTTCGTGCTGATACATCAGTAGATTGCATTTTATGTTAAATTCTTTTTTGAAATCGTGCAATCGTAAAAAAGGAATTACAGAACCACATAAGTATTGATGCCAATAGCTACTCTTCCATAAGCTAAAAGCAATAAAGTATATATTTTCTGCATCTTGTTCCTTTTCAAAAATGATAACAAAACTGTTTGTGAATTGTTCTTTTTGTGGTTTTCCGCTATTAAGTCCTTTGTTAAGGATGAATAGATGTGGCTTGTTGTAAATAGTGTCTTTGTTGTGGGTTTTAATGATAAAATTGGTCATGGCTTTAGATTTAAAAATTTGCTTCGCTCTGTTCGCTTCTGGCTCTGTTTGGCGTTGTATCTGTTTTATTTCAAATTCAAATTTTTCAAAAGAAAAAAAAGAAAAAAAGAAAGCCATTTGTTGAAGTGAAAGGTTTCAAAAAAGCAACGTTTTTAGGATGAAATACTACCCGAGTTAACGATTGTTTTCTGCATAGCAAACGTTTTGATTTTTAAGAAAAGGTCCTGAAACAAGTTCAGGACGAGGGTGGAGATTTTATCCTAAACCCGCAGGGCTTGAACTTGCTTTTTTGAATACCTGAAACTTACCTTAGCTGTCTTTTTTTATTTTTTGGATTTTGCAAGCGGATGTTGTTTTTAGGAAACACCCCCAAGCACCGCAGTAAAAAGAAATGTAGCTTGCGGAATTTCTTTTTGCGAGGAGCGACGTGGCGGTGTTGCGGCAATCGAACAGCCACGCTAGACTGGGAACGGAACGTAGACCCGAAGCTTCGGGACGAAGTGGAGAGAAAGGATAGCAGCGTGAAACGGCGGGGAAACAATTAAAACCAACCGCTTTTTTGCGGTTGCACCTTGATTTAGGGCAAAGCGACCAAGATAATGGTGAATTGTGAATTATGAGTTGTGAATTTTTGTAATGGATGCAAAAAAGGAAGCGGCGCCAACCCCGATGGCTGTGCGAAAGAGCAACCGCTGAAACCATAAGGGGCGGCAGACATGGCACTGCTGAGTGGAGCGAAACGTAGTCCCGAAGCTTCGGGATGGAGTGAAGCGAAATGAAGCTGTGTTGTGGATGCAGTAGCCCCGACGAACGCAGGAAGTGAGCGTGTGAAGATGAGGAACGAAACGACGTGAAAAAATAACGGCTTTTTTTAAAGCGGTTATTTTTTTGTGCCGTAGAAGTGACTGCGCAATGGAGGGCGGCACAACCGACTGGAGCAGCCGAACGGAACAAAGCGAACGACCGGAGGGAGACCGCTTGATTGCTTCGCCTGTTCGAGCACAGCTCTCGGGTGCTCGTGTTTTAAAACCATATATTAACTATTTAATTAATTATAGCTAACAAGGAAAAAAGTTAGATTTTATTCTTAATAAAAAATAGGTCTTTTTACACTTTTAAATCATAATTACACTTTCTATATTAAAATAAAGTAAAATGTATGGAAACCATAATTTTTTTTATATCAAAATGTATAACTTTGGAATGTTACACCAACTAAAACACCACTTATGAAAAATCAACTTACACGATTTTTATCCTTCCTCTTTTTTATTTTTTTTAGTACAACTGGTTTTTCCCAAGACATCTTATGGGAAAAAAGTTTTGGAGGAAAACAAGCCGATTACCTAATGGATGCAGAGCCAACAGCTGATTATGGATTTATTCTGGCTGGAAGTTCATTATCTAAAAAATCAGGCAACAAAACCGATGGCAACAATGGAGACCTGGATTATTGGATTTGGAAAATGAATGAAAATGGCGATTTGGATTGGCAGAAGAATTTCGGTGGCAATGGTCAAGACAAACTGCGTTGTATTAAACTTACTAATGATGGTGGTTTTATTTTAGCAGGTTCTTCCAATTCTGATAAAGGTTTTGACAAAAATGAAGCTTCAAAAGGGAATGTTGATTTTTGGGTCATAAAGCTTAATGCCAATGGAGGTGAAGAATGGCAAAGAACAATTGGAGGCACTGGACAAGATGAATTGATGAGCATAGCCATAACTCGTGAAGGTGGTTATATTTTAGGAGGTTCTTCGAGTTCGGAAATTAGTGGGGATAAAACTTTAGATACTTTTGGTGGATTGGATTATTGGATTGTTAAGCTAGATAGAAAAGGTCAAACCGAATGGCAACAAGTTTTTGGAGGACAATACAATGACATAGTTCGAAGTGTTGTACCAATGACTGATGGAGGTTATTTAATAGGTGGCTCCTCCAATTCACCAGAATCGGGAAATAAAACAGAGAAAAATTTAGGATTAAATGACTATTGGATTCTAAAATTAGACAATAAAGGAAAATTGCAATGGCAAAAAACTATTGGAGGAAAACAAGATGATCAATTGTTTGTTGTTCATCAAACCTTTGATAAAGGAATTATTCTTGGAGGAAACTCCAATTCAGAAGCCGACCAAAGCAAATCAAAAAGTAATGACAATGGTACTGATTTTTGGCTAGTAAAAATGGATGAAACAGGTAAAATGCTTTGGCAAGAAACTTATGATATAGCCCAAAGGGATGTTTTAATTTCATTAGTGGAAAATAAAGACCATACCTTATTATTAGGCGGATATTCCCAAGGTGAGAGCAGAAACAATGCACTAGGCAAGAAAAAAGCAGTTGAAGGTACAGATGATTATGTTGCCATTAAAATAACTGAAACTGGAACTGAAATATGGCGCAAAACAGTTGGTAGTAATGGACAGGATTTACTTAAAAAAGTGATAGAAACTAGAGATGGGGGTTACTTATTAGCAGGAACATCTAATCCACAAGCTTTTCCAAGTTCTTCAATAGCACAAAATTCAAAAGGATTGCTAAGTGGCATTTCCTATTCTAACGGACAAAACCAAGCAGTGCAGGACACTAAAAATGATATTAATAAGGAGATTAGTAACACTTCAGATGAAGTCAATCAAAAAATAAAGGACAATACAATCGCTGCCTCTAATAAAGTTAGTGAAGGATTAGGTCTTGATAAAGATTCTCCTTTAAAACTAGGTGCTGGGGAAAACAGCCCACTTAATTTAGGAAAAATAGGTGATGGAAAAGGAGGCGGTAATCCGTTATCTGGATTAGGTTCTAATGCTCCACTACCTCGCTCAGGTGATAAAAAGAAAAGTTTTGGCAACAATGACTTTTGGGTGGTAAAACTTCTTGACAAGACAAAACCAAAAAAAGTTAAAGCATCAATCGAAGCATTCCCCAATCCATCAACAGAGTTTACTAATATAATTGTAGGATATGATTTTGAAACAGGCACAGCAACTGTTGCTGATTTAGCAGGACGTGTATTGCAAAAATTTGAAATAACAAGCAGAACCGTCCCCATAGATTTAAGTACGTATCCTGAGGGGATTTATGTCGTGAATATAAAAACAAATGTGCAGAGTGACGGAGTGAAAGTGATAAAGAGAATTACTAAAAATTAAAGATATATAACCATGAGAAAACATATTTTACTTTTGTCTATTTTATTTTGTGTTACGTTTAGTTTTGCACAAAATCCAGAGATCAAAAATACTTTACCAACAATAATACCACCATCTCCAACCGTTGCAGCTCTTATGAAATTTGAAGAAGTTCCTGTAAGTAATTATACTGGTATTCCAGATGTTTCAATTCCATTATTTAGCACTAGCACACTTTCTAAAGATATTAACATAGATATATCATTAAAATATCACGCTGGAGTTGGAGCAAATGACAGAGCTAGTGATGTAGGATTAGGTTGGAGCTTATTAGCTGGCGGAACAATATCAAGAACAGTAAGGGGGTTACCAGATGAATTATTATTATATCCTAATTTTGGTAGTAGTCCGGCTGCTTCTGGTGCGGGAAAAATAGGGCTTTATCATAATGAATTAACAAATCATCCTAATAAATATTATTTCTTTAAAGATAATATTGCAAATGAAACCCAAGATTATTATCAACCATATCTATCTCAACAAGTACAAGACATTGGAAATGAATTTTTATGGAATGCTGCTTTTACAGGCAAATATGATACAGAACATGACTTATGGCAGTTTAACTTTATGGGGTATTCAGGACGGTTTTACATATTGAGAAATGCTAGTAATCAATTAGAGGTAAAACCTTTAGATGATTATAGGATTAAAATAACTAATACATACGCACCAGACCCAAGTAATTCAGTTAATTTATTTATTCCAACAGGCTTTACTGTTTATGATGAAAAAGGATATAAATATATATTTGATATAAAAGAAACTACAATAAACTCAGGTGGGGTTGAGGAACTTTATTTTGAAAATGGCGCATGGGTAAATCCTGGAGGCGTACCTTATTCTGAAAAATCGTTTATCAGCGCATTTCATTTATCAAAAGTATATGACAATAATAATAAACTGATTATTGACTTTGAATATAATGATAATCAAACCATTATTAAGGAAGCCTTTACTGATAATACAGAAACATTTACTGATTATATAAATTTAGATGGTATGCAGGTGAATATTGACCGTCTTAATTGCTGCCAGGATTTTCCAGCCATTAAAAGCAGTGGATTCACTTTAACTGTAGTAACCGTAAAGAAACTTGTTAATATTAACGTTATAAATAAAGCTAAAATTTCATTTGAATTTAACGCAGGACGTCTGGACAATACACCTTTATCCCGATTTTTAAATAGTGTAACCATAAAAGATTGGAATGGTAATCAAATAAAAAAGTATTCGTTTAAGTATGATTACTCAACAGTTATTAAAAAAAGAATGATATTAAGTGAGTTAAATCTTTTAGGAAGTCAAAATAATTTTGATAGTAATTATGATTTTTCTTATGTTGAAAACGATACTAATGAGAAAGTAGTTGGAACCGATTATTGGGGTTATTTTAATTTGATAAATCAATGTGAGTTGACAACAGAAAATCACAGAAATCCGAGCCCTGAGTATTCTACAACAAATCTTTTACAAAAAATTAAGTATCCTACAGGGGGATGTTCTATTTTTAATTATGAAGCTAATACCTATTCATATACTG
>CALPIE020000153.1 GCA_943323545.2 Bifidobacterium breve | reverse complement strand
TCTATGGCATTCACATTGAATCCTTCTGCTCCATATTTGCTGTAGGCAGTCGTGAAAATCACCATAACATTTTGTTTTATGTTTTTTAAGAATTAAAAACCATTTTTATCAGGCATTTCAATATCTAGAAAAATCAAATCAACTGGAAACTTATTAAGGTATTTTTGCGCTTGAGAAATTTGTGTAAAAGTGTGTGAAAGATGGATAAAAGCAACTTCTTTACACAACTCTTTCAGTACTTCCAAAGCCATTGGCTCGTCATCTAAAGCTATACAGTTTATCATATTTGTTTAATAATTAAATGTACTTGAAATATCTTTTCAGTATTTTCAATCTCCAACGTATAGTTATTTTCAAAAATCAAATCCAATCGCCTTTTTATGTTTTTTAAACCCATTTCATAAGAGGACGAAAAGGTATTTTGATTCATTTTTTCATTTTTAACAAACAGCGATAGAGTATTATCTTTGACAATAATATGAATTTGAATAACCGTCACTACTTCATTACTTACTCCGTATTTAAAAGCATTTTCAATGAAATTAATAAATAAAAGTGGTGGAATTTGTTGAGAATTAATTTCTCCAATAACCGAAAAATCAATCATTGTTGTTTTTGTTAGACGTATTTTTTGAAGCTCTATATAATTTTTCAAATAATTAATTTCATCTTCCAATGCAACTTTTTCAGTAGTTGTTTCTGTTAATGCATAGCGCATTATAGCCGATAGTTTCAAGATGTATTCGGCTGTTTTATCCGATTTTGTTAATGCAAGACCATAGATACCATTTAGCGTATTAAATAAAAAATGTGGATTTATCTGTGCTTTGAGGGTTGCTAATTCTGCACTTATTTGTTCGGCTTCAATTTGTTTCATTTTTTCATAAAATCGAAAAGCAAAAGCAACGATAAAAATAAAAACAAATCGCCAAATATAGTTTGGTAATAAATATGGTTGGCTCTGATAAATAGTATTTACTTTATCGAAATCTAAAGAAAGCACAAACCGTGTAAGTGTAATACAAAATACAACAAAAATGATACAGAAAATTATAAAAAGTACGTATTTGTGTTTAAATAAATATTTAGGTATTAGGATATAATAATTGAAATAATAAAAGCAAATTGTTGCGATACCACTGCATAAATAAACAATTAGTTGAAGTTGGTCATTTTTTAGCAAAGATGCCAACTTTGGAATTGCAACTATAGGGAATAGCAGAAAAATAGACCAAGGTAGTATATGAATTAAAAAAAAGAATGGTTTATTTTTCAACATACTTAGCAAGATATTACTAATTTTTCAGTAACGCAATTATTATCGCTTTTTAGTGTTAATGAATAGGAGTTGTCATGTCCTAAAATACGTTGACTTTTTTTAGGTAATTAATTGAATCAAATTTACTTAATTGAAAACGAAGTTATGAAAACTATTTTTTTCATTACCACAAAACGAGCAATTTTTTCAAAACTGCTGTTAGCGTTCGTTTTTATTTTGTCCAAAACTTTTCTGTCAAATAAAAAACTGTATCTATAAAATATAAAATTTCATTTTGCGTCAAAACATTTTCATCATGTAAATCTTCTAAAATGATTCCCAATTCTGGATGAATATAGTCATTATTTCGATTGTTTTCAAAGCCATTCAATGTTAGAAATTCTTTGACTTTGCTCAAATCTGTACTCGAAGTAATTGAAACATAATTTTGCTGAACCACAGCATACAAAACTTCTTCATTCTTTGTAAAACCCAACAACTCATAAGCAGTGTCGGAAAAGAAATAATTATGAAGCAATAAATTTTAGAAATAATCTTTCCAAGAGTTGTAATAAATTGCATCGTTAAGTTTTAGGACATGTTCGCTGTCTTTAAGATAGACTTTCTGTTCTGCACCTTCACTTACATATTGGGAAAAATCTATCTTGTCAATCCAAAGATTATTCTTTGTAATGTACTCTTCTAACTTCTTTGCTTCTTGTTTTTTGAAATGCTTTTCGACTTCAGGGCTTGTGCCTGATTCCTCGCCATCGTTAAGGTAACTGGCAATTGTTTGGATAATTGTTCCAATCCTAATTTTGCTCTTTCCTGAAAGGACATTGTGTAGTTCATATTTTAAATCATTTAGCATTGATAAATATAAAAAGAAATTTTTGATTTTCAGCAGTCATAAAATGAACGCTAACGTTCCGGTGCTTGGCGGGGTTGCGAACTTCGGAACCGATTATTTTCTGTTAAAGATAAAAAATCTTGCGTAACGCAAACGTGAATTTACCGCAAAATTCGCAATCTTGCCAAACGCCTTTGTTAGTGGCTGGCTTTTTATTAATAGTTTTTTTATATAACCCTTCCCTTGCCAGTCATAATTTATTGTTTACTGCTTTTATTCTTTCATTAACTTATCAAGTCCCATCAAATACATTGTGTAAATATCATAAGGAGAAAGTACTTCTGATTTTGTTACCTCAACACTATTATGATACCATGTTTGCGAGCGAATCTTAGAAAAATCATTTACCGCAATACTTTTTTTCCAAATTTCATTTTTATTTTCATCAACTACTTTTATGGTTATCTGTAACCTAGGTTTCAATTTTGTTTTAGTTGACACCATGGTTATTGAGGATCCACCCGATGAATAAATTTGTACACCAAGATAAATATAATGGCTATTTTGTGGGCAATCATTTATAGCTCCATTAAATGTATTAGTAGGCAATCCTTCAAGATTTCCGAAATCACCTACACTACTAATTTCTTTGCCTTTTTTGTTTTTGTGATAACAAAGTTTTACGGGCATATTTAATTTTTTTGCAAATGCTTCTTCTGTTTTTATTTTAATGGAATCAATAAGTTGATTAGGCATTGTTTCGCTTTCAGAATATTCAGGTAACCAATTTCGTGATTTATCTTCTACCTTTAAGTATTCAGTTAGTAAAGGATCAATGTTGAAAGAAAATTGATAAATAGCGCCACTTTGCGCACTTGTGGCAGCCGCCGCAAATAGTAATGCTATAATGAATAAAGGTTTCAAAGTATTAAATTTCATTGGGTTTACATTTAATGTTTAATAGTGTATATCTTCAAACTAAATTGGACTTTTGCTAAGAGAGTATTTAGTTTCCATTACTAGAAAAAGAATTTATGAAAATTATTTTTTCCACTAGCAACAGACGAGCAATTTTTGCTAACTGCTGTTAACTGTAGTTTTTCATTCTTGTATTCTATTTTTTAAGTCCATTCTTGAATGTAGAATTCTTGTGATTTCAATCTTATCAGAATTTATAACTCTATAAAAAATTACATGTTGACCAGAATTGTATCCAAAAATTTCGGTATGTATTTCATCATAATTTTTCCCAAATAATTGATTGTTCGACAACTCTTGGCAATCATCTAATAACTCATAATAATATTTTTCGGCTTGATTTTCCGACCATACATCAAATGTATAATCCCAAATTTTGGATAAATCCTCAACAGCTTTGTTGGTAAGAATGTATTTAGCCATTTTTTTTCTTGGCTTTTAAAAATTCGAGATGTTTTATAGGATCAAAATTTTCCGCAAAACCGCTTTCTATTCCCTCGTTGATTGCTTTCTTAAGAGCAGTAATTTTGTTTTCTTCTTCTTCCAATAATCTTAAACCCGCACGAATGACTTCACTTGCGTTTTTAAATCTTCCTTCGACAATTCTGTTGTCAACAAAACTTTCAAAATAATTTCCTAGTGATACAGATGTATTTCGTCCCATAATATTAATTTTTATGTAAAGTTACCAAAATTTGGTAACTTTCAAAGTAATATTTGTTTTTTTTTTAAAATAACAGTTAAGGTGCCGCGGCTATAAATCTGTTGCGGCTTATGGAAACGTTTAGTTTCCATTACTTGAAAACGAAGTTATGAAAATTATATTTTCCACTAGCACAAAACGAGCAATAGTTTATAACCGCTGTTAGCAACAGTAATTTTATTGTTTAATCGAAAATAAATATTTTGTCGAACAATTCAGTTTTAGATACTTTGTAATCAGTATCATTAAAAATATTTCTATTTCCAGAAATTTTTGTTAGACCAAACCATTCAGTAAATCTTTCAAATGTTCTTAAATTATAACATCTGCTGAATTGTATTATTGGTGTTGAGTGATCATCATCGAAAAGAGTTATAAACTTTTCAAAAACTTGTAAATATTTTGAAGAATAATAGTTTGTCATATTTTCATTTGCACCAAACTTTTTTAATAAATATATAGAAAATAAATAACCATATTGACCAACAGGTTCATCGGAAAATCCATCATTGTATGCCCAATTAAATTTTTCAGTAAAAATTAAATATATTATTTTGAATAGTTCAACCCGATTCTCTTCTTTTAGACATCTTTCACCATTTTTAGTGAGCAATAGTTTCCCATTACTTTTCTTAACAAGGTTTGTTGATTGACAAACAATTCGAGCTGTTTTTATTGAGATACACTCATCTTCTCTATAAAGTTTGTTTATTCCGGATTCAATATATTTATCAAGAATGAACTTGAAGTCATAAAGTTCAACGAGAAATTTTTTTGGAAGTGCTCCAAGTTTTGTGAGTTTTATAAACCCGTCACGTTTGATGATTTTCAATAGTTCTTCTGAAATTCTAAAAAAAGGAATTTGATCGAGGATTTCATGGTTTATATGAGAACTAAATTTAATATATGAATTCTCTCCTAATGGATTATAAATGATTTCGTGAGTCTGAACAGGAGAAAGACCAGATAATTTTTCAGAAGGAGAATTATTATATCTAAAAACTTCATCTTCAATACTCGAAATGTTCATATTTTACTACGTTTTTTTATTATTGTTGCTAACGTCCCTTGGCTTTGCTTCAGTTGCGACTTTTGGAACGCTACTTTTTCCATTACCAAAAAACGAAGTTATGAAAAATATTGTTTCTATTAGCAACAGACGAGCAATTGAGCAAAACCAATGTTAGCAACAGTAATTATTTTACTATATACTTTGTCTTATTTAGGTTTCCAATACTTTCAAATAGTTGTAATTCAATTCCTTTTTTTAGATCTCTACTAGCAGTTGCTGATGATAAGTCTTTAAAAGTATTCATATAATCTTTTCG
>CALPIE020000152.1 GCA_943323545.2 Bifidobacterium breve | reverse complement strand
TCTTCAGAAAAAAGTGAACTATAAACCTGTAATTCAATCCCCAGACGGAAAAGTAAAAGCTGAAGTTCGTTTACTTGCCGTTTGGAAAAAAGACGCGCCATCTCCTACTCTAGTTACTAATTTAGTAAGATTGAGTCGTGGTGAAATGATTGGCGTGAAATTTAACAAAGATAAAGACTGGGTTGGTGGAACCGTAGGATTATTTGAAAAATAAAAATTATTTAATTAATCTATTAATGTAATTTATCTACTTTTTTTTGTTCTACTGAAGTAGCAAAGTCCTTAATTAATCGGTTAGCGTAGTCATCTAACAATTCTCTAACACGATTATGGTTATCACTTTTAACAATTAAACCAGCATGGAATTCTAAGGGTACTCTAAAGCATACTTCAGTATCACTGAAACAACTTAAATCTGGGTTCTCAAATTTGGATAAGGTTAATACAATACCAGAAAATTCTTTTTTTGTTTTAGGTAATTTATATTCAATTCCTCTTACCAAACAATCCTCAATTTTTGCCCATTCTCCCCATAAATTAATGTTAGAAGCCGCTTCAACCATTTCGGCTAAATGCGCACCTCCTACTCTTGACGCAGTTTCTAAAAAGTAAATTTTACCGTCTTCATTACATTTGATAAATTCGGTATGGGTAGCACCGTGAAGCATTCCGAATGCTTTCATAACTTGCTCGTTTACTTTTTTAATTGCTTTATCATCAGTTGAATCATAAGGAATATTAGCGCTTCTAAAAATGCCACCTCCTTGAGATATTTCCATTGGTGTTGCTAAATATTGCGAAGTTAATGCAAACAATACTTTTCCTTTCCAATTAATACCATCGCAATGATACACTGCTCCCGGCTTAAATTGTTCAACTAAATATTTTATTCGATTATCACCTAGTTCATGAATTTTTTCCCAAAGCTCTTCTTTAGAATACACTTTCATTATTCCGGTTGCAGATGCTTCCGAACGTGGTTTTAATACCCAAGGAGGTGAAACTGTATCTGCATATTGATTAATTTCTTCATCATTAAATAGGGGGCTAAAAGCCGGAATAGGTACTCCTTCATCTTTTGCTTTCATTCTCATGGCTAATTTATCTCTAAAGTATCGACCTGTAGTTTGCCCCATTCCAGGCATACGAAGGTTTTCTCTTAGATATGCTGCCTTTTCTACATCAAAATCATCCAATGCTATAATAGCGTCAATTTTTTTATGACGCATTATACCTGCAACTCCACTCAATAAATCGTCTAAATTCCAATCTACATCTTGACCTGGCATAAAAAACATCTCATCAATATATTCAAATGCCCAAGGTTTGTCACGTAATTTTTCAGAAGTGATTAAATACACTCTATTTCCTAATTTTTTTAAATTAATTAAGAAATCATTTCCTTTAAAATAATTGGATATACAGATGTAGTTTTTAATTTGAGTTTCCATAAGTTATAGGTTTTCAATAAATTTAGTAATTAAATGCACACCATACGCTGTAGCATGTTTTGTTTTTGCAAACTCATCATCTCCAAAAGCAACTCCAGCAATATCTAGATGTGCCCAAGAAGTATGATTATCAGTAAAATGTTCTAAAAATTTTGCAGCAGAAATGGCTCCAGCTACAGGTTTCCCCGAATAGTTTTTGACATCAGCAATTTCACTTTCAATATCCGATTTATAAGCATCCCACAAAGGCAATTGCCATAAACGCTCGCCAATTGCATCTCCAGATTGCTGTAATTTTTTAGATAAACCATCATTATTAGTAAACAAAGCACCACATTCATATCCCAATGTAGCCACGCTACTTCCTGTTAAAGTAGCTATATCTATAATTGTATCAGGATTATAATTTTTGACTAAATACGATAAACCATCAGCAAGAATTAATCTTCCTTCAGCATCAGTATCTATAATTTCTATTGTACTACCATGGTAACTTTGAATTACAGAACTTGGTAAAAATGATTTTGCATCTACTGAATTTTCACATGCCGGAACAATGGCAGTTACTCTATAAGGCAATTTCAAATCTGCTATTAATTGCATACTGCCTAAAACAGCTGCTCCTCCAGCCATATCACATTTCATATGAACCATTCCGGCTGTTTTAATGTTCAATCCGCCAGTATCAAATGTGATTCCTTTTCCAACTAAACCGATGTGTTTTTTTGCATTCTCCGGTTGGTATTCCATGATAATAAATTGAGGTTCATGAATGCTACCTTGTCCAACAGCTAAAAAAGCATCTAACCCAAAAGTAATAGATTTTGCTCTATCAAAAACTTCGACAGAAAAACCAAATTTATTTCCAGTTGTTATAGCCCAATTGGATAAATAACTTGGCGTAATCTTATTTGGTGGTAAATCAACCAAATTATAAGTTTCTAATTGTGCATTGGCAATTTTAATTCCCTTTTCTACAGCATTATTATGATTAGAATCGGCAATAATCGATAAACTAAAATCTTCATTTGTTAACCGATGAATTTCATTTTCTTTTTTGTAATAACCTAATTTATAAGTTCCTAAAAGCAATCCAGAAATTGCTGCTTCTACAAATTCATTAGTAAAATCTTTAGAGAATACTATTGTTGCTGTGTTTTCAAAATAAGAACTTTGTTTGGATGAGATTCTTCTAAAGGAGGTTTTAATAGATTTATAATCGGGTGTCTTTCCTAAACCTAAAAATAAAAAATGTACTCCATTTTTATCAATACTAAAATGAGAATCTTTTTTTCCTGAAAAAAGTTTAGCTGATACAACAATGTCTTGAAACTGTACTTCTGACTCTGTTTCGAATATTGGGATTATAACTAAACCATTGTTTGATATATAGGTATCTTTATAACTTATCTTCATTTACTTACGATTTATTTTATTCTTCTTTTGTGCTAAAAAATAACCATTCAATAGCTTTCGGAAATTCATCACTCCAATACACTTCATTGTGTTTTCCTTCCATATTAATACTCAATCTAATTTTCATTTTATCGGTAAATACATCCTTTTTATGCAAGCGTTTCTTAAAATTTTGAACGTGCTTAATCATAGTTGAACTTTCATCTCCGCCAGCATATAAATACACACGGGTATCTTGGGTTTCTTCGATGTCTAAAATTGACAATTTAATTTTTGGTACTACCCATAACGATGGAGAAAAAATCATCAATTTTCCAAATACTTCCGGATACATTATTCCTGAGAAAATACTAACCAATCCGCCCATAGAACTTCCTCCTATTCCTGTATGAATACGTTCTGGTTTGGTTCTGAAATTTTGATCAACAAAAGGTTTTAAAGTATCGGTTAAAAATCGAATGTATTTTTTGCCTTGACCATTTCCTAAAATGGTATTACCAACATTATATTCTTTAATTCTTTCTTTTTCTGCATGTTCAATAGCAACAATAATAATTTTTCCTATGTTGTACTCAGCCATTACAGCAAGTTTTTTATCAATTTCCCAATTGCCGTATTTGGCTTTTTCATTGAATAAATTTTGAGCATCTTGAAGGTATAAAACAGGATAACTTTCGTTAGAAGTTTCATAATCAAAAGGCAATAAAGCCCAAATTCTGCGAGTTTTATTTAATTGTGGAATTTCAAATTCTTCAGAAATCAAATGTACTTTGGGTAAAAAATTTCTTTTAAATGGAAGCCAATTGTGACGCCATTTAGCAACATGTTCCTTTATTACGCCATTATGTTGTTTACATATACGGTTATCTGTTCTATTACCATATTTATCAATTTCAACTTCACTCCAATCTCCACGAGTAAACTTATATAATAATTCATCTGGATAATTAAAATCGACATCAAATTTATAGTGATACAATCCTTGCCCAACCTTTTCCATTTCAAATTTCTTATCTTGGGTCACCCAATTATTGAAATTACCTGATATAAAAACGGGTCTATCATCATCTTCATCGGTTGTTAATATAATATTGAGTTGCGGTTCAATAATTTTAGAGGTTTTTTCTGAAGATATCGTATTTGGATCTGAATTCATTATAGTAACGTTAATCTAATTATCTAAAGTGTAAATATACTTTTTTGGCACATGGTATAAAAGTTATTTAATAAAGAAATTCAACTTTTATCAAATACTAATAATTGAATTAGATTTATTAATATATAGCCATTTATAATTCCAATTATCCGTATTATTTTAATTATTTTTAAATAAATTAGCACCTTCAAAATTGATACAAATAAATAATGAAAAATACTGCTTTATCCCATGTCCATGAACGTTTAGGAGCAAAAATGGTTCCGTTTGCAGGTTATAATATGCCTGTTCAATACGAAGGTGTAAATGCCGAACACGAAACTGTTCGCAATAGCGTTGGTGTTTTTGATGTTTCTCATATGGGAGAATTTTTAATTTCTGGTTCAAATGCTTTGGCTTTAATTCAAAAAGTGACTTCTAACGATGCTGCTACTCTCGAAATTGGAAAAGCACAATATTCGTGTTTGCCAAATAATGATGGCGGAATTGTAGATGATTTAATCGTATATAAAATTAAAGAAGATCAATATTTACTAGTGGTAAATGCATCCAATATAGACAAAGATTGGAATTGGATTTCTTCTCACAATGATATTGGAGCAGAAATGAAAAATATCTCAGAAGATTATTCATTACTTGCTATTCAAGGTCCGAAAGCAGTTGAAGCCATGCAATCATTAACTTCAATAGATTTGTCAGCTATTAAATATTATCATTTTGAAGTAGCTGATTTTGCAGGTATTGAACATGTTATTATATCTGCTACTGGTTACACAGGATCTGGTGGATTTGAAATATATTGCAAAAATTCAGATGTAGAACAAGTTTGGAACAAGGTTTTTGAAGCTGGAAAATCATTCGGAATAAAACCTGTTGGATTAGCTGCACGAGATACTTTACGTTTGGAAATGGGATTCTGTTTGTACGGAAATGATATTAACGATACTACTTCTCCTCTTGAAGCGGGATTGGGTTGGATTACTAAATTCACTAAAGATTTTACCAATTCTGAAAATTTAAAAAAGCAGAAAGAAATTGGTGTATCCAAAAAATTAATCGGATTTGAATTAACAGAAAGAGGTATTCCACGTCACGATTATGAAATTGTAGATGCTGATGGAAATAACATTGGTATAGTAACCTCAGGAACAATGGCGCCATCACTAGGAAAGGGAATCGGA
>CALPIE020000151.1 GCA_943323545.2 Bifidobacterium breve | reverse complement strand
TTTTTTAATGGTTATTTCAAAGAAGATTATGAATTTGTTGCACATCCAGGAGATCCAACATTTTTAAATATTAATAATGGTAGAATATGTAACACTCCTGAATATCCAGCTTCATTATATCCAAATGGAATTTTTTGTTATTTTGCAACAGTAGATGCTAATAATACTTCTGTATATCCTTATTTAATTGGTCCAACATTTTATGGTAATAAAATCGCAACTAAATTTGGAACTTCAACTACAAATGTTATTGGATCTATAACTTATACACCACTTTCTACTACTGATTTAGAAAAAAAGATTTTTACTGTTTTTCCTAATCCAGCACAAGATTATTTTACTATTCAAACAGATTTCGTTGAAAATGATTTACTAGTTGAAGTAATAAATGAATTAGGACAGATAGTGTTAACAAATAAAATTCTTCAAGGTAGTACATTTTGCATTATTGAGACCGATACCATTTATAATGGTATTTATATTGTTAGAATATCTAATGAAAATAATTCTCAAACACATAAAATAATTATTAACAAATAATATTACAAACACTTTAAAAAAAAGGTTTAATTTCTATTTGAAATTAAACCTTTTTTTTAATTGATAATCAAACAGAAAATTTATTTCCGTGAAAAAATTATACTTTTCAATTGTATTCCTAATCGGATCATTTCAAGTCCATTCTCAAACGGTTGGTTTAATAGAGCATAATGCAGGAACTTTAGATGATGGTTATGTTTTATTTGCACCAAATAATTCTACTACAACTTATTTAATTGATAAATGCGGTAAACAAGTCAAAGCTTGGACAAGTACATATAGACCGGGACAATCGTGTTATATTTTACCGGAAGGAACATTACTTCGAACTGGAAATACGAACAATACTACTTTTAATGCTGGTGGAAAGGGTGGATTAATTCAAAAAATAGATTGGAACGGAACCGTAACATGGAGTTATACTATTTCAAGCGCATTAGAATGTCAACATCACGATATAAAAGCGTTGCCAAACGGAAATGTATTAGCCATTGTTTGGGAATCAAAAACAAGTGCAGAAGCTGTTGCAAAAGGTAGAAATCCAGCATTAACTAGTGTAACAGTTTGGAGTGAAAAAATTATAGAAATTCAACCATTAGGCGCAACAGGTGGGACTATAGTTTGGGAATGGCATTTGTGGGATCATTTGGCTCAAGATTTTGATGCAACCAAACCTAATTATACAACTATTGCTTCCAATCCGCAGTTATTGAATATTAATTATGGTGGAAGCGCAACGGTTTCTGATTGGATTCATTTGAATTCGATAGATTACAATCCAACATTAGATCAAATTGTTTTGAGTTCGCACAATTTAGATGAAGTTTGGATTATCGATCACAGTACTTCAACAGCGCAAGCAGCAAGTCATACTGGTGGAAATTCAGGAAAGGGCGGTGATTTTTTATACCGTTGGGGAAATCCGCAAGCATACAATAACGGAACTGCTGTGAATCAGAAACTATTCGGGCAACATAACGCTCGTTGGATAGAAACAGGTTTACCATTTGAAAATCAAATAATGATTTTTAATAATGGAGTAGGAAGAACAGGTGGCAATTACTCGACTGTAGAAATTATAAATCCACCCGTTTCTGGCTTTAACTATACGGCAACATTACCTTATTTGCCAAACACTACTTCATGGATTTACAATTCGGGAAATCCGAATAATTTATATGCGATGAATATTTCGGGAGCACAACAATTATTGAATGGAAATGTATTAATTTGTAACGGTCCGAGTGGTGTTTTTACAGAAGTGAATACAACTGGAACAACACTTTGGCGTTATGTTAATCCTGTAAATACAACCGGAATTATTAATCAAGGCACTACTCCTACTCAAAATACTGTTTTTAGATGTTCGTTTTATCCTAGTAATTATAGTGGCTTTATTGGACATACTTTAACTGCAGGAAATATTATAGAAAACACCAATACGGTTTCTGCTACTTGTAGCTTAACTTTAGCTAATTCAATAGTTGATTTTACAGAAGAAGTTCAATTGTATCCTAATCCTGTGAAAGATAATTTACATATTGATTTTGCTAATTTTAATAATTCTAAAATAACTATTCAATTTTACAATTCATTAGGTCAATTGGTCTATGAAAATGAAGCATATAATACTGAAATAAATATCTCATTAGCAGATTTTTCAAACGGAATTTATTTTGTTAGAATAAATAAAGAAGTGAAATCAAAAACTTTTAAGATAATCATTGATAAATAAAAAAGCTCTGCAATGCAGAGCTTAACTATTTTAAATAATTGGAAATTATCCCATTACCTCTTTTACTTTTTTACCAATTTCAGCAGGAGAATCTACTACGTGAATTCCGTTTTCTCTCATGATGCGTTTCTTCGCTTCGGCTGTATCATCAGCTCCACCAACAATAGCACCAGCGTGTCCCATAGTTCTTCCTTTTGGAGCGGTAACTCCAGCAATGAAACCAACTACAGGTTTGCGGTTTCCATCGGCTTTGACCCATTTGGCAGCATCAGCTTCTAGTTGTCCACCGATTTCACCAATCATTACAATACAATGTGTTTCCGGATCGTTCATCAATAATTCAACAGCTTCTTTAGTAGTTGTTCCAATAATTGGATCTCCACCTATTCCGATAGCTGTTGTAATTCCCATTCCTTGTTTTACTACCTGATCGGCAGCTTCGTAAGTTAAAGTTCCCGATTTTGATACGATTCCAACATTACCTTTTTTGAAAACAAATCCAGGCATAATACCTACTTTTGCTTCTTCCGGAGTAATTACGCCTGGGCAATTTGGTCCAATTAATCGACAATTTCTATCTTTTATATAATCATACGCTTTAATCATATCGGCAACGGGAATACCTTCAGTAATAGTGATAATGACTTTTATTCCGGCATCAGCAGCTTCCATAATAGCATCGGCAGCAAATGCAGGTGGAACAAAAATAATAGTAGTATCAGCACCAGCTTTTTCAACTGCATCTTTTACGGTATTAAAAACCGGACGCCCTAAGTGCGTACTTCCTCCTTTTCCTGGCGTTACACCACCTACTAAATTTGTACCGTATTCAATCATTTGTTCAGCGTGAAATGTACCTTCACTACCAGTAAAACCTTGAACTATTATTTTGGAATTTTTATTAACTAAAACGCTCATGTTATATTTGTTAAATTTTGTGATGCAAAAGTAGTAAAAAGTGTTCAGTATTTTTTATTGAATTTTACTATTTTTTTAAAAGTCTTTAAGAAAACTGACTCATTTGAAAACCTCGGTATAATTTACCATCTTTAACTTCCCAAATAACAAAAAAATGAGCTAAAAGCATTTCTTCTCTAGGATTTTCAATAGTTTTAACAAAATGGGAATACCGAACAGAAACCATATCACCTTCTGCAACAATATGACTAATTCTAGTTTTTGAACGTAAATAAGCTTTATTTAAATCATCAGTAAGAGCTAAAATATCATTATGATTCATTTGAATAAAACCTTTACTGCTGTTCCAGTCAACAATAACATCATCGTGAAGTAAAGCATTAACAGCATCTCTATCCAAAATCACATCGGATTTGTAAAATTCAAGTACTATATCTTTTGGTTTCATTTTTTAATGGTATTTAGCAATTCTGGGATTCTCTTTATGTAAGCTAATTGTTTTAATTTTTCTCTTGATTCTTCAACTGGAGTTCCAAAATAACTTTTTCCACCTTCAATTGATTTAGTCACACCAGTTTGTCCTAATACTACTGCTTTGGTACCTATAGTAATTCCGCTTGTAGTGCCAACTTGTCCCCATAAAGTTACTTCATCTTCTATGATTACACAACCCGCGATTCCGGTTTGAGAGGCAATTAAACATTTTTTACCAATTACAGTATCGTGACCAACATGCACTTGATTGTCTAATTTTGTTCCTTCTCCAATTGTAGTATCACCAGTAACGCCTTTATCGATAGTACACAATGCACCAATACCGACATTATTTTCAATAACAACTCTACCTCCTGAAAGTAGTTGATCAAATCCTTCAGGGCGCTTTTTATAATAAAATGCATCTGCTCCTAAAATACTTCCTGCATGGATAATTACATTATTTCCAATAACCGTATTGTCGTAAATGGTAACATTGGGATGAATCAAACAATTGGTTCCAATAGTAACATTGTGTCCAATAAAACAATTTGGCTGAATTTGTGTCCCTACTCCTATTTTTGCAGATGGAGAAATCGAAACATTAGAAAATTGAAACGGTCTAAAATGTTTGGTAAGTGTATTAAAATCCCGAAATGGATCATCTGAAATCAACAATGCTTTTCCTTCAGGACAATCAACTTCTTTGTTAATTAAAACAATAGTTGCTGCCGATTGCAATGCTTTGTCATAATACTTTGGATGATCTACAAAAACAATATCACCTGCCTCCACAACATGAATTTCATTCATACCCAAAACTAGAAAATCATCATTACCGATATACTGGCAATTGATGATTTTAGCAATTTCTTTGAGTGTATGTGATTTTGTAAACTTCATTTAAAAATTTATTTCAGGTTTCAAGTTTCAGGTTTCAGGCTTCAGGTTATCTATCGATTGAAATTTGAAACTTGAAACCTGAAACTTGAAACAAAATTATTCTTTTACTCGCTCCATATAATTTCCTGTTGCAGTATCAATTTTAATTTTATCGCCTTCGTTTATAAATAAAGGTACGTTTACTGATGCACCGGTTTCTACTTTTGCAGGTTTCGTAGCATTAGTAGCGGTATTTCCTTTAACGCCTGGTTCGGCATAAGTTACTTCAAGAACTACAGAAGCTGGCATATCAACTGAAAGTGGCATTTCGGTTTCCGCATTAATAATCACTTTTACTGTTGTTCCTTCCTTAAGTAATTCGGGAGCATCAAGAATGGCTTTATTCAATTGAATTTGTTCGTAACTCTCTACATGCATAAAGTTGAATAAATCTCCTTCGGCATATAAATACTGATATTCATGAGTTTCAACACGAACTTCATCAATTTTGTGTCCGGCAGAAAAAGTATTGTCTAATACTTTTCCGTTGGTTAAGCTTTTTAATTTGGTTCTAACGAAAGCCGGACCTTTACCAGGTTTTACGTGAAGGAATTCAATAATTTTATAGATATCGTGATTGTATTTGATACATAATCCGTTTCTAATATCTGATGTACTTGCCATTTT
>CALPIE020000150.1 GCA_943323545.2 Bifidobacterium breve | reverse complement strand
TTCGGATTTAAAAAATCATTACAACCACTATTAAAAGAACATCATAAAAAAGCACTCATCCTTGGAACTGGCGGCGCCTCAAAAGCCGTTGCATATGCACTAGAAAAATTAGGTATATATTGTGCTTTTGCATCGCGTGAAGTGTCGGAGAAAACCATCAATTATAATTTAATTAATGCTACAACTTTTGATAATTTCCAAATCATAATTAATTGTACTCCACTTGGCACTAATCCGAATATAAAGGATTGTCCTCCTATTCCATATGAATTTTTTACCGATAAACATATAGCCTTTGATCTCGTTTACAATCCAGAAATAACTGAATTTTTAAAACGTGCCAGAAAAAAAGGAGCAACTATCAAAAACGGTCGTGAAATGCTCGTTTTTCAAGCTGAAAAAGCATGGAGAATTTGGAATAAATAATGCAACATCAGCACTTTAATAAAAAATTTGAGCAACTCAATATAGTTTGTAAAAAATAAAAAATGATAGAAACTATTGATTTTCTTTGAATTTTAATACCGCTTTACTATCTTTCGCCCTCCTTAAAAGGAAATTTGTATAACCCTTACACATTTATTAAAATGTTAGAAGAAAAGAATGATAGCCTGTCAGTTAACGAAAACGCGACAGATGGAAAAAAAACTAGCAATCCAAAAAAAACAGTTGTAACTGAAAATCAATTAGTTGAAGCTTCCGATTCTGAAATGGATATTGTAGAAGTTCCTAATGAAACAGAAGCTGTTGAAACTACCGAAACTTTAATCGAAGAAACAATTATTGAAGAAGTTCCTATTGAAGTTGAAGCTGTTGAAGCTACTGAAACTTTAGCAGAAGATGCGCCAATTGAATTAGATGCTGTTGAAGTAACTGAAACTATAGTACAAGAAGCAATTGTTGAAGAAGTTCCTGTTGAAGTTGAAGCTATTGAAGCAACCGAAACTTTAGCAGAAGAAGTGCCAATTGAAGTAGAAACTGTTGCCGAAACCGAAATCACTGAAGAAGTTGCAATTGCCGAAGAGGTTCCAACAGAAAAAAAAGCTAAAAAATCTGCTTCAAAAAAGGAAGTAGTAGAAATAGAAGATTCAAGTACGGTTGAACTTTCCGATGAAGAAGTTGCCGATGATTCGATGGTGATGGAAGCTGAAAGTGATATTGCGATGAATGCAATTGCCAATGCTAATGCCGAAGAAAGTGAAGATGAAACGGTAAAAGGACGTCATGATATTCCGCTTCAAGATTATGAAGCTTTGCCAATGGAAAATTTGGTTGAAGAACTTGAAAAATTAGTTGCCGAAGAAAAAGTAATGTCGGTACGTGAGCATGTTGAAGAAATTAAAAAAGCTTTCTTATCAAAATATTATCATTTATTGGATGAGAAAAAAGATGAATTTCATGCTGAAAATCCAGAAACAACAGAATCATTTCATTATGATTTTCCGCTAAAAGCAAGCTTCGATAAATTATACAATCAATACAGAGAAAATAAAAACAAACATTTTAAATCGTTGCAAAACAATTTGCAAGCGAATTTAGAAAACCGTTCTGCACTTGTTGAAGAATTAAAAAATTTAGTAAATAATCCATCTGGAAATATATCTACTTCGCTTAAGCAATTAAATGATATTAGAGAACGTTGGAAAGTTGCAGGACCAATTCCGAAAGACAAATACAACCACGTTTGGAATAATTTCCATTTTCACATTGAGAATTTTTATGATTTCTTGCATCTCGATAGGGAAGCACGTGATATGGATTTCAAAAACAATTTAGATCAAAAACAAAAAATTATAGCTCGAGTTGAAGAATTGGTGAACGAGAACGACATCAACAAATCATTCCGTGAATTACAAGATTTACATCGTATTTGGAAAGAAGATATCGGTCCCGTTTCAAGAGAACACCGTGAAGCAATATGGGTTAAGTTTAGCGATTTAACAAAACAAATGCACGACAAGCGCGAGGCTTTTTATGAAAGTTTTAGAGCTTCTGAAAACGAAAATCTAGAGAAGAAAAAAGCAATTATTGAACAATTAGAGTTTTTAGCACAAGAAAAAGTAGACACACATGCTTTATGGTTAGCTCAAGTTGTAAAAATCGAAGCACTTCGCAATCAATTTTTTGCTACCGGAAAAGTACCAAGCGACGTAAATGAGCAAACTTGGGCAGCTTTTAAAACTGCAGTTCGGAATTTCAACATCCTAAAAAACTCTTTCTATAAAGACATTAAAAAAGATCAAAATGATAATTTAAGTCAAAAACAAGCTTTAGTTGCCAAAGCTAATGCGTTAAAAGACAGTGAAGATTTTACTGCTACGACTGTTATCATGAAACAAATTCAAGAAGAATGGAAACAAGTTGGTCATGTTCCTAGAAAATTTTCTGATAAACTTTGGGGCGAATTTAAAGGAGCTTGTAATCATTATTTTGAGCGTTTGAAAAACAGCAGAAATCAGGAAGATGCTATAGAAGTAGAAGCTTTTGAAAAGAAAAAAGAATACCTTGAAATCATCAAAGGATTTGAATTGGTTGGTGACCATAAAACCGATCTAGATGCTATAAAACTTCACATAGAAACTTGGAAAAATTTCGGTAAAGTATCTTTTAACAGAAGACATATTGAAGCTAAATTTAATAAAATTCTTGATGCCTTATTTGAAAAATTAAGTGCAAGTAAAAAAGATGGTGAAATGATGCGTTTTGCTAATAAATTAGACAATTTAGCAGGTTCAGATGACAGCAGAAAATTAGACAATGAGCGTATTTTTATTATGCGGAAAATTGAAGAAGTTCAGAACGAAATATTACAATTAGAAAATAACATTCAATTCTTTCAAAATACTAAGAATGCTAAAAAAGAAAATTCTATAGTAACTGAAGTTCGAAAAAATATTGAACGACTTAAAGACGAACATTTGACATGGAAAGAAAAGTTAAAACAAATTAAAAATTTGAATAACTAATATATCCAAACCATATTATCAAAAGCTCTTCATTTGAAGGGCTTTTTTTAGCTATATAAATTTGCGTTTTATCAACTTATATAATTAAAAAATATTTTGATTATTGTTAACTGTTTACTGAAAATAAGACTGAAAACTTTTATTACATTTGCAAAAAATAACAATGTCAAATATCTATTTAGGTTATCATTTTACTGTCGAACCAAAAGAGTTGGGTTCTGAAATTCTAATTGCAGAATTGGGCGAAAAACCTTTTGAAAGTTTTATTGAATCTGATATGGGAATTGTAGCTTACATCCAAAAAGACCTTTGGTATGAGACGATTCTTGATGATATTTATATTATGAATTCATCCGAATTTACTATATCCTATAAGGTAGAAGAAATTGACCAGGTAAATTGGAATGAAGAATGGGAGAAAAATTTTGAAGCCATAGATGTGGATGGAAAATGTCATCTTCGAGCTCCTTTTCATCCAAAAACCAATGCCGAATTTGATATTGTTATTGAGCCAAAAATGAGTTTCGGAACTGGTCACCATGAAACAACTCACATGATGATTCAACATTTATTAGAATTGGATGTGACAAATTTAAAAACTCTTGATATGGGTTGCGGGACCGCTATATTAGCAATTTTGGCCGAAATGAAAGGTGCTAAACCAATCGATGCTATTGATATTGATAATTGGTGTTATTTAAATTCAATAGAAAATGCAGAACGCAATAATTGCCATGAAATAACAGTTTATGAAGGAGATGCTGCATTGTTAAAAGGGAAATCTTATGATTTAATAATTGCCAACATCAACCGAAATATATTACTGAATGATATGCAACAATATGTTGCTAGTTTGAATAAAAATGGCATTCTATTATTAAGCGGTTTTTACAATGAAGACATTCCGTTTATAGATGCTTCGTGTAAAGAAAAAGGTTTGACATTTATCAAAAAATTAGAACGAAACAATTGGGTTTCTTTAAAATATATAAATTAATATATCAGATTTAAGTTGGATATGAATACGATAGAGAAAGTTCAAGAAGAAGTATTAGTGGAAGAACTTACCGGAATTAATAATGAAATTGTTTTGTACAACGATGATGTTAATACTTTTGATCATGTTATTGATACACTCATTCGCGTTTGTAAACATACAGCAGAACAAGCCGAACAATGTGCAATTTTAGTCCATTATAAAGGAAAATGCACCGTTAAAACAGGAAGTTTTGAGGAATTAAAACCACAATGCTCACAACTACTAGAAGCGGGTTTAAGTGCCGAAATTATTTAGTGTGGCAATCTATCTTTTACTACACCATATATAAAAGTACCAAATAGCGCTCCGATTAAAATTAAACCAACGCTCATAAATCCAGATCCGATTAAAATAAATATTGGACCTGGACAAGTGCCCACTAAAGCCCAACCTAAGCCAAAAATTAATCCACCAATCCAATAACGAAAAGTGCCTTTTTCTTTGTCTTGAATTTCAATAGGTTTTCCTGAAATATCTTTAATACTTTTTCTTTTAATTAGTTGGATACCTACAACACCAGTTATGATTGCCGTCATAATAATTCCATACATATGAAAAGATTGAAACAAAAACATTTCATAAATGCGATACCACGAAACTGCTTCCGATTTGGTTAATACAATTCCGAATACAAATCCAACCAATATAAATTTTACTATTTTCATAATGTAATTTTAAAAAATTAATGGAAAGATTAAATGAACCATAATTAGTCCACCAATAAAAAAACCAATAACCGCTTTTAGTGATGGTAACTGAAAATTACTCAATCCAGAAATGGCGTGACCTGAAGTACATCCGCCGGCATAACGTGATCCGAATCCGACTAAAAACCCACCAAAAATTAATATAAAGACACCTTTTAAAGAGTAAAAAATCTGATTGCCAAATAGTGCTTCTGGCAATAATTTTCCGTTAGGCAAATCAATTTGAAATAGTGATAATTGTGATAGTGTTTCTTTACTCAAAGAAACGTTTGAAGGATCACTTAAATAATGAACTGAAACGTAACCCCCAATCATTGCTCCAAAAACAACGGCAAGATTCCATCGTTGTGATTTCCAATCCCAATCAAAAAAAGGAATTCTTTTACCAACACCAGTCATCGAACAAAGTGCTCTTAAATTAGAAGACATACCGAAAACTTTTCCAAAATAAATTAGAGAAAGCATAATAATTCCGATAATAAAACCAGAAATTGACCAATGCCAAGTTTGTGAAAGTAAACTCATTTGTTTTTTTTTACTTCGTAAAGTTAGACCTAAAAAGGTCACGGGTGCAAATAT
>CALPIE020000149.1 GCA_943323545.2 Bifidobacterium breve | reverse complement strand
CAAATGATTTTATTTACTTTGATGTCATATTATAATAGTTTATCATGAAAAAAATTATTTTTTTATTATTGTGTTTAAAATCTGTGATAGGTATTGCACAAACAACCTATCTTTCTTCTGATTTTGCTGCTATAAATGAACAATTTATTGTTAGCCATTCTACAACAGGATTAGTAGGTAATGATTTTGTTCAAACAGGGACTAATTTTAATTGGAATTACAGTACTTTAATTCCAAGTACACAAGAAACACTTCTTTATCAAAACCCAAATAATGCAGGTTATAAAACGGTTTGGTGTTTTTTTAACGGCTATATTTTGAATTGTAACACACAGTTTAATAACAATTTTAACTTGGCTACAAAACTCACAAATGGATTACAAATTCAAGGTTATGGTTTAACCAATTTAATTGATCATTTAAAACTTTCTACAACTTTATTAGAAAATAAAATGTTAGGTGCCTCCATCACAGTTGGGGGAACTACTGTTCCTATAGTTGCTTCTTACCAAACTCCAGATATCATTTATCAATTTCCAATTGTTTACAATACTAGTTATACAAATAGTAATGCTTTAAGTGTAGATCTAACAAGTTTTGGTGCTCCGATTCAATATGCATCTACTGGACAACGAACTAATCTGGTTGAAGGTTGGGGTTCATTAACTACACCATTTGGTACTTTTCCAAATGTATTGAAGATGAAAACTACTGTAGTTAATAATATTACAGTTACTGCAAATGGCACTCCAACTCAAAATACAGTTACTACTGTTTCTTATAAATGGTTTGATCCAGCTTATGGTATTCCGGTATTACAAGTTGATGGCAATATTGTTGCATCTCAATGGATACCCAATGAAATCACTTATTTTGATATTCAACGTTGTCTAGCTCCAAATGCCGCATTTGGATTTTTCCCAATAGCAGCCGATTTTAATCCTACAACAAATAACGCATCGGTTTCATTCATTAACGGAAGTTCTAATTATGATACTTTGAGTTGGAATTTCGGAGACGGTTCTGCCAATAGTACTGCTGTAAATCCAACCCATAATTATACTTGCCCTGGAGTAAAACAAGTGACTTTAACAATTACAAATGCGTTTTGTAATCCTGATCAAGTTGATACAATTACATTACCGGTTACCATTACTGATACCCAAAACGCATTTACAACTGCAGTTACAATAAATCCAACATCATTAACTGCTGTTAGAAACTTAGCAGGGACTACATATCAATGGTTAGATTGCAACAACAATAATTCACCAATTAGTAATCAAACGGCTCAAACTTTTTCTCCAACAGTTAGTGGAAACTACGCTGTGCAATTAACAACAAATGGATGTCAGAGTGTATCTAATTGTGTTGCATTTGATTTTTTAAATACACCAAATTTTGAATTAAGTGATGCTATAGAACTATATCCAAATCCAACTACAGGTAGTATTACCATTTCTAGAAATGAATTAGGAGAAATAAAAAACATTGCAATTTACAACTCATTAGGGGCTATGGTTACAGACAAGTTAGATTTGTCAGGTCAAGCAAGTGGATTGTATTTTATTAAATTAACTACTGACAAAGGTTCAGTAATTAAAAAAATCATCAAACAATAAATTATTTAGCATAAAAGTTACTCTTTACTTTCGTTAAATTTTCTAACAATTTCTTTAAGTTTTTCTTTACGAACTACTTTTTTATTTTTCTCCTTATTCTGCTCTTTATGTAGTTTGTCGTTATGTGCTTTAATATTTTTAGGATTATTTCTTCCCATGATATTTTTGGTATTATTAATAATTTTTCAAAGTTACAAATTTTGACAATATTAATTTTTGGCATAAGTATTGAGTAGCATTTTTGGCATTTAATCCTTAATCCAAAAAATAAAATGAAAAAAATTACTATTATGTTAGCCATTATCGGGATGATATCGCTACAAAGTTGCACGGTGAATGACAATAATGACAATATTGATAACGATACAATAGGTGAAGTTTTTGAAGTTACTAGATCATTTACAGCTAGCAATAATTATAGTTCTTTGATAAGTTTTCCTCATACAATTTTTAATTCTGATATGGTATTGGCTTATCGATTAGATGGTGTTATAAATGGTACAGATGTTTGGAAATTAATGCCTCAAACTTTTTACTTTAATGATGGTACTTTGGATTTTAGATATGATTTTGATTTTACAATATATGATATAAATATATTTATGGAAGGAAATGATTTAGGTACAGTACCTAGTTCTTTTAGGAACAACCAAGTTTTTAGGATATTAATTATCCCTGCAGCTTTTAGTAATAGAAGTTCAATAGACTTTAAAGATTATAATGCTGTTGTAAAAACTTTTAAAATAAACGAATCAAAAATGCTGAAAATTAATTAATTGGGTTAAATAATAATTAGATAGTTTGATTTGATGAGAGGTTGTATATAGCAACCTCTTTTTTTATTCTTTATGATTAGGAGGTAGATTTAGATTGTCATTTTTTGATTTATTTAAAGAAACCAAAACACCAATTAATAATGATAAAGCAATAAAGCTTAATGATGCCCATTCAGGAATTTCTTTATAATCATGTAACAACATTTTTAATCCAACAAAACTTAGAATTGCAATCAAACTGTATTCTAAATAACTGAATTTCTCTAACATATTAGATAAGAAAAAGTACATAGATCGCAATCCAAGTATGGCAAAAATATTAGAGCTAAACACTAAAAAAGGATCGGTAGTAATTGCTAATATTGCAGGTACACTATCAACAGCAAATAGCACATCCATAACTTCAATTACTATTAATGCTACAAATAATGGAGTTGCAGTTTTCCCTTTTTTGGTTAAAATAAAAAATTTCTCTTTTTCGTGTTCAGAAGTAATTGGAATAACTTTCCCTAATGTTTTATAAATAAATGAATCTTTAGGTTCAAATTGATCTTCACTTTTAGTAAACAACATTTTTAAAGCGGTAAAAAGCAAGAAAGCTCCGAATAGATAACTAGTCCATGTAAATTTATTTATTAGAGCTACCCCAAAAGCAATCATTAATCCACGAAAAATAATGGCTCCTAAAATACCCCAAAACAGAACTCGATGTTGGTATTTTTGTGGAATTTTAAAGGAAGTAAAAATAATAGCAATAACAAATATGTTATCAACACTTAATGATAATTCAATTAAATAGCCAGTAATAAATTTTAAAGAAGCTTCAGATTGAGTTAATTGATTTGGATTTTCAATATAATTGGTGCTATAAAGCCAATATATTACTCCAGAAAATAAAAAAGAAAGTGCTACCCAAATAGATGTCCATTTGCTCGCTTCTTTTGTACTTATTATATGAGGTGTTTTGTTAAACACACCTAAATCCAAAGCTAAAATGGTAAATACCAATACAAAGAATAAAATCCAAACAATCATAAAAGTTATTTTTTACAAATATAATCTATTGCTTTTCCAAATTCAAAAAATAAATATTCTTGCACTCTTGTCATTTCGATAAAGATGAAATCTCATATAATAAATCAATTGATAGTATTTCTCCTTTATCGAAATGAGAAAATTCTTTAATAATTATATATTATAATTTTACCCCATAAAAAAATAGGGTATATTTAATTTAAATTAAATATATTATTATATTTGCAACAAATTAATGGGGTATAACTTTAAAAAATAATTTTTATGTCAACTTTGCGTTTTCAAGCATTAAAAGATGCATCAGGTAGAAAACCTGTAAAATTTGAAGAAGCCGATAAAAAATCGGTTCTTTTTGGTACAAATGTGTTTAATGATAAAGCAATGAAGCAATATTTAACTTCAGATGCTTATAAAGGAGTTAAAGATGCAGTTCAGCATGGTACAAAAATTGACAGAAAGTTAGCCGATTATATTGCAATGGGAATGAAAGAATGGGCATTAACAAAAGGTGTCACTCATTATACTCATTGGTTTCAACCTTTAACAGGAACAACTGCCGAAAAGCATGATGCCTTTTTTGAAACTTCTTATGATGGATCTGATCCTGTTGAAAAATTTGGTGGTGGACAATTAGTTCAACAAGAACCAGACGCATCATCTTTTCCAAATGGTGGAATCAGAAATACTTTTGAAGCACGTGGTTATACTGCTTGGGATCCAACTTCACCTGCTTTTATTTTTGGAACTACACTTTGTATTCCAACAGTTTTTATTTCCTATACAGGAGAAGCATTAGATTATAAAACACCCTTATTACGTGCCTTAAATGCAGTTGATGAAGCAGCAACTGATGTATGTAAATATTTTGATAAAAACGTTAAAAAAGTTACAGCCACTTTAGGTTGGGAACAAGAATATTTTTTGGTAGATTCAGCTTTGGCTAATTCTCGTCCAGATATTGTTATGACAGGCAGAACTTTATTAGGACATACTTCTGCAAAAGGACAACAATTAGACGATCATTATTTTGGTTCAATTCCTTCTCGTGCCTTAAATTATATGCGTGAGTTAGAAGAAGAATGTATGTTACTCGGAATTCCAGTAAAAACACGTCATAATGAAGTTGCTCCAAATCAATTTGAGTTGGCGCCAATTTTTGAAGAAACTAATTTAGCAGTAGATCACAATTCTCTTTTAATGGACGTCATGTCTAAAGTAGGTGAACGTCATGATTTTAAAGTACTTTTCCACGAAAAACCTTTCCAAGGCGTAAATGGTTCAGGAAAACACAACAATTGGTCTATGGCTACCGATACTGGAATTAATTTATTAAGTCCAGGAAAAACACCAATGAGTAATTTACAATTTTTATCCTTCTTTATAAATACAATTAAAGCAGTTAACGATTACGAAGAATTATTACGTGCTGCTATTGCAACAGCAAGTAATGATCATCGATTGGGTGCAAACGAAGCGCCACCAGCAATTATTTCTGTATTCATAGGGCAACAATTAACTAAAGTATTGGCCGAATTAGAAGGCGTTTCAACTGGTAAATTGTCACCAGAGGAAAAAACAGATTTAAAGTTGAATGTTGTTGGTAAAATTCCAGATGTATTGTTAGATAATACTGATAGAAATAGAACTTCACCATTTGCATTTACTGGAAATAAATTTGAGTTTAGAGCTGTAGGTTCATCTGCAAATTGTGCTAATGCAATGACAACACTGAATTCAATTGTTGCTAAACAATTGAAAGAATTCAAAAAAGAAGTAGATACTTTAATTGAGAAAAAAGATTTAAAGAAAGATGAAGCTATTTTTAATGTATTAAGAGAATATATTAAAGAAACAAAAAACATCCTATTTGAAGGTGATGGTTACAGTGAAGCTTGGGAAAAAGAAGCTAAAAAACGTGGATTGAGT
>CALPIE020000148.1 GCA_943323545.2 Bifidobacterium breve | reverse complement strand
GATTTCTTTTTCACGCCCAATCCAACCTTTGCTATCAATACAATCATGCGAAGTATCAATTTGAAAGCTGGTGATGAAATCCTAACGACCAATCACGAGTATGGTGCGATGGACAGAACATGGAACTTCTACTGCAAAAAATCGGGAGCGAAATTAATTCGACAAACGATATCATTACCAATAGTTTCCAAAGAACAAATCATCGAAGAATTCTGGAAAGGCTATACTCCAAATACAAAAGTGGTTTTCTTAAATCAAATGTCGAGTTCCACGGCATTGATTTTTCCCGTTAAGGAAATTTGCGACAAAGCCAAACAATTTGGATTGATTACTATCGTTGATGGTGCACACGTTCCGGGACATATCGATTTGAATATATCCGAACTCAATTCCGATTTCTACACTGGAACTTTACACAAATGGATGTTAGCTCCAAAAGGAAGTTCGTTTCTTTATGTCAAAAAGGAACTACAAAATGATATTGATCCTTTGATAGTAAGTTGGGGTTATGAAAGTTTGGCACCTGGTGAAAGTCGGTTTTTAGATTACCATGAAATTCAAGGAACTCGTGATATCTCGGCTTATTTATGTACACCAACAGTTATTGATTTTTTAGAGAATAACAATTGGAAACAAGTATCAGCTTCCTGCAAACAAATCGTTTTAGACAATTACCAGCGCTTTTGTGATTTGGTAAGTACGAAACCAATTTGTCCGATAACAACTGAATTTCTTGGGCAAATGGCGAGTATTCCAATTCGAACCAAAAAACCAACGGAGTTGAAAGAATTACTGTATGTGAAGTACAAAATTCAGATTCCAGTGATGCCATTAAATGATTCGGTTTACCTTCGCTATTCGATAAACGCTTACAACTCTGTGGAAGATTTGGATGTGTTGTATAAAGCGTTAGAAGACATTATTAAAACCACTGAGTTGCTGCAAGTGTAGGGACGTTTTTAGCCCAGATTGAAACGGCATCCTTTTTATACCTGACAGGTTTTCAAAACCTGTCAGGTTTAAAAAGATATAGTGTAAAGCTGGAAACAGCTACAAATACAACTTCGCCAAATAATCAAAATGTTCTCCTTCTAAAACCAATTCGCATTGCAATCCGTTAGCATGTGCAGCATTTTGCAAGATATTATAATCGAGGTACAACCACGGAAACGGTTTTTCGGTTTCATTTTTATAAGAAATCGTAAACACCAATTCTCCATAATAGCCATCAGACGGAACCCATTTTGAACCATCTTCTGCTGTGTCAAACATGTAAATAATATCGGAGCTGTCGATTAGAATTTGTCCGTTTGGAGTCAAAAGCGATTTTAATTTTTGAAGGTAGTTCGATGTTTCGGATAAGGTACCAAAGATGCCAGTTCCATTCATCAATAGTAAAATAGTGTCGAATTTATTCTGATGGCTATCAGAATCTTTTGAATGTAATTCTAAAACATTTTGCACTTTGGCGTTTTTCAATCCACGCAAGTGACACGCTTTAATGGCATTTTCAGAAATGTCAATAGCAGTAACATCCAAACCTTTTTTCTGTAAATACAAACTGTGACTTCCGGCACCGCAACCAACATCGAGTACTTTTCCTTTTGTAAGTTGCAATGCCTTTTGTTCCAGTTTTGGCATTTCTTTATAACTGCGGAAAAGATACGCTGCTGACATTTCATCGGCTTCCGAAATATTGGTTTCGGTAATTAGGTCTTCGGGAGAAGTATTGGTTTGAAAATCGAGTATGGCTTTTCCGAATAAATCTTTCATAGATAGGTTTTAAGTTTCAGGTTTCAGGTTTCAAGTATAAAGTTTACTTTTGTTCTCAACTTGAAACTTGAAACAAATTTAAACTTGAAACCTCCTTTACACGATCTCGCAAAACTAGCCAAAGATACACATATCGAAAACAAAAAGTATTTCGATAAGCTGAAAAAAAAGACACCCAAGAATTTGGATTATGTGATGCAAGATTTACATGAAGCCGAGTTCAAAAAAACCAATTGTTTGAATTGCGCTAATTGTTGTAAAACGACAGGTCCGCTTTTTACATCGGCCGATATCGAACGCATTGCCAAACATCTTAAACAAAAACCACAGCAATTTATCAATACGTATTTGCAAATCGATGAGGAGAACGATTACGTTTTAAAAAGCGTTCCGTGTACGTTTTTGGATGCCGAAAATTACTGTATGATTTATGAGGTACGACCAAAAGCTTGTCGCGAGTTTCCACATACGGATAGAAAAAAGTTTCAGCAGATTTCCGATTTAACGTTGAAGAATGTCGCGATTTGTCCGGCTGCTTATAACATTGTGGAGGAAATGAAGAAGAAATTGCCGCTTTAGTAGATCAAATACTTCCTGCGCATTTCTTTAAACGAATTCAAACCACTTTCCCAAGATTTTCTGATATCACTTTCAGAAACGCCACTTTCAATTTGTTGTTGCAGTTTTTTAGTTCCAGCCAATTTGGTAAAGAAATTGTTAAAGAATTTCGATTTGTCTGTAGTGGTTTGATAGGCTTTAATCAGCCATTTCAACTCAAGTTTGGTTACTTTTGGAATGGTAGTCAAATCTTCACCATAGCATAACAAGCCTTTATTCATAGGGTCTTTCGAGCCAAAATTCGAAACAGGCGTAAAGCTAAAATCACCTTTAGGTAAATAGGGCGAACCGTAAATTTGAAATTGTTTTTCCGTCCCACGACCCGAACTCACATTCGTTCCTTCAAACAAACACAAACTCGCATACAAATTAATCGCCTGGTCGTTGGGTAAATTCGGCGATGGTTTTACGGGCAAACTATACGGCATTTCCCGTTTGTAATTCAAACACGGAATCACAATCAAATTACATTGCACACCAGCTGTAAGCCATTTTTCGCCATTGATTATTTGAGCATATTCGCCAATGGTCATTCCGTGTAGCGTCGGAATCGGATGCATTCCAACAAAACTGGTAAATTCTTTTTCGAGAATGGGTCCGTCAACAATACTTCCGTTTGGATTTGGTCTGTCAAAAACGATTAGCTGAATATTGTTTTCGGCACATGCTTCCATAATATAATGAAGTGAAGAAATGTAAGTGTAAAATCGTGCGCCGACATCTTGCAAGTCAAAAATTAAAATATCAAGTCCAGCCAATTGCTCTGGTTTTGGTTTTTTGTTGTTTCCGTAAAGGGAAATAATAGGCAAATTGGTTTTGGTGTCTTTTCCATCAACTACATGTTCTCCAGCATCGGCTGTACCTCGAAATCCGTGTTCTGGAGCGAATATTTTTTGGAGGTTTATTTTTTGCTCCAAAAGAAAGTCAACCAAATGCTTTTGATTGGATAAAATCCCCGTTTGATTCGTTACAATGCCTACTTTCTTGTCTTTTAATAAAGGTAAATAGGCAGTATAATTATCAGCACCTGTTTCAATAGCAAGAATTGTAGCTTGCAATACGGTTTCTTTGTTCTTTGCTCTATTTTCTGTTTTCTTCACAGCGCTTCCGCACGACAAACATCCCAAAAATAACAAACAACTAATAAATAAATATTTCATAAAACGATTTTTTAATCTGTGCTAATCTGTGTAATCTGCGGCAAAAACTTTCTGTATATTTGTTGCAAAATCAAAACGATATTGAATTTAGAATATTTCATAGCCAAACGACTTATTACTCCGGCAGCGTATAAAAGTAGTATATCTGCGCCAATTATAAAAATTGCAATTACCGCTATTGCAATCGGAATGGTGATGATGATTATTTCGGTAGCTACCGGAATAGGATTACAGCAAAAAATTCGTCAGAAAGTGTCGGCGTTCAACGGTCATATTATTATTTCAAGTTATACCGATAATCAGTCGGATGTGAGTACAGATCCTATTTCACTTCACCAAAATTTTTATCCAAAGTTTAAAACTATAGAAGGCATACAAAACATTCAAGGAGTTGCAAGTATGCACGGAATGATAAGAACAGCAACTGCATTTGAAGGGATATTATATAAAGGAGTCGGAAAAGATTACAATTGGAAACCTATCGATGAATATATTGTACAAGGAAGAAAACCCAACCTTTTGAAGGAATTAAACAACGAAATTATCATCTCACAATATTTAGCCAATCGACTGAATTTAAAAATCAATCAGTCGTTTAATACGTTTTTCCTGAAAGAAGATGGCAATAAAATGCCGAAATCAAGACGGTTTAAGATTGTCGGAATTTTTAATTCAGGATTTCAAGAGTTCGACGCTACTTATATTATTGGAGACATTCGTCACTTGCAACGTATAAACAAATGGACGCCAGATCAAGTGGGTTCTTTCGAAGTTTTTATAAACGACTTTACGAAAATTAAAGAAAAGACAGAAGAAGTTTATAACGAAACAGCATCAACACTTAATACACAATCCATTACAGAAAAGTATTATTATATATTTGAATGGTTGCATCTATTCGATTTCAACATCCTTGTTATTTTAATTATTATGATTATTGTAGCCACCATAAATATGGTAGTTGCGCTCTTAGTTCTTATCTTAGAACGCACACAAATGATAGGAATCCTTAAATCACTTGGGGCAAATAATTGGACCATTCGTAAAATATTTCTTTACAATGCAGCTTATTTAATAGTAAGAGGAATATTTTGGGGAAATCTCATTGGAATCGGATTAATTGCCATTCAGCATTATTTCGGAGTGATACAACTCAATCCCGAAAGTTATTATGTAACCACGGCTCCTGTGTATATTAATATTGGCTATATATTGGCAATTAACATTTTAACCATTTTTATTTGTTTGTTGGTTTTATTAATACCCTCTTATATTATCACTAAGATTTCTCCAGCCAAATCCATTCGATTTGATTAATTAGTAGCGCAAGGCTTGGTCATTATCAATGATCCATTTTACCGCTTTCTGTCACACGTGGTGTTTCCTTCACACGAGCGCAGCGAACTGGCGAAGCAATCGGGGTTAGGGTATAGGAAAAAGGCATACTTGTTTTCGAATTCCCCTCCTATGGAGGGGTGCCCGCAGGGCGGGGTGGCTTTTATTTCAACAACAATACAACTAAAATTTTCTCTGTGTATCTCTGTGCAAAACCTTCCGTGCGCTCTGTGCAAAAAAAAAAAAACTTTACGAACAACTCCCACAAAACCAACCTATTAAAAAAAGATAAAAAAAAGGGTTAAAAATTATTTGCGAAGTGGTTAAAAGGTTTTATATTTGCACCCCGCAAGAGGATAAAAAGTTCGTTGAAAATTTGGAGAAACAAGCTAAAAAAAATAAAATCAAAAATTATTTTCAAAAAGGCTTGCCAGAAAGAAAAGAATAATTACTTTTGCACCCGCTTTGAGACACAAGCGAGCCTAAAGCCTAAAGCTTATGGCGTATAGCAATTAAGAATACGTTCCTAGACATATT
>CALPIE020000147.1 GCA_943323545.2 Bifidobacterium breve | reverse complement strand
AGAAGTATTCATCTTTGGGAGATTAAAATAGTTGATGAAGTAGGAAAATTGATTTCGCTCTGCAAGTTAAGTAACATGATTTTACCTCGAAGATAAATGCTATCATTATTTCAAAAAGTTGTCAATCAGTATCACAATAAACTGCCTTTTGTTGTGTATTGCAAACCCAATTCGGATGCAATGATTGGCGTTTTTCAAAACGATGATGTGTTGCATTACATTTCCGATTTTACTGAAAAAGGTTTTGCTTTTGTTTCTTTTGAAGGATCAGAAAAGTATCTTATTCCTTATGAACATTCTGATGTTTATGTAGAAAAAATAAGTTCGGATGCTTTTTATTTTCCAAATGCTATAACCATTGCAAAGAATGATATAGAAAAAAATGCTTTTGAATCGTTGGTTAAAAAAGGAATTAAAGCCATTGAAAATAAAACTTTTGATAAAGTCGTTTTATCAAGAAAAGAAACTGTTGAAATGTCTAATTTGGATATTGAATCGTTAGTTAATGGATTGTGCTTTAATTATCCAAATGCTTTTAATTATTGCTTTTTTCATCCTAAAGTGGGAATGTGGATAGGAGCAACCCCAGAACAATTCTTGCAGGTTGAAGACGTAAAAGTAAAAACAGTTGCACTTGCAGGAACGCAGTTGTTTTCCAAATCCATTCAATGGAAATCCAAAGAAAAACAGGAACAAGAATTTGTAACCGAGTTTATCGCTTCGAGTTTAAAAGAGTTCTGTAAAAACATTATAATTTCTGAACCTTATACGAGTAAAGCAGGAACTGTTGCGCATATAAAAACCGATATTTCAGCCGAATTAAACACGAAAAATGACTTGGGTAAATTGATAGTAAAATTACATCCAACTCCAGCTGTATGTGGATTACCCACTCAAAATGCCAAACAATTTATTAACGAAAATGAAGGATATAATCGAAAATTTTATACTGGATTTTTAGGAGAGTTGAATATTGATTTTAAATCTTTTAAAAATGAAAAATCCGATTTATTTGTCAATTTAAGATGTATGGATATTACTAATAATAAGGTCAATATATATGTTGGATGTGGCATAACGAAAGATAGCATTCCAGAAATGGAATATATTGAAACCGTCAATAAATCGATGACAATGCGAAAAGTAGTAAATTTGTATACTCAACCTAATCCTTAACCTTAACCTTAAACTTAAAAAAATGAAATTAGATATCTTAGCTTTTGGCGCTCACCCAGATGATGTTGAATTAGGTTGTAGTGGTACTATTGCCAAAGAAATTTCACGCGGAAAAAAAGTAGGTATAATCGATTTAACTCGAGGCGAATTAGGTACACGTGGTTCGGCAGAAATTAGGGATAAAGAAGCTGCAAAAGCCGCAAAAATACTGGGTGTTCAGATAAGAGAAAATTTAGAAATGCGGGACGGTTTTTTTGTAAATGATGAAACCCATCAATTGCAAATAATAAAAATGATTCGTAAATACCAACCAGAAATTGTACTTTGTAATGCCATAGATGACAGGCATATAGATCATTCCAAAGGAAGTCAGTTGGTTTCGGACGCTTGTTTTTTATCAGGATTACGCCGAATAGAAACACATTTAAATAATGAAAATCAGGAATCATGGCGACCAAAATTAGTGTATCATTACATTCAATGGAAAAATATTGAACCCGATTTTGTTGTTGATATTAGTGAATTTATTGATATAAAAATGGAGTCAATATTAGCCTATGATTCTCAATTTTACAATCCGAATACCAAGGAGCCAGAAACGCCTATTGCTACCAAAAACTTTTTGGATAGTGTTAAATATCGCGCACAAGATTTAGGAAGAATTATTGGAACAGATTATGCTGAAGGATTTACTGTTGAAAGGTGTTTGGCTGTCAATACCTTAAGTAATTTGATATAAATTTATTTTTTTTTCTTTGTAGAATAAAACTTTTTGTAATACATTTGCAATCGTTAAAATGGTGGTTGTAGCTCAGCTGGTTAGAGCGCTGGTTTGTGGTGCCGGAAGTCGCCGGTTCGAACCCGGTCATCCACCCAAATAACATAAAAGCTTTCAACATTGTTGGAAGCTTTTTTAATTTATGACAGTATGAAAAAAATCATTCTATGTTTATTATTCCCTATGTTAATCTTTGCACAGGTAGATAAAACCATTCGTATGAAAGTACTCGTTATGCAAAACTTTGTTGCAAAAGGAGAAGAAGGTGAGACCATGTTTTGGCAAACAAAGGGCAAATTAACATTCGGAATTGTGAATTACACCGATGAACAAAATCCAGTTTTTAAAGACTTATTCATCAATCAATATAAAGAATTAGTGACCATTTATAAAAAAATGATTGTCTCTGAAGACGAAAGAGATACTACTTTGTATGTTAAAACGTTGATCCGTCAGGAAGAGGATTATCGGAATTTACTCACCAAAGACCAACTCAAATTGTATCTCGATAAACTGGCCGATTTCGAAAAAAACAATCAGCAAGCTAATGATTCCTATGCTTCTTTATTTTTTTCTGAAAACTTATTGAAAGAATACAAATCAAAAACCAATTGATTTTAGTTGTTTACACGTTGTAAATCCAAATCATGAAAATCAAAACTAAAATCTATATTAGGTGATATTCCTTTCATCTTTATACTTTGTGCTTTTCCGGTTTCATCCAAATTAAACATCGCAAAAGCATCGCAATTCATCGCTTGATATTCCCATTTTATGGCAAAAGTATTCGAATTGTAAAATGCCATCGGACCATTTAACTTTGGAGAACGATACGATTTAATAAACAATTGCTTGTCTTTTTCAAAGATTTCCATTTTTCCAAACCACTTGTCTTCGTAAACACCAATAAAGTTTTCGTTTTTTACTTTGGTATTTTTTTCGGAAGCCACTTTTTCCCATACCTTTTTGCTTATTTCGTCACCAGTATTTTTATACTGGTTCATCCTTCCGGAGATTTTATCGGTCCAACCAAAATCATCCAAACCTAAATATCTGTCGGCAATGGTATTAGTTACTGCAGTGAAAAGTCCACCGCCACCATTTTCGGTATTGGTCAAAATAACGATACCCAAGTTCATATCTGGATACATTGTTACAATGGATAACATTCCGGGTAAACCGCCAGTGTGAGTGACTTTAAGATTTCCTTTCTCATCGGACAATCCCCAGCCTAAACCATAACCATTGAAATGCGAATTGTATCTCGGATTCGGATTGTTGGGTTCAACGGTATGCAAGCGCCACATTTCATTGTGGTTTTTTAAAGAAAACAACGTTGATTTTAAATCAGTTCCATATTTGCCTTTATTCAAGCGGGTAATCATCCATTTCGACATGTCTGTAACATTCGAGTAGATGCCACCAGCAGCGCTTCCAATTCCGATATCGAAAGCGTCGATGGTCTTAATTGTTCCTGACTGGGTCGAGTGGGGAGTAGCCAAATTGCTTTTGTCTTTCAACAAACTGCCTACAAAAGTTTGATCCATTTGCAAAGTTGTTATGATTCTTTTTTGAACAAACTCCTCATAACTCATACCACTAACTTTGGCAATTACCTCTCCTGCCACAATATAAAGTAGGTTGTCATAATCAAATTGAGTTCGGAAAGCAGAAACCGGTTTGAAATGTTGGAAACTAGTAAGCACATCTTTTACAGTAAAGTTGGAACCATCGGGAAAAAACATCAAATCGCCAACACCCAATCCGAGGCCACTACGGTGTGTTAACAAATCGAGAATATTAAAATTTTCTGTTACGTAGTCGTTGTACATTTTAAATTCCGGAAGATGGTCTTTTACTTTATCAGTCCATTTCAGTTTGCCTTCATCTTCTAAAATAGCAAGAGCTGCCGTGGTGAAAGCTTTACTATTGGATGCAATTGCAAAGTTGGTGTATGCATTAACAGGTTGTTTGGTTTCGATATTTTTTACACCAAATCCTTTATTGTAAATTATTTTACCATCTTTAACGATTCCTATTCCAACTCCAGCAACTTCAAATTTCGCAAGTGATTTTTCAACTAAATCATCTATTTCTTTTTCAGAAATTTGACTAAAAAGTGTACTGTTTATTAAAAAGAGTACTAAAAATAGAACTGTAATTTTTGATTTGTTCATCGTAATTCGATTTTAATTAGTTGTTTTATTCTTCGTAATATTTTATATTATTTTCTTTCAGAAATTCTTTTATTGTTTCTGCATGGATACATTGCCCTAGGTGAATAAAAGAATAATCGGATACTTTTTTTATTTTGTTGTTGTGCATAATTTCTTTGTCAACTATATCAAACCCTAAATGCAAATGTTTAGTAGAAAATTGCATCCCATATACGATTCCGTCTTTATTAAACAAGGGTCCACCACTTTGACCTTTAAGTCCGGGTGTGCTCATTTCAATTCCATATAATTTATTATCTTCTGCTAAAAATCTGGTAACCATACCTTCAATTGGAAATCGTGGTGATAATTTTATACCATCATTTGTCCATTCAATATCATCTGTAGTTTCATTGTATTTAAAATTATTAAATTCTGGAAATGGAAACCCTAAACGACATAAAAATTCACCTTGTTTTATTTGGTTGGTTTCTTTTTGAAATATAGCATAGTCTTTATAAAGAAGTGATTTGTAATCATTAAATTTTAGTATTGCTAAGTCATATTTTGGGTGTAAGATCCAAGAATATCCAGAAAATGAATCAACACATTCTACAAAAGTACTTTTCATTTGAATAGTTGAATCTTGATTGTATTTATATTTTAATTCAAGTCCTTTTAATTTGGCATTAAATTTACCGTCTTTATTTAGCTTGTCTCTTTCTGATTTAAATTCTTTATAGTTTTTTATCATATTTTCTGATGCACTTAGAGCCTCAATTATATGTTTGCAAGTAATAGCATATCCTTCTTCATTAACAAAAAATAAAGTTCCTGCTCCTGGAATTATTTGTTTTCCAGAATAGGATCTTATTATAGTATGAATAGGTCGGGTGTAGTTGGCTACTTTTTCTATAGATTCTTTGAACATATTGGTAATTTTGAGATAAAATAAAAAATATTAAAATTATTGGATTCTAAAATATTCAAATTTACTAAATAAAAAATTGTAAAAGAGTGGAATAAACATAATTAAATATATTGTAAATATAGCTTTATTTCTTATATAAAACAAAACCCTCTCAATTTCTTGAGAGGGTTTTTATTTTTAGGATTAGTTATTAATCCATAGAAAACATATTAAAATTATCTTTTAACCACACGAACTGTTTGTGTGTTTTCACCTTGAGATACAATCACATTGTATACTCCAGATGGATAAGAAGCACCTACTTGTAGGTTTTCTAAATCAGATACTTCAACATTTCTATTGTCGATTTGTTTTCCTAACATATCGTAAACTCTAATTTGAATTGTACTTTCT
>CALPIE020000146.1 GCA_943323545.2 Bifidobacterium breve | reverse complement strand
TGAAAACGGAAAAACAGTTATTATGGCCACTCACGATTATGCTGTGATTATGAAATTCCCGGCCAAAACATTGAAATGCGAAGACAATACTATTTTTGAAGTGGTTCAAAAAACGGTTTAAGACGCTTTTTTTCTGATAAAAACTTAGCCAAAAGTAAGATCAAAAAAGGAAAAGTCACGAGGTGGAATCTATCGCCCTGCCCACAGGAAATTCCAGATAAAGTTATAATATACAAAATAAAGAAAGCTACAAAAAAAGTAGCTTTTCTTTGTTTATAACCTTTATATAAAAACATGGCTGACAGCAAAATAGCCAACACTGTAAAGATTCTGTTCTGCCATTTGGTAATACTGAAAATAAGTTTTTTCCAAAAAGGAAAATCGCTCTTGCTCTTATAATTCTTTAAATCTTCTATGCAGGCATTTCCAGTTTTTGAATTCTCTATTATATCAGAAAAATAGGCTTTCACCAGATTTGAAAAATTAGTCTTGATTTGTTGTTTTAAATCTTCTAATGCCACTTTCTTCTGGTCAGTAAAGTCCAAACCAAATAAATATTCTGCTCTTGGATTGTTGATTTGCTCATATTCTATTCCGTTTTTATAACATTCGGCTTTGCTACATATATAATTATGATAGGTTACACCATCAATATAACTAATAGTAAAATCACCATATTGGACCTTCATTCCCACAACCTGAATCACTATCATCAACAAACTTCCATAAAGAAAAATCATGCTTTTATGCCTGTAGTTCTTCAAAATTTCTTTGACAAAAAACAAGAGCATAACAATCCCAAAAAACTTAGCTCCGGGTTTTATGAGCATGCTCGATAATGCTAGCGATAAGGATAAAGATAAACACCAGAACTTACCTGTTTTATAATATTGGAACAATAAATAAAAAGCAAGAATGGTAAAAAAAACAAATATATTTTCAGTTAGTAAATGATAATTCAAAATAATATTTCCCAGAATAAAGAAAGGCAGCAATGCAAACCAAAAAGCTACTTTTTCTTTGACAAAACTCTTCAAAATTTCAAATAAAATGATTGAAGTACCCAACCAGCAAAATACATTTACAACAAAACTCCATTCGAAAATACCGGGATCAGAACTTCCAAACAAATACGGAATTCCTGTGATAAATGCCATCAACATCGGTCGATAGTAATGCCCTGTAAATTTCAGATACATTTTTTGTGCTGACTCTAAATAGTTAGAACAATCAGGATAAATCAGCATTTGTTTGTCTAATTGCAATAGGAAATTCAACACTTCCAAACAACACAAACCCACAAAAATGATTAGAAAATGGTATTTATATTTTTTAAAAAAAGACTTCATAAACCTATATTATTGGGTTAAAATCTGTTGGAGTTTTTTAGCATTATTTAAATCCGTATAAACAACTGACAAGACTTTTTCTTTTTCTTCATTTTGAGTAAATGGTTGTTTTTTTAACAGATTTATTTTTTGAATAAAATCGGCTTCGTTATTGGCTATTTCACAAAGATTTACAATTCTTTCATCATCAACCATATTATTGTTTATGAGGCAAAATCGGCTTTTAAACAAAGAATTTACAATTTTCAATTTTGTTCCGGCTTGTTGAAAAGAAAGCATAACATTGATATGTGCATTGGCTAAAAGTAAATTTAAATGCGCTTCACTTTCTATAAAAACGAATTCAATATTAGCCTCTTTTTGAGATTGCTTTTCAATAAACACTTTCCCATTTGAAGAAGCAATAATCAGTTTATAGTCTGGAATTTTTCGGAAAATTTGAATCAGAAAAGAAACTGCTTTTTTGTTGTCTGGCAAGCGTAAATCTCCATGATATAAAGCATAATCGCCATATTCTGATTGACTAATAAACTTATCATTCCCGTGAAATACCGGAAGGTAACTCACTTTTTTTGTCTTGCCCTCAACGTCCTTAAAATCCTGTTTTGAAAGAGTAAAAACATGATCAAAAAATGTAACTTTATTTTGGTAATTGCTATATTTTTTTGACTCAATATAATAGAGCACCTTCTTTAAAAAACCGGTTTCGTTTTTACTCATTCCGGCATAAAAATTAGATTCTACATTATGAAGTCGCAGAAAAAGCTTTCTATTCGCCAACTTTGTCTTATTAATAATCATAGTAGTTTGCAATCCTTCAAATAAAATCGGCGCTTCTACTGAATCGATATTTTTCAATAAATCTTTATGAAATCTGGACATAACGCTTAACGGAATTGACGACAAAAGAAACAATGGATTTCTGTTTTTTTTATACAAAAAAACATTTTTTGTAATCGCTTTTAATTCTTCAGAAACTTGATTTCTATCGGCATAAAAACAATGCAGGTAAATTTCAAAACCTAAAGTGTGTAAGCTCTTAATTTTATAAAAAACATCAATTACACCACCATAATTTGGTGGAAACGGATTGTCAAAACTTATAATATGTAAGGGTTTGTTTTGCATAGATGTTGACAAAAATAGTATTTTTAAAAAAAGAAAATGGCTGTTTTAGTTATATTTGAATTCAAATTGTGTTTATGCCTCATTTTTCAATAATAATTCCGGTTTTTAACAAAGAAGCGTTTGTTGACAAAACGATAAAAAGTGTTTTGTCACAAACCTTTGCTGACTTTGAAATTATTGTTATTAATGATGGTTCGACAGATAATAGCGAAGCCAAAATTCTTGAATACAAAGACCCTAGAATTATTTATTATTCAAAAAAAAATGAAGGCGTCTCCATTTCAAGGAACTTTGGAATAGGAAAAGTAACTTCTGAATTCATATGTTTTTTGGATGCTGATGATCTTTGGTATCCAAATTTTTTAGAAACAATTCATTTTTATAGTAAAAAACTTTTCCAACAAAAGGTTTTTGCAACGGCATATGAAATTGAAACCTCTAAAAGAATTGTTCCAGCCCACTATTCCTTAAAAAAAACCGCTGATTTTGAATTGACAAATTATTTTGAAGCAAGCACAAAGGAATCTGTTTTGTGGACATCAAGTGCCGTTTTTCACAAAGATGTATTTACAAAGGCAGGAAATTTTAATAGTGATTTAAATAATTTTGAAGATATTGATTTATGGATTCGAATTGGATTGAAATATCCAATAGTTTTTATTTGGAAAGTGCAAGCCCGATATGTATTTGATGCTAATGGCTTATCAAGAAACAATAATGTTATAAATACTAAAATTGATTTTTCAGGTTATTCTTCATTAGAGAAAACCAATCCAAATTTAAAATTGTTTTTAGATCTAAATCGGTTTTCATTAGCTATAAAATCAAAATTAGCAGATGATAGTGATAATTTTAATAAATACTATAAAGCAATAGACTTAAATAAGATAGGCTTGAAAAAAAGAATTCTATTAATATTTCCAAGTTTTATCTTGCGTATATTAATTAGTATTAAGTTGAACCTTGCGAATATGGGTTTAGGAAATTCTTTTTTTAGATAATTTATAGGCTTCAAATTCTCTAATATAATCTTCCTCTTTAAAAATATCAGAAGCTAAAACAAAACAAACTGAACCTGAAGAAAAGTTTTGCAACTCACGCCAAATGCCATTTGGAATAAGCAATCCGATGTTAGGTTTATTTAATGTTACTATTTTTTGTTCATTCCCATCATTCAAAATCACATCAAAACTCCCACTTAAAGCTATTAAAAGTTCTCTACACTTTTTATGAGAATGACCGCCACGCCTTCCACCACTTGGAATATCATAGAGGTAATAAACTCGTTTCATTTCAAATGGAATAGCATCTCTTTCAATCACTGAAAGATTGCCTCTTGTATCATGAACTTTAGTTATATCTATAAGAATTGAATCGTAAATTGTTGTCATTTTTTGGCTAATAAATGTTTCCATTCTTTAGAAATGGTTTTCAAAGATAAATGTTCTACACTTTCTTGTGCATTATTTTTACATATATGATATAAATTTTCCTCGAGAAACATACTTTTTATAGCTTTAGCCAAAGCAACTTCATCGTGATTTGCAACTAATAAACCATTGTATTTATTTTTAATGATTTCACTTGGTCCAGACTCACAATCTACTGAAACAACCGGAGTTCCAATAGATAATGATTCTATTATAGCCATTGGAAAACCTTCAAAACGACTAGTTAAAATAGAACATCTTGCATTTTGAACATAAGGCACAATGTTTTTTTGAAAGGGAACTAGCTGAACATGATTCTCTAACTGTAATTCTTTGATTTTTTTAAAAATAAAATCTTTACTTGCACCATTTCCAATTATAAGCAGTTTAACCCCATTATCGTATACTTTAGAACGCGAAAAAGCAGATAATAATAAAGTAAAGTTTTTAATTTCTTCTTCTAATCTTCCAAAAAACAAAAGATATTGCTCAGGAATATCAATTGGTTTCTTAACAATACTTTCGGGAAAAACTATCGGATTATAAATTGTTATCGTATTATTAAAATTAAATTTCTGTCGAATTTTATTTTCTATATCTCTAGAAACACAAACCAATTTGGCGGAATTTTTATATAAAAAATTTGACCAAATAGAAAAATACATATCCAAGTTCGAACTGTGAACCATAAAATAGATTTCTCTTTTCCCATAAATCCATTTGGTAAAAACCTCTCTAATAAAAAGGGGTCTTGACCGATTATCTATTACTATTTGAATATCATTTTCATAAAGATACTTAGCAATGTGTTTTCCTTTTTTTATCGCTCTGAAAATTCCTTTTTCTTTGGCAAAAAGCTCACCTAAATTGACTAAAGTTCCTTTATAATCATAATCAACATGATCCAGAATTATAATGTTATGGACTTCATAACCTAAGTCGTGCAACATAAAACTTAACAAACCTGCAAAACGTTCGGCGCCACCAACACCAAGTGAAGCGGAAACTATAGCAATTTTGTTGTTGTTTTTCATTTCTTACTTATATTGCAGTTCTATTTGACAAAACGGAATAAATTTTTCTTTGTAAATATATATTGAAAAATTTAAATGGAGTTTACTTCTTCCCTAGGCAAAATAGTTTTTTCAGAAGAAAGATAACAAGATAATGAAGATTTTACTCATTGGAGAATACAGCCGGTTGCACAATTCCTTAAAAGAAGGGTTCCAAAAGCTTGGAAACGATGTGACCATTTTGGGTTTTAAAGATGGTTTTAAAGACTTTCCAGTTGATTTTCCTTTGGAGAAAAAATGGGATTCGGGATTTCGAAAAAAAATTAAACTGGCGCTTTTAATCCTAACCGGTTTTGATATTTCTTCCTATTTAACCTATCGACAATTCTGGAAAAAAAGAAACAAATTCAAAGATTATGACTTTGTTCAATTGATAAATGAGAATAGCTTTTTTTGTGACTATACGCATGAGAAAAAGATTTTGAAATACTTATTTAAACACAACAAAAAAGTATTTCTCCTTTCGGCTGGCGATGAT
>CALPIE020000145.1 GCA_943323545.2 Bifidobacterium breve | reverse complement strand
ATAGTACTCAAAAAACCATTCGTTATTTTTTACCACAAAAACACCTTGTAAGTTTCCTTTAATGGCGGTGTAAAAATCTTTTACTGAGGTTTTGTATAATTTTATTACTACTCTAGGTTCTGAATTTACCAATTGAAAACCATTTTGTGTTGGTTGAGCATAGAGCTGATTTGAAGTTTCCGTAGTTGAAGTAGGAACTTCTTTCGATTCTTTTAAAACTACTTTAGGTTCTTCTATAGCTTCTTTATATGGCTTAACCGCTACTATTTTTTCAGCAATAGCTATTTTTTCATCGTATTTATGATGCAGACTTTCAAAGGAAAAAAAAGCCTGTCGTAATGCTTCATTATAAGCCACGTTATAGTCTTTATCTTTGCTTGATCCTTCTTTTGAGGTAAATAATATATTACCGTTGCAATCTTTAAGTACTATTGTTAATTTTGTGAAAAATATACCGTTATTTTTAATCAAATCTACATAGACTTTATTACAATTGAAATTTAAAAAATCATAGGGAGCCGTTTCAGTATCCAAATAAGTTTCGAAACCGTATTTCTGCATGAACAATTTAGTCAACGTATTTAGTTTGAATTTATCTTTTTCTTTCCAATAACTAAATTTAGATGGTACTAATGCATATTTGTATCCATTAAGATTTTGTGCTATTGCAATATTTGAAAAAGCAAAAACTAAAATAAATAAAACTAATTTTTTACTCACCATAAATTTTCTTTTTTTGTATTCGTGACCCGAGCCATTTTGGTGAACGGATGAAATAATATTCGATTTCATTACAAAATATTTTTTAATTCTAATAAATGATTAATTGACATACCGTCGAAAGGTACTTCTTTTTTTTCTGGGTTAAAAAAAATAGCAGGAATACCAAAATCGATTGCTCCTTTAATATCTGCAATAAGACAATCACCTACCATTATTGCATTTTTTTTCTTGGTATTGGCCAAATTTAATGCATGCTCATATATTTTTGGATGTGGCTTTTTAACGCCTGCCATTTCTGAGTTTGTTATTGAAGAAAAATAACCTGCTATTCCCGAATTGTATAATTTCTTATACTGTACATCTGCAAAACCATTTGTAATTACATGTAATTTGTATTTTTGATTAAGATAATCTAAAACCTCTTTTGCACCATCAAAAAGTGTGTTGTTTTCTGGTAAATATTTAATATAATCTATTGAGAATTTTAATATTTCACTATCAGAAATACTATAATTTATTGCATCAAATGAATCTTTTAATCGTTTATATCTTAATTCCTCTTGTGTAATTTTATCGACCTGATACAATTTCCAACACGCTTGATTAATTGGTGCATAAACTGCAATAAAAACTTTTGTATCTAATGTGGGATGATTTTCTTTGAAAATTTTTTCAAAAGCCAACTCCGAGTTTTTATCAAAATCCCAAAGTGTATGATCTAAATCAAAAAAAATGTCGGTAATGTGTTGCATCTATTAAAATATTCCTTCGTCATTAAAACTAAAAAAACCATTTTCTGTTATGATTACATGGTCGAGAACAATAATATCCATTTGTTGTCCAGCTAATTTCAACTTTTTGGTAACTGCAATATCGGCTTCACTTGCAACCAATTTCCCAGAAGGATGATTATGTGTCAAAATTAACGAAGTTGCATTATATTCCAATGCAGTTTTAAAAATTATTCTAGTATCTACAATTGTTCCTGTCATTCCTCCTTTAGACAATTGCGATTTATAAATTACTTTATTAGAATTATTAAGATACAAAACCCAAAACTCTTCGTGTGACAATTCGCCAATAATGGGCTGCATAATTTCGAAAACAGATTTACTTGAATTGATTTTATCGAGATTAATTATATCTACTAATCTTCTTCGTCGCCCTAATTCTAGAGCTGCTGCTATTGAAATTGCCTTAGCTTCACCTACGCCTTTGAATTGCGTTAATTGTTGAATGGATAATTTTCCGAGTGAATTGAGATTGTTGTTTACTGATGCTAAAATGCGTTGGCATAACTGAACTGCACTTTCATTTCGAGATCCTGAACCAATTAATATTGCCAGTAATTCAGAATCAGATAAGGTCGATTTTCCTTTGAGTAAAAATTTTTCGCGAGGGCGATCGTCTTCCGCCCATTGGTTGATTGGTGTGTACATTTTATTTTGGCTTTAAAAAAGTAAAGTAACTTATTTTTTTGCAGCGTTCAAAATAAAAGGATGAAAATTACATCATTAATTCTTTCACCTCATCAAAATTCAATCCGCCATAATTGCCTGAACTCATTAAAAGTAATGCAGAATTATCAAAATCTTGAGAGAATAAGAAATTCTTAAAATCGTTTGGATTGGTATAAATAATTAAATCTTCTCTTTGAAAAGATTGCGCAATTTGATCATAGGTCACTTCTTCCAATTGTTTAATTTTTACTGCATCTGGCGAATAAAAAACAACGGCAACATCTGCAGCGTCTAATGCGCCTTGGTATTCTTTTAAGAATTCGGCATTCAAACTACTATAAGTATGTAATTCCAAACATGCAATTAATTTTCGTGTTGGATATTGATTTTTAACTGCCTGCGTCGTAGCTGAAACTTTACTTGGAGAATGGGCAAAATCTTTATAGGCAACTTTACCTTTGCTTTCTGCTATTTTTTCTAATCGTTTTGAAGCTCCTTTAAAACTGGCAATGGCTTCATAAAAATCGGCTTCATCAACTCCCATATTTTGGCAAATCCATTTGGCGCCTGCAAGATTATTTAAGTTGTGCGCACCAAAAACTTCAATTGGCATTGGTCCTTCGGGAGTATCTAGTAAAGTAATTCCGTCTTCTACCGAATAAATTGGAGTAATATACGGCAACCGTCTGATGGTATTTGTTGTTTCCTCAGCGACTTTTTTAACTACTTCATCTTCTTCATTGTAGACTAAAATTCCACCTTTTGTAATTTGGTTGACAAAAATTTCAAATTGCTCTACATAATTTTCAAACGTTGGAAATACATTAATATGATCCCATGCAATTCCGGAAAGTAAGGCAATATTGGGTTGGTATAAATGAAATTTTGGTCTTCTATCTATTGGAGATGATAAATATTCATCGCCTTCTAAAACGATAAAATCATTTTTTTCTGTCAGATGCACCATGGTATCAAACCCTTCTAATTGTGCACCCACCATATAATCAACTTCGATATTGTGGTAATGCATAACATGCAAAATCATAGATGTAATGGTCGTTTTTCCGTGTGAACCACCTATTACTACTCGAGTTTTGTTTTTAGATTGTTCGTATAAAAATTCAGGATAGGAATAAATTTTCAAACCCAATTCTTGTGCTTTTAATAATTCTGGATTATCTGCTTTGGCATGCATACCAAGAATAATAGCATCTATTGAAGTAGTTATTTTTTCTGGGAACCAACCCATTTCGTTTGGCAGTAATCCTTTTTTATTCAATCGTGATTTGGAAGGTTCAAAAATAGCATCATCGCTACCCGAAACTTGATATCCTTTATTGTGTAATGCTAAGGCTAAATTATGCATGGCGGAGCCACCAATGGCTATGAAATGTGTTGTCATTTTTGTTTTTCGTTGTCTGTTATCGGTTGTCTATTATCTGTTTTCGTTTGGCATTTGATGACTGACAACTATTTTTCAAATTGTTCTTTTAAATTACTCGCTTTTGTTTTGTCTTTCAACTTGTTCAAATATAAATTATATAACTTCAAAAAAGTAGTTTTAGAATTGCCAATTTCGTACGCTTTAATATAATTGGATTCTGCGTTTTTATAACGATTGAAATATTCATCAATATAACCTTTAGATAAGTAACCATCAACTTTTGATAAAGCCATTAACTCATTAGCGTATTTAGCAGCTTTGTTCTCACTTCCGCCAATGATACCAGGTAATTCGATATACAACATTACTAAAGCCCAACGAGAAGGAATATGTTTAATATCTAATTTTGAAGCTATTAAGAAAGAATTTTCAATATCATTTATCATTCCGAGTGCCGTAAATTTATTAACTGATTTTGCTTTCATTCCCATCGCGCCACCAAATTTATACCAATAATCTGCTGTTTTTGGAAATTTAACTTTCAATATACTGTAGTATTTTATGGCTTCATTCCATTTTTTTTGTTGTCCAGCAATATCGCCAAGGTATTCTATTGTTTTATAATTGCTTGGATTGTCTTTTAAATAACTTTCAAAAAGTAGTTTGGCTTGTTCTAATTTTTGTTGTTGGAAAAGTTTTTCTGCTTTTTCAAAATCGGTTTCTGCCAATAGTTGAAGTGATACTAAAAGAAAAAAGTAGGTTAGTAATTTCATGTTTTTAAATTAATATTCAAAAATAAGAAAAGCTTTTTGTAAAAAACAGTGTCTTTTAAATAAGTTAATAAATAATAGGAAAATTAAAATTTAAATAAATCCATTTTGTTTGTAAATAAAAAAAGCCGACTTAATGAAGTCGACTTTTCTATTTTATTATATTGGATTATTTCACCAAAGTCATTTCATCTACAATGTGTTTGGCACCCGATAAATTCTCAATAACCCATAACACATAACGAATATCTACATTAATTGTTCTTTGTAATTTACTATCAAAAATTACATCTCCAGCCATTGCTTCGATATTTCCGTCGAAAGCCAGACCAATTAACTCTCCTTTTCCGTTAATTACTGGCGAACCTGAGTTTCCTCCTGTAATGTCATTATCTGTTAAGAAATTCACGTGAAGTGATCCGTCTTTATCGGCATAACGACCATAATCTTTATTTTTTTCCATTTCTAAAACACGCGTTGGCAAATCAAATTCTTGATCTCCTTTTTTGTATTTTTTAACTTGACTAGTTAAAGTGGTGTAGTTATTAATAGAGGCATCATTTCGTTTGTCGGCAGGTAATGATCTTACTTTTCCGTAAGTTAAACGCAAAGTAGAATTTGCATCCGGATATTTAATAGATCCTATTTTAGATTCTCTTAATCCTTCAACTAACAAACGGAAAGAAGTTGTGTAGTCATTTTGAGCATTCGTAATTTCGTCTGATTTTGCACTAAAATGCTTTGTTAAATCGGCAGACAATGAATTTAAAGGATCGTTGGTTAACATTCCTTCACTTGGTAAATCTAGAAATGCTTTAATTCTATCTACTGATGTTAACATACTTAAATCGAAAGCTGCATTAACATATTTAGTAAAATCGTTGTTGTTTTCATCACCGATTTTCTTAACCATAGGAGCAATTGCATAACCTGTTGATTTAGTGGCATACACTTTTAACTGAGCAGCTAATAAATCTTTTTCTGCAGGAATATATAAATCTTTAAACATATCTTCAGCCATTTCCATAATTTGTGGTGCTAAAGTAGCGCGTTTGGTTGCATCTGCTTTTACATACAAATCCAATTGTCTACCTAAAGATCTATTAATAGTAGCAAATGCAGTAGTTCTGAATAATTGTTGCACATAATTATCATGTCGTGACTTT